>JBMOQZ010000154.1:0-20341 GCA_049322475.1 Myxococcota bacterium | reverse complement strand
GGCAAGGAGCTGCGTCGGGACCCCGAGCGCGCGCGTCGCGAGCTGGCCGCGCGCGCCGCCGCGGCCTCGGCGGCGTGGCGAGCCGGCGCGCCCTTCGTCGCGACGCTCGAGGCCCGCCTCCGCGGCCAGCACGCGTCCGGCAGCGCGATCGTCGTCGATCTGCTCGATCGGCTCGGCGTTCCCCGCGAGGCCGTCGTCGTCGACGAGCGCACGCGCTCCACGCGCGAGGAGGCCGTCGCCGGCACCGAGCTCTTCGGCGCCCGCGGCTGCCGCCGGCCGCTCGTCGTGACCGCCCGCTACCACGTCCCGCGCGCGCGGCGGCTCTTCGACGACGTCGGCGGCGGGTTCGCCGCCGTGTTTCCCCCCGAGGCGCTCTGGCGTTTCGCCAACGCCACCGAGCGCGCCTGGATCGCCGCCGGCGAGCCCGACGCGCGCGCGATGGCGGACGAGTGCCGCGTGGAGGCCGTGCTCTCCACGCTGGCCCGCACGCTCGCGCCCCTGCCGGTGCCCGTGCGGTCGCGGGTGGAGATCGCGGCGGGGGCGTTGTTCCGGGGGGTCACCGATCGCTAGAAGCGATTGCGCGCCTCCCTCAACACCGCGAACACGTCCTCCCCGAGGTGCGCCAGCGCGGGATCGTCCCACCGCAAGAACGGGTTGCCGCGGCGCTCGTCGGCCAGCTCGGACGGCACGGTGGGCTCGCGGCGCCCGCGCTTGGCCTGCGCCTCGCGCAGCCGCGGCAGCAGCGCCGAGTCGTACTGCACCCCGAAGCGCAGGTTCTTCACGGTGTACTCGTGGCCGCACCAGAGCTTGCCGTCGAGCTCGCGGAGCTTCGCGAGCGAGTCGCGCAACATCGGGATCGTGCCCTCGAAGACGCGGCCGCAGCCGTACGAGAACAGGGTGTCGCCCGAGAACACGCCGTCCGGCAGCACGTAGGCGACGGCCCCGAGCGTGTGGCCCGGCACCTCGAGCACGCGCGCGCCGCCGAAGTCCAGCACGTCGCCCTCGCGCACCACGCGCGTGACGCCCGGGATGCGGTCGCGGTCGACGTGGCTGGCGACCACCTCGACGGGGCCACAGGCGGCGAGCAGGTCGGGGAGGCCACCGACGTGGTCGCCGTGGTGGTGCGTGCACCAGACCGCGCGGAGGTGGTGGGCGCCCAGCGCGGCGAGGACCGGCTGGGCGTCGGACGGATCGACGACGACGGCGTCGTCGCCGTCGACGAGGAGCCAGGCGTAGTTGTCGACGAGGGCGGGGATCGGGGTGACGCGCATCGTCGAGGGGAGTATCCCTCTGCCTCGATGCCCGGCGCCCCCACCCCCCTCCGCGTCGCCGTCACCGGGGCGACAGGCCTCGTCGGCACGCAGCTCTGCGCGGCGATGGAGGCGCGCGGCGACACCGTGCTGCGTGTCGTGCGCAGGGGCGAGGGCGTCCGCTGGGATCCCGCCGCCGGCGAGATCGACGCCGCCGCGCTCGAGGGGGTCGACGCCGTGGTGCACCTCGCCGGCGCGCCCATCGGGCGGCGCTGGACCCCCGAGGTCAAGCGCGACGTGCTCGAGAGCCGCGCGCGGGGCACCGAGGTGCTCTGCTCCGCGCTCGTGTCGCTCGCCACGCCCCCGAAGGTGCTCGTGAGCGCGTCGGCGGTCGGGTGGTACGGCGACCGCGGCGACGAGCCCCTCGACGAGTCGAGCGCGCCGGGCACGGGTTTTCAGGCCGAGGTGTGCGGGGCATGGGAGGCCGCCACGGCCGTGGCGGAGGGCGCGGGCATCCGCGTGGTCCGCACGCGCCTCGGGGTCGTGATCTCCGCGAAGGGCGGGGCGCTCCCGCGCATGCTGACCCCGTTCCGGCTCGGCCTCGGCGGCCCCGTCGGGTCCGGGCGGCAGTGGTTCCCGTGGGTGGCGCTCGACGACGTGGTGGGCGCGATCCTCTTCTGCGTCGGCGACGCCTCGCTCCGGGGACCCGTGAACCTGATGGCGCCGGAGCCCGTCCGGCAGCGCGAGTTCGCGCGAGCGCTCGGGCAGGTGCTGGGCCGCCCCGCGGTGATCCCGCTCCCGGCGCCGGCGGTGAGGGTGATGTTCGGCGAAATGGGCGAGGAGCTCCTGCTCGGCGGCCAGCGCGCGCGACCGGTGAAGCTCCGGGCCCACGGCTACGCGTTCGCGCGGCCCACGCTGGAGGCCCACCTCCGCGCCGAGCTCTCGCGATGAGGTGGTACGCCGTCGCCACGCCGGGACTCGAGCCGATCACGCGCGACGAGCTCGGCACCGGCGAGGTCCTCCCCGGCGGCGTGCGCTTCTCGGCCGAGATCGGCGACGCCTTGTCCCGGCTGCGGATGTTGCGCACGCCGTCGCGGCTGCTCGCGGAGCTCGGCGAGGGGCCCGCGCGATCGCTGGAAGAGCTCGACATGGTCGTGCGCAGGGTGGCGTGGAAGCAGTGGCTCCACCCGGCCGCGCAGGTCGAGGTGCACGCGACGCTGGCGAAGTCGCGCCTGCGCTTCCGCGAGAGCGTCGAGAAGCGGGTCGCGCACGTCGTCCGCGAGGCGCTGAAGGGTCCGCGCGTCGTCGACCGCGGCGCCCGGCCCACGATGCCGCAGCGCGTGCAGGTGCGCGTGCTCGAGGACCGCGCCACCGTCTCGCTCGACGCGGGCGGCGAGCTCCTCCACGTCCGGGGCTGGCGCGCCGAGCAGGGCCCCGCGCCCATCCGCGAGAACCTCGCCGCCGCGATGGTCCTCGCGTCGGGCTGGACCGGCGAGGAGCCGCTCTACGACCCGTTCTGCGGCTCGGGCACGATCGCGATCGAGGCCGCGCTCCTCGCCGCCGGGCGGTCCCCCTACGGCCGGCGCCGCTTCGCGTACGAGGAGTGGCCGTGCGCGCCGAAGGTGCGGGTCGCCGAGGGTCGCGGCGTCGCGCCCGTGTACGCCAGCGACCGCGACGCCCGCGTGCTCGGCGCGGCGGAGGCCAACACGCGGCGCGCCGGCGTGGAGGTCACGTTGCGCCGCTGCGACGTCGCCGACGCCGAGCCGCCCGCCGCCACCGGCATCGTGGTGACGAACCCGCCGTACGGCCTGCGCCTCGGCGAGGGCAACGTCTGGCGCGCGTTCGGCGAGGTCTGGCGAGCCCGCTTCGCCGGCTGGCGGGCGTACTTCCTCGCGCCGGAGCCCGCGCAGGCGATGCAGGTCCACCGCTCCGCCCGGCGGCTCCTGCACTTCTCGAACGGCGGGGTGCGCGTGGGGCTCTACGTCGTCGGCTAAGCTGCGGCGTGCTCGTCCTGCTCGCCTGCGCCGACGAACGCCCCGTGGAGCCCGGCGAAGGCCTCTTCGAGCTCCTGAGCTTCGACGCCGACGACGACGTGCGCGTGCTCGACGGGCCCGGCGGCCTCGCGCGGGCCCACTACAGCCTGGAGGGGCCGAACGCGATCCACCCCGCCGACTGGAACGCCGACGGCGTCCCCGACCGGGCGTACGACGCGGTCGTCGCCACCGAGCAGAACCTCCGCCGCTTCGAATTCGAGGGCTACGCCCCGCCGGCCCCCGAGGACGAGTTCGACCTCGACGCTCCCGGCGGGAGCGACGCGTTCGACGTGTACCTGCTCGACCTCTCCGGGTGGCCCTTCGCCGGGCTCGCGGGCAGGGACGCGTGCACCGGCGGGCGCTGCAGCACGTACGTCGTGTTGAAGAGCGTGGGCGGCTCCTTCGACGGCATCGTGGCCCACGAGGTCTTCCACGCGGTGCAGGCCGCCTACGACCGCTACGAGCCAGCCTGGCTCCACGAGAGCACGGCCGAACATGCCGCCAACGTCGTCTTCGGCGATCGTTACCTCTCCCGGACCACCTGCGGGCTCGACTCGATGCGCGAGCCGAGCGACTGCTACGACGCCGCGTACGGCCTCGGCCTGCTCTGGGAGATGCTCGAGGTGGAGGTGAGCGAGGACATCGTCCGCGAGACGATCGAGGCCACCGTCGAGCACGAGGGGCTCGACGCCCTGGAGGTCGCGCTCGACGCGCACGGGACCAGCATCGCGGATGTGTGGCCCACCTTCGCGATCTGGAACCTGAAGACGGGCATCCGGCACGACGGGACGGGCTACGGAATCGCCGCGTCGTTCGAGGGTCTCCTCGCGACGGCCGAGGGCGAGACGCTCCGCGCCGACACCCGCCTCGAGCCGCTCGCCCAGCGCTTCTACCGCCTCGACCACCCCGGCGGCGACCTCTGGATCGGGGTCGCCGGCGACCCCACGCCGCTGACGGTGAGCGTACACCCCGTCGCGGGTGGCCTCCCCGACGGGCCGCTGGCCGCCGCGTTCGGGCCGGTGGGGTTGCCGCCCGAGGGGCTCCATGTCGGCGACGTCGACGCGGGCGGCGTGTGGGTCGTCGTGACCCACACCGACGCGTACGGCGAGGAGATCCCGATCGGCCTCTGCATGGGCGACGAGGCCGTCGCGGCCTCCTGCGCCGTGAGCTGCGCGGGCTGCGCCAGCGCCCACGCGGGGCTCCCGGCGCTCGCGCTGCTGGTGTCCCTCCTCGGGCTCAGAGGCCGGGCCCCCCCGGGACGCGCCACCCCGCGCCGATGACGCCGTCCTCCTGCGCGAGCGGCGCCAGCAGGAAGAGGTCGCCCCAGCCGTCGCCGTCCGGGTCGCCCGTGCCGACGATCTTCGCGCCGAGGGCGTCGCCCGGCTCGCCGGTCAGGAACGCGAAGGCGTCCCGGGTGTCCCACGTGCCGGCGAGCCCGCCCCGGAACAGGGCGACGCCGCGCGCGCCGAGCCCGACGTCGCACTCCAGCGCGATCTCGCCGCGGTCGTCGCCGTCGAGGTCGCCGGGCAGCGCGACGACGAAGCCGGCGGCCCAGGTCCCGGGCGCGCCCTCGACCGTGGCGACGGCGTCGTCCACGGTGCGGTCGCCTACGAAGGGCCCGGCGAGGAGCCACGCGGCGCCGCGGTTCGTGTCCCCGTCCCAGCCGGCGAAGGCGGCCCCGAGGAGCAGGTCGGCGTGCCCGTCGCCGTCGCCGTCCCCCAGCGCGACCGCCTCGCCGAGCGACGGGTCGCCTCCGATCCGGTCGGAGGCGTCGGCGAGCCGGCCGGCGACGAGAGGCGCGGTCACCACGCGGACGTCGCCGCGGGTGCCGACCACCACCTCGGCGAGCCCGTCCCCGTCGAGGTCCCCGCCGGTGAGCGCGAGGCCGGCCTGGCGCGCGTACCCACCGTCGAGCCGGACGCCAGCGTCGTCGAGGTCGCGTGTGCCGCTCACGTCCCCCGGCACCACCCACACGGCGCCGCCCCAGGGCGAGTCGCGGGAGGCGTCCGGGTCCGCGAGCACCACGTCGGCGAGCCCGTCCCCGTCGACGTCGCCGGGGAGCGCCGCGCGGGCGGCGCGGAAGGCCCCCAGGGCGACGAGCACCGCGTCCGCGTCGCCGGCGCCGAGGTCCGCGCCGAGCGGGCTCCGCAGGAGGTAGGCGCCGCCCGTGCCCGTGCCCGGGTCCCAGGACGGGAGCACGAGGTCGGCGAGCCCGTCGCCGTCCAGGTCGCCGGCGGCGAGCTCGAAGCCGTCGGTCTCGTCGGTGAAGACCGGATCCGTCGCGCGGAGGGGGAGGTCTCCCTCGAGCGCGGCCGACACCACCCACACGGTCGACGCCCGCCCGTCGGACGCGCGCAGCGCGAGGTCGGCGACGCCGTCGCCGTCGGCGTCGCCGGCGAGCGCGGCGCCGAAGAGGTACCCGGCTTCGGGGTCGGCGAGCACACGCGCGGGGGCGTCGCGCACGTCCATCCACCCCGCGGGGCCGCACCCGGCCGCGATCCCGTCGCAGTCGTCGTCCACGCCGTTCGCGCACGTCTCGCCCGCGTCCGGGTGGATCGCGGGGTCGTCGTCGGCGCAGTCCATCGGGACGACGTGGCCGTCGCCGTCGTCGTCGCGCGGCGGAGGGTCCGAGCAGGCGACGAGCGCGAGGAGCACGGCCTACGCGAGCGCCCGTGCGACCCGCGCCTCGAGCGCCGCGTCGCTCTCGCCGCCGAGCGTCCGCCGGATGATGGCCAGCGGCCAGCCTTCGGCCTGCAGGCGCTTCACGGCCGCGGCCTGGAGCACGTGGCGGCGCGTCCACACGACGCGGCGCCCGCGCGGCACGGGCGGGTCGAGCAGGCCGACGGTGCGGTACCAGCGCAGCGTGCGCGCGTCGGGCGTGGGCTGCACGCGCCCGTCGTGGATGGCGAGGCCCCCGAGGAGCGCCTGCACCTCGCGCACGAGCTCGTCGAGCGTGTACTCGTCCACGGCGCGCACCCTACCTCGTCGGGAGGGGAGCCGCTCGACCCCCTCCGCCGTTCCGGCGCGGCGCCTCGCGTGTGCGGGGCGCGGCGGTCCGGCGGGCCGGCCGAGGGGCAGAGCCCGCCCGAACGGGACGAATCCGGAGCAGAGCCGGGCCGAGCAGGACTCGGGTCGCGCCCAGCGGCCTGCGCGCGGGGCGCGCGAACGGACGAACGTGCGTTTTTTGGCAGTACCCGGGACGAGAGTCCTGGTCGGAGCGGCTCTGCTTCGAGACCGTCCCACTCGCCCGGGCTCTGCCCTCAGCCCACCTTCGCCGCCAGCATGCCGCACGCCGCGTCGCTCGCCTCGCCCACCGAGTAGCGGCGTACGATCGGCGCGCGGAGCACCTGCAGCGCGTCGACGAAGGCGTCGCGCTCGGCTTTGCCGGCGCGGGCGTACGTGTCGCCGTTGACGTCGACGAGGTTGATGCGCATCGGCACGTCGCCGAGGAGCGCCCGCAGCGCCTCGACCTCGTCGCGCCCCGTGTTCACGCCCGCCATCACCACCCACGCGATCGTCTGGCGCTTCCGGGTGGCCCGGGCGCGCTCGCGCAGCGCCTCGGCGAGCTCCGCGAGGGGGACCCGCGGCACGAGCGTGGCCCGCTTCTCCGGGATGGCGGAGTGGAGCGACACGACCAGCCGGAACTTGTGGCCCTCGCGCGTGTAGCGGCGGATCTGCGGCACCAGGCCGACGGTGGAGATGGAGATGCGCTTGGCGTCGACCCGGGCGCCGCAGGGGTCGGACAACACGCGCGCGGCCTGCACGACGGCGTCGTAGTTGTGGAAGGGCTCGCCCTGCCCCATGAACACCGCGCCCGTCACGCGCCCCGGCGCCTCGTCGCGCACGGCGAGGAAGCTCCCGACGATCTCGGCCGCGGTCAGGTTCCGCGTGAGCCCGAGCTTGCCGGTCGCGCAGAACGCGCACGCCATCGCGCAGCCCACTTGCGACGAGAGGCACACGCTGTACGCGCCCGGCTTCTCGAGCGGGATGCGCACCGCCTCGAACTTCGCGCCGTCGGCCGCGCGGAACAGGTAGCGCACCGACTCCGGGTCCTCGACGCGCTCCACCACCTCCGGGCGCGCCCACGAGAGCCCGGCGAGGGCCGCGCGGTCCCGGCGCGAGACGCCCGGCACGTCGTCGGGCGTGCCGCCGGCGAAGAGCCGGGCGAGCACGCGTCGGGCGACGCCCTCGGGCACGCCGGCCGCGGCGGCGAGGTCGGGGGGGAGGAGGCCGAGGGCGTTCACGCCCGCGACGTTATCCCGCCTGCCGGCGTCGCCGACGTTAGGGCGACCCCGTGAACCTCTACCTCCGCATGCTCTGGGTGCTCGCCGCGGCGGCCCGGGCGCCGCGAATCGAGCCGCTGGGCGCCTCGCGCATCCGCCTGCCGGTCCTGCCCGGCGACCTCGACGCGCACGGCCACGTCAACAACGGCCGCACGATGACGCTGCTCGACCTCGGGCGCCTCGATCTCACCGTGCGCACCGGGCTCTGGCGCGGCGTGTACGGCGACGGCCTCCAGCCGATGGTGGCCTCCGCGATGGTGCGCTTCCGGCGCGAGCTGCGGCTCGGGCAGGTGGTGGACGTCACCACCCGCGTGATGGGCTGGGACGACGAGTGGCTCTACCTCGAGCACCGCCTGACGCGCGAAGGCAAGCTCGCCACCGCCGCGATCATCAAGGCCGCCGTCCTCGGGAAGGAGGGGCGCCTGCCGCCGCGCGCGCTCACCGAACGCTTCGGCGTCGACCTCGCCTCGCCGCCCTTGCCCGACTCGATCGTCGCGTGGCAAGGCGCCGAGCAGGCGCTCTTCAGCTCCGGCGCCGCCTAGTCGCGAGGACCCCGAGGAGGCCGAGCCACGCCGGGGCCGCGCCCGAGGCGCAGCCGCACTCGCGGGTGGGGTCCACGGGCGCGGGGTTGTCCTCGTCGGCCGGCAGGTCGGTGTCGTCCCCTCCGCGGGGGTCGTCCCAGGACTCCGCCGCGTCGAGGTCGATGGTGACGGGCACGACGACGTTGTCCTGCGCGATGCTGAAGAGCCCCAGCACGCGGTCGCCCTTCACGGCGAGGCCGGGCTGCATGCCGCCGTCGCCGGGCGGGATCGCCGTGAGCTGCATCTGGTCGATGGGCTCCCAGTTCAGATCGAAGGCCTCGATCCAGAGGTCGCCCGAGCCCTCGGACGGCGTCCAACTCTGGGTCGTGTCCTGGCCGATGTGGATGACGAGGTAGACGTTGCCCACCCGCGTCGCGCCCTGCGTCCAGCTCGTCTGCCAGGGGTCCTCGGAGAGGTCCACCGTGACGTACTCGAGCGCCTCGAGCTCGGCGTCGTACTCGCTGACGAGCACGCCGTCGTCGTCGCTCTTGCTGCCGACGCCGATCGCGAAGAGGTGGCCCTCGTCCTCGAGCATGGACGAGCCGAGCGCGCCGGGGGCGTCGTCGAGGTCGACGCGGCGCACCTCGGCGCCGGTCGCGTCCACCTCGACGTAGCGGAAGGGCTCGCCGACGGAGTCCGCCCAGTAGGCCGTGCCGCGGAAGGTCTCGCCGCACACGCTGGGGACGTCGACGTACTTGCCGTTGGTGTCGCCGTAGGCGAGCTCGTTCTCCGACAGCAGGTTCGCCTGCGCGTCGTAGACGAAGGAGTAGAGCGAGTCGTCGTTCTCGACGACGCTCGCGGTCGCGAAGTGCAGGAACGTGCCGTCCGGGCAGAGCGAGATCGCGTGGTCCTGCAGGTCGCGGTGGCCGGTGAGCTCGCGCCGCTCGTCGAACTCGGTGACGAGGTCGTCCGACATCGTCTGGTACCAGAACTCGCCCTCGGTCGCGTAGAACAGGTGCCAGCCGTCGTCCGTCGGGAACGCGCGCGGCCAGTTGCCGTTCGCGTCGAGGTAGGTGAGCTCGCCGGCGTCGAGGAAGATGGGGCCGGCGAGGGCGAGCGGGGCGAGCGCGAGCATCATGGCGGGATTGTGGCACGCCTCCGCAGGAGCAGGAACTTCACCCGCCTCGCGTCCCCCTCCGCCACCCCGTGGAAGGCCTCCGGGACGGCCTCCGGAAGCTCGTCCACGGCGAACGACGGCGGCACCTTCGCCCACACCTCGCGCCCGCCCGCGGCGGCGAGCACGCCGGACAACAGCGGCACGTCGGCGAGCCCGACCCGCGCGCGGTCCCAGTCGACTCCCCACGGCGGGTCGACGAACACGAGGTCGCCGGCGAGCGAGGGCAAAAGCTCCACGGCGTCGCCGTGCACGAAGCGGACGTCCACGCCGTAGAGCCGCGTGTTGTGGCGCGCCATCGCGAGGCGGCCGGCGTCGCGCTCGATCGCGGTCACCGTCGCGCCCCCGCGCGCGAAGCCGATCGCGTTGCCGCCGCAGCCGCAGCCCGCATCGATCACGACGCGCCCCTTCGCGCGCCGCCCGATCGCCAGCGCGAGCGCCTCCGGCGTCAGCGAGACCTTCCCCTCGGCGTCGAGCTTCGCGCCCGGCCGCGTGAAGCCCGGCGACGTGGCCCGCCGCCGGCGCGCGTCCTCGGTGCGCGCGGCCCGGACCGCCGCGCGGGGCAAGGCGGGATCGATCTGCACGACGATCGGCCGGCCGGCGAGCCCCACCCCCCGCAGCCGCGCGGCGAGGTCCGCGGCGTTGTGGACCGAGAGCGTGGCCGTCGCGACCTCGCCGTCGATCGTCCACGCGCCGGGCCCGAGCAGCCGGAGCGGATCGCACCAGGCGGGCAGAGGCGCGACTTGGACGTCCGGCATGCGCGGGTGGAATAACGCTTGACGGGAGCGTGTACCATGTAGTACACACTATACATCGATGGACACCTTCGGCCCCTTCCTCCGCACCCGCCGCGAAGCCCTCTTCGCGAGAGACCGCGCCTTCTCGGTGCGGCGCGTGGCGCAGCGCGTCGGGGTCGAGCCGTCGTACTTGAGCAAGGTCGAGCGGGGCGAGCAGCCGCCCCCGTCGGAGGCCACCATCGTCGCGCTCGCGCGGGAGCTCGGCGAGGACCCCGACGTCCTGCTCGCCCTCGCGGGCAAGGTGAGCCGGGACCTGCAGGCGGTCATCCTGCGGCGCCCCCAGCTCTTCGCGCAGCTCATCCGCGAGCTCGAGGACCTCCCGGACCACGCGGTCTTGCGCATCGTGCGCGAGGTGCGGGACGGGGACTGGTAGAAAGGAGGAAGCATGGTCGAAGTCTCTCGTGACAGCCTCGTGATCTCGTTCCCCGAGATCCACCCTCACGCGCGCCTGCGCGTCACGTTCCAGCGCACGCTCCGCATCCCGGACGACGGCAAGGCGTACCCCCTGCCGCCGGGCCTCGGCGCGTTCCCGCTCCGGCACGTCGACGACTTCGCCGCGCGCGCGCCCCAGGACTGGCTCCGCCGCGGCGGGGTGATGTTGCCCATGTACCAGTCGGAGGCGACGTGGCTCCACTTCGCCGGCGAGCACGACCCGGAGCGCGAGGCGACCTACCCGTTCGCGGTCAAGATCGCCGCGGGCAAGATCAACGCGGTCACGGGCGAGGGCTGGGCGGAGGGCGTCACCCGCGGGCCCCAGGACTACATGGTCGTGCCCACGCAGCCCTGGCTCGACGGCTTCTGCGTCGAGAAGGGCTTCATCCGCCAGTTCGTCGCGATGCCGCTCGGCGGCGGCTACTCCGCGGAGGAGCAGCTCACCGGCAAGGCGGAGTTCGGCGGCATCCAGGTGCTCGTGTACCCGATGCGCCGCGACGTGTACGAGCGGCGGTTCCCGAAGGTCGATCCCCGCTTCTGTGAAGAGGTCCACGCCTGCGAGATGGCCGCCCCCGCCTGCGCCCCCGCCGGCGCGAAGTCGATGGGCCTCGCCCCCGGCGGCCGCATGAAGCAGGAGATCTTCCGCGACCCCTACGAGCTCGGCGACTGGGACCTGAACGCGAAGAGCCGCTGCTTCGTGCACCTCTGCAACGCGCTCGCCTGGCGCGAGATCACCGGCGAGAACCCGCCCACCACCCCGTTCACCGCGAAGGAGTACACCCGCGCCGGGCTCCCGTGGTTCGACTGGTACGGGGGCGACGCGGCCGCCCTCGAAGGCGCGGCGAAGCTCGCCGGGCTCAAGAGCGTCGCCGAGGTCGCGAAGCAGAAGGGCGACGCGACGCTCGACGACGGCCCCATCACCCCCGAGAAGGTGATCCAGCTTCGAGCCGGGCTTCGCCCCGGGCAGGTCCGCGAGGGGGGATGGTAAGCTCGGAGCCGTGAGCCTCCCGCGCGTGCTCGTCGTGGACGACGACCCCGACCTCGTCGGGATCGTCGCCCGCGCGCTCGGCGGGGCCTTCCTCGTCGAGACCGCCCCGTCCGCCGCCGACGCGATGGCCCGCCTCCGCGCCGGCGAGCGCTACGACGTCGTGCTCACCGACCTGATGATGCCCGTCACGTCCGGGGCGGAGCTCTACGCCCGCGTCGCCGCGGTCGACCCCGCCCAGGCCGCGCGCTTCGTGTTCATGTCCGGGGCGATGACCGCGCGCGACGGCCCGCTCGGCGAGAACGCGCAGCCCGTCCTCGAGAAGCCCTTCGCGATGCGCGAGCTGCGGGAGCTCCTGCAGCGCCTCGCTACGCCGCCGCTGTCCTGACGCGACGGGCGCGCTCGCCGGCCGTCACGATCGTGGGCGGCAGGAAGTCGACGGCGAGCACCGGCTGGTAGTGCGCGATCGGCGCATCGGACGGACGGGCGAGCCCCGCGGCCGCGAGGAGGCCCTCCTCCTTGAGGACCGGGAACGCGTCGTGCGGGAGGTACGGCTCGTGGCGAACCCGCACGCGCAGGAGGAGGCCGAGGTGCTTCGTGAACAACGCGTACCGCTCGAGCAGGAAGTGCTCCAGCGAGCCGGGCGCCGCCGGGCCGAGCGCGTCGCCCACCTCGTAGCGGAGCCGCAGCCGGGGGAAGCTCCCCGAGCGCCGCTCCACCTCGTAGTCGTGGATGCGCCCGGAGCCGATGCTGCGCATCGTCGCGAAGCGGTACGGCAGCCCGAACGCGGTCCGGGCGATCGCCACGGCGGCCCGCGACGAGGCGTCGAGCGAGAAGAACCAGATCCCGGGCTCGCCGTCGACCCGCACGTAGGTCCGCACGTTCGCCTCGAGGAAGTCGAGCCCCGATCCCGCGGGCACGCCGACGGGACGGCCGTCCTCGACGGCGAAGGGGACGACGCTCACCCACGCGGAGCCGTCGAAGAGGTCGAGGTCCACGCCGGGCGGCAGGTGCCGCCGCACGAGCGGGGCCTCGAGCCGCCAGTGCAGGAACGACAGGTCGCGCCAGCGCTGGAAACCGATGGTCGGGCCACTCGCGACAGTCTCGGACATCCCCCCTCCCGTGCCGGGCTCGGGGTCGCCCGGCTCCCCGGACGTTAGCCACGCGCGGGGGCGCGGCTACTCGGACAACGCCGCGTCGACCGTGCCGGCCTCGACCGTGACGGTCTCGCCGTCCGAGACGGCCTCGAAGGAGAAGCAGGCGCGCAGCGTGTCGCCGTCGACCTCGGCCACGACGAGCTCGCCCGACCCCTCGCGGGACGAGTAGCTGGCGCCGCTCGGCGGGTAGAACGTGGCCCAGCCGCCGTCCGTCAGCGAGACATCCACCGGGAACGCGCCGGCGTCGACCGCCGCCGCGAGCGTGTCGCCGTCGCGCGTCGTCTGCGCGACGAGCGAGAGCCACCAGTCGCCGGCGCCCACGGTGTTGATCTGCAGGCTCTCGCCCTGCCAGAGCCACGTGGCGCCCGGGCCCGTCCAGTCCTCGCCGTCGACGAGGGCCGCCGCGGTGCCCGCCTCCTGGTCGACCGAGCAGCCGCCGGACGCGCCGGGCTCGCAGGCGAGGAGCAGCAGGAGCGACATGGGGGGGCCTCCGCGCCGCGCCTTAGCGCCCGGGTGCTCGCCGCGCACGCGGCTTTCCGGGACCCCTCCGCGCGCCTACTGCGTGGGGGGAGGGTGTCGGTTGCGCATCGCCGTCGTGTCGACGCCCTTCGTGCGTGTGCCCCCGGCGACGTACGGCGGGACCGAGCTGGTGGTGGCGGCGCTCGTGGAGGGCCTCGCCGCGCGCGGCCACGACGTCACGCTCTACGCCACCGGCGACTCGCGGGCGCGCTGTACCGTGCGGGCGTTCTTCGCGGAGGCCTGCTGGCCGCCGGACCCCGTCCTCGAGATGGCGCACGCGGCCTGGGCCATGCGCGACGTCCGCCTCCGCGGCGCCGACGTCGTCCACGTCCACGCGCCCTCCGCGCTCTGCCACGCCGACGACGTGGGGGCGCCCGTCGTGTACACGCTGCACCACGCCCCGGACCCGCGCCTCGCCGAGCTCTACCGCGCCGTCGCCGGCGACGCGCGGATGGTCGCCATCAGCGCACGCCAGCGCGACGTGCTCGGGCTCGGGCTCGCCACGCCGGTGGTCCACCACGGGCTCTGGCCGCGGCGCTACCGCCTCGGCGGCGGCGCGGGCGGGTACGTGGCGTTCCTCGGGCGGTTCGCGCCGGAGAAGGGCGCCCACGCCGCCGTCGACGCGGCCCGGCGCGCGGGCCTCGCCATCCGGGTCGCGGGCCGCTGCCACCCCCCGGACGTGGAGTACTGGCGCCGCGAGCTCGTGCCGCGCTTCACGCTCCCCGGCGTCCACGCGATGGGCGAGGCCGATCCGCGCCGCAAGGTCGACCTGCTCGGCGACGCCCTCGCGACGCTCTTCCCCATCGACTGGGAGGAGCCCTTCGGCCTCGTGATGATCGAGTCGATGCTCTGCGGCACGCCCGTGATCGCGTACCGCCGCGGGGCCGCCCCGGAGATCGTCGACGAGGGCGTCACCGGCTTCCTCGTCGACGACGTGGACGGCCTCGTCGCCCGCCTCGAGGCGCTGGCGCGGGGCCCCTTCGACCGGGTCGCGTGCCGCCGGCGCGCCATGCGCCGGTTCGGGGCGGAGCGCATGGTCGAGGACTACCTCGACGTGTACCGCGGCGTGACGACCCAGGCCCTGGAGCTCGTGCCATGAACGACCGCCACGTCCCCGAGGTGGGCGATCCGCTCGACCTCCCCCACGCCACCACGCCCGGGCGCCTCGTGCTCTCGCGGGGGAACCTGTTCTGCGTCACGACGTCGATGGGCGACGTCTTCCCGCCCGGCGCCCGCGAGCTCGGCCTCTTCCACGAGGACACCCGGCACCTCTCCCGCTACGAGCTGGTGTTGCCTGCGCGCGCCACGCTGCTCTCCTCGGGGACGGAGTCGAGCCTCGCCGCGCAGATCGATCTGACGACGACCGGCGAGGAGCAGGGGGGCCTCCTCGACGAGCCCGTGAACTTCCTGCACCTGCGCCGCCGGCAGATCCTCGACGCCGGGTTCAGCGAGCAGCTCGCGTTCACGAACCACCTCGCCCGCCACGTCGAGCTCGACGTGTTCCTGTACTTCGACGCGGACTTCGCGGACGTGTTCGAGGTCCGCGGGGCGCGTCGCGCCCGGCGGGGCACGCGCGAGCCCGCCCTCGTCGAGCGCGACCGCGTCGAGCTCCGCTACCGGAGCGTGGACGGCCTCGCGTACCGGACCGTCGTCCGCTTCGACCCCGCGCCCGCCGAGCTCGTGGCCGGGCGCGCCCGCCTCCGCCTCCGGCTCGCCCCGGGGGAGAGCGTGGAGCACGCGGTCGAGGTCGTCGCCCTGCGCGGCGACGTCGCGCTCTCCGCGCCGATGCGGCCGTTCGCCTCGCGGCTCGCCGAGGCCCGCGCGGAGGCCGCGGCGTTCCGCGCCGGCACGACCGGGGTGCGGTGCGACGACGAGGTCGTCTCGCGGATGCTCCAGCGCTCGCTCGCGGACGTCCACGCGCTGCGCGTCCAGCACGACGGGCGCTGGATCGTGGGCGCCGGCATCCCGTGGTTCGCCGCGCCGTTCGGCCGCGACTCGCTGCTGACCTCCTGCCAGCTGTTGCCGTTCGCCCCGGACCTCGCCGGCGAGACGCTGCGCTTCCTCGCCCACCACCAGGGCCGGGTGGAGGACCCGGCGCGCGAGGAGGAGCCCGGGCGCATCTGCCACGAGCTGCGGCGCGGCGAGATGGCCCGCGCCGGCGAGATCCCGCACTCGCCGTACTACGGGAGCATCGACAGCACGCCGCTCTTCGTGGTGCTCCTCGGCGAGACCTGGCGCTGGACGCGCGACGCGGCGCTCCTCGCCGAGCTGTGGCCCGCGCTCCGGGCCGCGATGGGCTGGCTCGACCGCCGGACCGCGGACGGCACGCGTTTCCTCGTGTACCAGCGCGCGACTCCGCTCGGGCTCGAGAACCAGGGCTGGAAGGACAGCCGCGACGGCGTGTCGTTCCCCGACGGCCGGCGCGCGGCGACGCCCCTCGCGCTCGTCGAGGCGCAGGGCTACGCGGCGCAGGCGTGGCTGCACGCGGCCGAGATCGCGGCCGCGCTCGGCGAGGCGGGGCTCGCGGCGGCCTGGGCCTCCCGCGTCGCGCCGTTCCTCCGCCGCCTCGAGGACGCCTTCTGGGTCGAGGAGCTCGGGACCTACGCGCTCGCGCTCGACGCCCACGGCGAGCGGGTGACCACCGTGTCGTCCAATCCCGGCCACCTGTTGTGGTCGCGCGCCGCCGAGCCGGCCCGCGCCCGGCGCGTCGCCGCGACGCTGCTCTCGCCCGAGATGCACAGCGGGTGGGGCATCCGCACCGTGGCGCGCGGCCAGCCGGTCTTCAACCCCGTCAGCTACCACAACGGCAGCGTCTGGCCGCACGACAACGCGCTCGCCGCGCTCGGCATGTCCCGCTACGGGCTGCAGGCCGAGGCCTGCCGCGTCGCCGAGGCGATGCTGGACGCGAGCGAGCACTTCTCCGACCACCGCCTGCCCGAGCTCTTCTGCGGCATCGGCCGCGGCGAGGGCGAGTTCCTCGTGCACTACCCGGTGTCGTGTAGCCCCCAGGCGTGGGCGAGCGGCGCGAGCTTCATGCTCCTGCAGGCCGCGCTGGGGCTCGACGCCGACGCGCCCAACCACGTCCTGCGCGTCCGCAACCCGCTCCTGCCCCGGCCCCTGCGCCGGCTCGACCTCGTGGACGTGCGCGTCGGCAGCGCGCTCGTGTCCATCCGCTTCCAGCGGGTCGGCCGTCGCACCCACGCCGACGTGCTCGACGTGCGCGGCGAGCCGCTGAAGATCGAGATCGTCGTCGGCTGATCCGCCCGATGACTCACTTGGGCGGGAACGGCCGCGCGTAGGCCGCGCCCAGCTCCACCCACTCCGGGAGCCGGTCGAAGCCCGGCGGTGAGACCGTCACCCACCCGCGCATCGGCCGCCCGCGCTGCTCCATGAGCGCGGCGTGCGGCCGCCGAGCGTACCTCAGGTGCGGACGCGTGCCTATCACTGGGTCGAGGTGATTTGGATGCGCGTGACGTTGCTCGTGCTCGTCTGCTCGTTTGGGTGTGGCGCGGGGGGCCGGGGCTCGTCCGGCTCGTCGGAGGCCCGCGGCTCGAAGCCGAGCGACGTCCCGCCGCTCCCCTACGAGGAGGACACGGCGGCCGTCGTGGACACGGCGAGCCCGGAGGCCCAGACGACGGTCGTGACGGCCTGCGCGGGGGGAGGGGGCGACTTCGCCACCCTCGGCGAGGCGATCGACGCCGCGCCCGACGGGGCGGTGATCGAGGCGTGCCCCGGCGTGTACCCGGAGCGCCTCTCCGTGGCCGGCCGGGACCTCACCCTGCGGGGCACGGGCGGCGCCGGGGACACGATGGTCGACGCCCTGGGCGAGGGCGTGGCGCTCGACGTGACCGCCGGCGCGTCGCTCGCCGTCGAGGGTGTCACCTTCGTGAGCGGGCGCGGCGACGACGTGGGCGGCGCCGTGCGCTGCGCCGACGCCTCGCTGGCCCTGTCCGACGTGGAGGTGCGGGGCGGGTCCGCGCGCGCGGGCGGCGGCCTCGGGGTCGCCCGCTGCGACGTCGCGGCGACGCGCCTCGTGGCGGCGCAGAACACCGGCGAGGAGCACGGCGGGGGTGTGTACTTCGAGGACGCCACGGGGTCGCTTTCGGACGGCGACGTGCGCGCCAACCGCGCGAGCTACGGCGGGGGCGTGGCGGTCGTGGGCGGCGACATGCGTGTCACCTCGAGCCGCGTGTCCGCCAACCACGCCTTCGTGGAGGGCGGCGGCGTGTGGCTCTCCGCGGACACGGTGACGGTGGCCGACAGCGAGATCGTGGGCAACGGCGCCACCTGGAGCGGCGGCGGCGTCTACGTCTTCGAGGGCGCGGGCGAGCTCGCCGGCAACCGCGTCGCCGACAACGAGAGCCTCGAGGACGGCGGCGGGATCTGCGCGTGGACGAGCGCGGTCCGCATCGCCGGCAACGTGATCGAGGGCAACCGCGCCCAGGACGACGCCGGCGGCCTGCGGATCTTCCACGGCGACTCCGTGATCGAGGCCAACGTGTTCCGCGCCAACGAGAGCGGCGGCGACGGCGGCGGCGCCAAGGTCTCGCACGCGTACAACGAGTGGATCGACAACCGGTTCGAGTCCAACGTCACGGGCGGGCGCGGCGGCGGGCTCGAGATCGACGACGACACCTCCCACGTGATCGGCGGCGCCTTCGTCGGCAACGTCGCCGACGGCAACGGGGGCGGCCTGCACTCGCAGCTCGCCTGGTACGACCTCGTCGTGGAGGACGTGGTCTTCGAGGGCAACGTGGCGAACGGCTGCGGCGGGGGCGCGGCCGTGGAGGACGACGACCCCTGGGGTGTCACCTTCGCGCGTGTCACCTTCGAGGGCAACGTCGCCGGCGAGGGCGGCGGCGTCTGCGTCCGGAGCTCGCGCGTCGCGCTGGCGAACGTCTTGATCGTCCACAACCTCGCCGACGACGGCGCGGCCGTCTCCACCGACGGCGCGATCGGCACCCTCGCCTGGGTGACCGCGTGGGGGAACGTGGGGGCGAGCGCCCTCGACCTCGGCGGCGACCTCGACGTGCACGACAGCATCGTGGCGGGCACCGTGGCGGGCGTCGGCGTTCGCGCCCACGGCGACGGCGCGTGGCGGTACAACGACGTCTGGGGCAACGAAGGGGGCGCGTTCGACGGCATGGGCGACCCCGCCGGCGAGGACGGCAACTTCTCGGCCGATCCCCTGTTCGTCGACCCCGACGGCGGCGACTGGCACCTCGACGCGGCGAGCCCCTGCCGCGACGCGGGCGAGCCCGGCGAGACCGACGCGGACGGGTCCCCCGCGGATTTGGGGAGGTTTGGGGGGCCGAACGGCGCAGGGTAGCTGAAAGGGAGGTGTGAAGGCGCCATAGATTCATCGCGTCGCGCAGCCGAGAACCCCCGGCAGGAAACCGGGATTGGTCGGCTTCATCCTGCGCGTGGCCATTCATCCACGTGCAGCCCCCGCAGCCGCCGGAAGTCGCGTGCGTTCGCGGTCGCCACACCCCCACCGATCGCCAACGCGACGGATCCGATGACGACGTCCATGTCGCCGACGGGGGTTCCCGCGCGTTCGAGGGCCTCCTTCAGCTCTCCGAACGCCCGTGCCGCCTCTTCTGTCCAGTCGTTCCACACGACGGCCTGCCTGAGCCGCTCGTACTCATTCGCGAGGAGCGTTCTCCTCCGGGAGCCGACCGGAAGGCGCTGGAGCCCGAACGCGATCTCGGCTGCCACCGGCGAGCTGAGCACCAGGTCCCTCGGGTGGAGGGCCTTCATGCGGTCGAGCGTGGGCTCCTCCCGACGCATGATCGCCGAGACCACGCTGGTGTCGAGCACGAGTCTCACAGCGGGGGAACCGGGCGCTCGCGCCGGGACTGAAGGATCGACGCCTCCATCTCCGTACCGCCGGAACGAAGTTCGCGGAGATCCTCCGGCGCCAGGTTGCAGTCGAAGAAGCCCACGGGCCAATCGCCCCGATGCTGCGCGATGAGCTCCTCGCAGGCCTCCAGGATGACGCGGTTCCGGCTCGTGCCTCGTTCGGCGGCCAGCCTGTCGAGCTGCTCCACGATCGCGGCGGGTAGATGAACGCTCGTACTGGCCATCCCGGCTCCTGCTCGAATAGATTCTATTCGTCGTTTGAGCTGCGGGCAAGCTCGGAGCGGGCGGACCGCCGCCCCCTCGCCTGATCGCCGCGCCCCGCTCCCGGAGGGGCGCGTCGTTCCGCCTGCTCTCCCTCATCGGGACCGGGCGGTTCGACATCGCTCTGTCGGTCCCTCTCGTCCTCGAACACCTGGCGACGGTAGGCTCTGGCCCCGCCGGCAGTTGGAGTCGCTGACCGCCTTCTCGCGTTCTCCCACTGCCACACCTGCCTCGGCCTGCCCGGCGCTACGATCGCCGCGCGCCTCGCGACCCCCGGCGCGGTCGTCGTCGCGCCCTACCGCGCCGTGAACCCCTCGGCCTCGAAGATCCGCCGCCCCTCGGCGCTCGCGCAGTAGGCGAGGAAGGCGGCGGCCTCCTCCGCGCGCGCCGCGCCCTTCACCACCGCCGCCGGGTACACGACGGGGGGGTGGCTGTCGGGGGCGAACACGAAGGCGACGGCGACCCGCGGCTCGACCCGGGCGTCCGTCGCGTAGACGATCCCGGCCTCGGCCTCGCCCGCGGCGACCCAGCCGAGCACGGTGCGCACGTCGTCGCCGGTGACGACGCGGTCCTTCACGCGGTCCCAGACGCCGTGGTGGGCGAGCGCGGCGCGCGCGTACCGCCCGGCCGGAACCGCCTCGCCCGCGAGCCCGAGGTGCTTCACCGCGGGGCCCGCGAGGTCCGTGGGCGCGCGCACGGGGCTCCCGGGGCGCACCACGGCGACGAGCTGGTTGCCGAGCAGGTCCACGCGGGCGGTCACGAGGCCTCGCCGGTCGAGATGGTCCATCCATGCGACGTCGGCCGAGAAGTACGCGTCCGCGGGCGCGCCGGCCTCGATCTGCTTGGCGAGCCGCGACGAGGCGTCGAAGCCGAACACCACGCGCGGGTTGCCCCTCGCCGTCCACGCCGCGGCCGCCTTCGGGAGCGCGTCCGTCAGGCTCGCCGCGGCGAACACCGTGACCGGGGCGGGCTCGCCGGCGCGGGCGAGCCCGACGAGGGCGAGGAGGATCGCCGCCAGCGCGCGCATGTGCCGCGTTTACCACGCGACGCGTGGTCGACGCGGCCCC
>JBMOQZ010000153.1:0-20363 GCA_049322475.1 Myxococcota bacterium | reverse complement strand
GTCCGGGGGCGGAGGCGTCATGGAGGACACCGGCGGGATGCCCCCGGCGGGAGGGATGGCCGGCGGCGGAGGCGCCCTCGCCGAGCTCCTGCGCATCGACGCGTCCGTCGCCACGCTGATCGCCGAGCGCGCGGCCGTGGACGCGCGCCTCCGCGGCGAGATCGCCCGCCTCGGCGTCTACGTGGGCGAGGACGCCGCGGCCGCCGTCGCCGCGGACCCCGAGGCCTACCGCCTCACCGGGGCCGGCCCGCGCGCGCCCGAGCTCGGGCTCGCCGAGGTCGACCGGCGCGCCGCCGCCGCGGACGTCGACGCCGCGCGGGCGCAGCTCGCCCCCGACGTGGGCGTCTCGATCGCCGAGCGCGTGATGCCCGAGGGGATGCCGGAGAGCACGAACGTCGCGATCGCGCTCGAGCTCCCCCTCTGGGGGCGCCACCGCAAGGATCTCGCCGCAGCGCGCGCCTCCGAAGGGGCCGCCGAGGCGCGGGCGCAGGCGGTCCGGCGGGACCTCGACGCGGCGCTCGCGTCGGCCCGCGGCGCCGAGGAGGCCGCCGAGGCCCGCGCGCGCGTGCTCGCGGAGGTCGCCGTCCCGCGCGCCGGCGAGGCCTTCGAGGCGGCGCGCGCCCGCTACGCCGCCGGCCAGGGCTCCGTGGAGGACGTCCTGCGCGCCTGGGAGGCCCTCGTCGCGGCCCGGCGTGCCCACGTCGCGGCCGCGCGCGATCACGACCTGCGCGCGGCCGAACGCGCGCGCGTGGAGGGACGATGAGGACCCTCGTGCTCCTGCTCCTGTCCGCCTGCGCCAGCCCGCAGACCGGCCACGAGGGGATGGACATGCCCGCGGGCGACCACGCGGCGCACGACGCGGCCGGCGCGGCGGAGCGGCTCGGCGTCCGCACGGTGCCCGCGCGCGCGGGTGATGCGTTCGTCGCGCGACGCGCGCCGGCCTCGGCGCGCTTCGACCCATCCCGCACGGCCCGCGCGACGACGCTGACGGGCGGGCAGGTCCGCGCGCTCGCCGTCCCCCGCGTCGGCGAGCGGGTCGCCAAGGGCCAGGTGCTCGCGCGCCTCTGGACCCCCGAGGTCCGTGCGGCCTTCGAGGAGCTGCTCCTCGCGCGCGACCTCGGCGAACCCTGGCTCGGCGCCGCGCGCGGCCGCCTGCGCAACGCGGGCGTCGCCGACGCGGAGATCGACGCGGCTCTCACGGCCGGCGCCGTCCCGGAGACCTTCTCCGTGCGCGCGCCCCTCGCCGGCGTCGTCACCGCGCGCCCCGTGACCGAGGGCACGTGGGTGGGACCGGGCGGCACGGTCGCCGAGATCGCGCCCGCGGACGCGCTCGTCGTGGAGGTGACGGTCACCGGCGAGACCCCGGCGCCGGGCACGGTGCTCACCCTCGCGGGCGGCGGCGAGACGTGGGCGGCGACGATCGTGGCGACGCTGCCGGTGGCGTCTGCGGCGGGGCGCCAGCTCCGCCTCACCGTGGACGCCGCGGTCCCTGTCGGCCGCCCGCTCGTCGCCACCTGGGACGAGCCCGCGGGCGACGGCGTATGGGTGCCGCGGAGCGCGCTCGTCGACACGGGCGTCCGCACGGCGGTCTTCGTCTCCGCGGGCGGTGCGTTCACGCCGCGGGAGGTCACGGTCGGGAACCGGACGGCCGACGAAGTCCAGATCACGAGCGGCCTCGCCGCCGGCGAGGAGGTGGTGGTCCACGGCACCTTCCTGTTCGACGCGGAGACGCAGATGCGCAGCGGCGGCGGCCACGGAGGGCACGGGTCGTGATCGGTCGCGTCATCGACTGGAGCGGCCGCAACCGCTTCCTCGTGTTCGCCCTCTCGATCGGCCTCACGCTCGCGGGCCTCTGGTCGGCGCGCAAGAGCCCGCTCGACGCCCTCCCCGACCTCTCCGATCCGCAGGTCATCGTCTTCGCGGAGTGGATGGGCCGCTCGCCGCAACTGGTCGAGGACCAGGTCACCTACCCGCTCGTGACCGGGCTCCAGGCGCTCCCCGGCGTGCGCACGGTGCGCGGCTTCACGATGTTCGGAATGTCGTTCACGTACGTACTCCTGAAGGACGGCATCGATCCGTACTGGGCGCGCTCGCGCGTCGCCGAGCGCCTCCAGCAGCTCGAGGCGAGGCTCCCGCCCGACGTGGAGCTCTCGCTGGGGCCCGACGCCTCGGCGGTCGGCTGGGTCTACCAGTACGCGCTCGTCGACCGGACGGGGCAGCGCTCGCTCGCGGACCTGCGCTCGATCCAGGACTGGACCCTCCGCTTCGCGCTCGAGGGCGTCGACGGCGTCGCCGAGGTCGCCACCGTCGGCGGCTTCGAGAAGCAGTACCAGGTCGTGCTCGACCCCGAGCGACTGCGCGCCGCAGGGGTGACCGTCTCGCAGGTCCTCGGCGCGCTCTCCCGTTCCAACCGGGGCGTCGGCGGGCGCGTGATCGAGAGCGCGGGCCGCGAGCTCTATGTCCAGGGGACCGCGTACGTGCAGGGGCTCGACGAGCTCGACCAGGTGGCCGTCGGCACGACCGCCGAAGGCGTCCCGGTGGCGCTCGCGGACGTGGCGTCCGTCGAGATCGGGCCGGACATCCGACGAGGCGTCGGCGAGCTGGACGGCAAGGGCGAAGCGGTCTCCGGGCTCGTGGTCGCGCGGCAGGGCCAGAACGCGCTCGCCGTCATCGAGCGCGTGAAGCAGAAGCTCGCGTCGGTGCCGCTGCCCGAAGGCGTCGAGGTCGTGCCGGTCTACGACCGTTCGGAGCTGATCACCGGGTCGGTCGAGACGCTGACCGAGGCCCTGATCGAGGAGATGGTCGTCATCGCCGTGCTGCTCGGCCTCTTCCTGCTGCACGCGCGCTCCGTCCTGATCCCGATCCTCGTCCTCCCCGCCGCCATCGCCGTCGCCTTCGTCCCCATGTACTTCATGGGGCTGACCATCAACATCATGTCCCTCGCGGGGATCATCATCGCGATCGGCGACATGGTGGACGCCGTCGTGCTGCTCGTCGAGAACGCGGCGCGGCGCGTGGAGGAAGAGCCGGATCGCGACCGCACCGAGGTCGTGCTCGAGGCCGCGCGCGAGCTCGGCGGGCCGCTGGTCTCGTCGCTGCTCCTCATCGCCGTGTCGTTCCTCCCCATCTTCACGCTGGAGGCGCAGGAGGGGCGGCTCTTCTCGCCGCTCGCGCTGACGAAGACGTTCGCGATGCTGGCGGCCGCGTTCTTCACGCTCACGCTCGCCCCGGCGCTCGCCGTGACGCTCCTGCGGGGCCGGATGCCCCGCGAGTCCGCCAACCCGATCAACCGCGGTCTGCGCGCGCTCTACCGGCCCATCGTGGGGCTCGCGACGCGGCATCCCTGGCCGTTCGTCGCCGTCGCGGCGATCGCCACCGGCGTCACGGTGCCCGTCTACAACGGGCTCGGCCGCGAGTTCATGCCCCCCCTGTACGAGGGGACGATGCTCTTCATGCCGATCACGCTGCCGGGCGTGTCCGTCGAGCAGGCGCGCGAACTGCTGCGCGAGCAGGACGCCGCCATCGCCGCGCTCCCGGAGGTCGAGCGGGTCTACGGGAAGTCGGGCCGCGCGGAGACGGCCACCGACCCGGCGCCGCTCTCGATGATCGAGACCCTCGTGACGCTGAAGCCGAGGGACGAGTGGCGGCCCGGCGTCACCTACGAGGACCTCGTCGGCGAGCTGGAGAAGGCGCTCGCGTTCCCGGGGGTGCAGAACGCCTTCACGATGCCCATCAAGGCGCGTGTCGACATGCTCACGACGGGCATCCGCACGCCCGTCGGCGTGAAGGTGCTGGGCAGCGAGCTCCCCGCGATCGCCGACGCGGCCGAGCGCATCGAGGCGGCGCTGCGGGAGGTGCCCGGGACGCGCAGCGTGTACGCCGAGCGGCAGCTCGCCGGCGTGTTCGTCGACGTCGTCCCGCGGCGGCTCGACCTCCTCCGTCACGGCGCCGTCGCCGACGACGTGCTCGACGTGGTCGAGATGGGGCTCGGCGGGATGCCGCTCTCGCGCATCTTCACGGGCCGCGAGCGCTACACGCTGATCGCGCGCTTCGGGCGCGACTTCCGCGCCGACGAGGACGGCGTCCGCCGCCTCCCCGTGGACACGCCGCTCGGGACCGTCACGCTCGGGCAGCTCGCCGACGTCTCGCGCAAGCCGGGGCCCGCCATGCTGGTCGACGAGGCGGGCCTCCTCGCCGGGTACGTCTACGTCGACCCGGGAGCGCGCGATCTCGGCGGGTACGTGGACGAGGCGCGCGAGGTCGTGGCGAAGCTCGGGCTGCCCGAGGATCTCCGGATCGTCTGGACCGGCCAGTACGAGTTCCTCGAGCGGGCGCAGGCCCGGCTCTCGATCATGGCGCCGCTGACCGTGGCGCTCGTCTTCCTCCTCGTCTACCTGTCGTTCCGCACGATCGCCGAGACGTCGATCGTGCTCGTGACCTTGCCCTTCTCCGTGCTCGGCAGCATCTGGCTCCTCGCCGGCGCCGGCTACAACCTGTCGATCGCGTCGTGGGTCGCGATGATCGCGCTCGTCGGCGTGGGCGCGGAGGTGGGCACCGTGCTCGCCGTGTACCTCGACCTCGGCGTGCGCGAGGCCCTGCGGCGCGGCGAGGAGCTGACGCCGGCGCGGCTCGCCGAGGTGGCCGCGGACAGCGCCGCCGGCCGCATGCGCGGGATGGTGCTCGCCATCGCGATGAACCTCTTCGGGCTCGTCCCGACCATGCTCTCGACGGGTGTGGGATCGGACATGGCGCGCCGCATGGCCGGTCCGATGCTCGGCGGGCTCGTGACGCTCACGTTCATGACCGGGCTCGTGCTGCCGGCGCTCTGGACGATCTGGCGCACCCGGCAGCTGCGCCGGGGGACCCTCGCTGCGTCGCTGGCGCTCTCGAAGGCGGAGGCGTAGATGCCGGAAGGGACCCACGCGCCCGGGCTCTCGACCGCGGAAGCGGAACGCCGCCTCGCGGAGCATGGCCCCAACGAGATCCGCCGGGAGGCCGCGACGCCCGCGTGGCGGATCCTCGCGCGGCAGTTCGCGAGCCCGATGATCGCGCTGCTCGCCGCAGCCGCGGCGCTCGCCGGCGTGCTCGGCGAGGTGGCCGACGCGGTCGCCATCGCCGCGATCGTGGTGCTGAACGGCCTCGTCGGCTACTTCCAGGAGTACCGCGCGGAGAAGGCCGTGCTGGCGCTCCGGGCGATGACCGCGCCGCGCGCGCGCGTGCTGCGGGACGACCACGCGGTGCAGATTCCCGCGGCCGAGGTGGTGCCCGGGGACGTCCTCCTCCTCGAAGCGGGCGACCTCGTGGCCGCCGACGCCCGCCTCCGCGAGGCGCACGCGCTCTCGACGACCGAGGCCGCGTTGACGGGCGAGAGCGTGCCTGTGGAGAAGACGACCCTTCCCGTCGCCACGGACGCGCCGCTCGCGGAGCGGCACGACTGCGTCTTCGCGGGCACCGCCGTCGCCACGGGCTCCGGGCTCGCCGAGGTGGTCGCGACGGGGATGGGCACCGAGCTCGGGAAGATCGCCCACCTCCTCGCGACCGCCGAAGACGAGGCGACCCCGCTCCAGCGGCGCCTCGAGCGGGTCAGCCGCACGCTCCTGAAGCTCTGCCTCGCGGTCGTCGCGGCGGTCGCCGTCCTCGGCCTCTTGCAGGGGCAACCGTGGCTCGAGGTGCTGCTCGCCTCGGTGTCGCTCGCGGTCGCGGCCGTGCCCGAGGGGCTCCCCGCGGTCGTGACCATCGCGCTCGCCGTCGGCGTCCAGCGCATGGCGGCGCGCAACGTGCTGGTCCGCAGGCTGCCGGCGGTGGAGACGCTGGGATCGGCGACGGTCGTGTGTACCGACAAGACCGGCACGCTCACGACGGGGCAGATGGTCGTCCGCGACCTCTGGGGTCCTGACCGCCGCGCGCTCCTGTACGCGGGCGCGGCGTGCAACGACGCCGACCTCGCCGGGCGGTCCGGCGACCCGACCGAGATCGCGCTGCTGGCCGCCGCCCGCGAGCGCGGGATCGAGCGCGCGGACGTGGAGCGCGACAACCCCCGCGTCGCGGTGCACCCGTTCGACGCCGACCGCAAGCGCATGTCGATCCGACGCCGCGACGGCGTCCTGTACGTGAAGGGCGCGGTGGACCTGATGCTGCCGCGTTGCGTCGCGGGGACGGAGCGGGCGACCGAAACGAACACCGAGATGGCGGCACGGGGGCTCCGCGTCCTCGCGATCGCCACCGGGCGGGGAGAGGCCGAGGAGGGCCTCTCCCTGCTCGGCCTCGTGGGTATCGCCGACCCGCCGCGCACCGAGGCGATCGAGGCCGTCGCGGAGGCCCGCGGCGCCGGCATCACCACGGTGATGATCACGGGCGACCACCCCGTCACCGCGCGGGCGATCGCCCGCGAGATCGGCATCCTGAAGGACGGCGAGCCCGACGAGGAGCGCGTCCACGCGCGTGTCACGCCGCAGGACAAGCTCGACATCGTTCGCGCATGGAAGCGGAAGGGGGCGGTCGTCGCGATGACCGGCGACGGCGTGAACGACGCCCCCGCGCTGCGCGAGGCGCACATCGGCATCGCGATGGGGAAGGCCGGGACGGAGGTGACCCGCGAGGCCGCAGACATGGTGCTCGCCGACGACAACTTCGCGAGCATCGTCGCCGCCGTGCGCGAGGGGCGCGCCATCTACGACAACATCCGCAAGACGCTCGTGTACCTGCTCGCCGGGAACGCGGGCGAGCTCCTGCTGATGCTCGGGGCGACCGCAATGGGGCTCCCCCTCCCGCTCCTGCCACTCCAGCTCCTCTGGATCAACCTCGTGACCGACGGGCTCCCCGCGCTCGCGCTCGTGGTCGACCCGCCCGAGGCCGACGTCCTGCGCCGCTCGCCACGGGCGCCGGGCGAGGAGATGCTCCGCGCCGCCCAGTGGGTGCAGGTCGCCGCCGCTGGGCTCCTGCAGGCGGGAACGAGCCTCTCCGTCTTCGTCTGGGCGATGCGGACGGAGGATCTCGCGACGGCACGCAACCTCGCGTTCTCGACGCTCGTGTTCGGCGAGCTCTTCCGCGCCTTCGCGGCGCGGAGCACCGACAAGACCTTCTGGGAGGTCGGCGCGTTCTCGAACCTGCGCCTCCTCGGCGTCGTCGCGGTCTCGGCCCTCGTGCAGGTCGGGCTTCACCACATCCCTGCGATGGCCACGCTCCTCGGGCTCGAGCCGCTGTCCCTGCGCGACTGTGCCCTCACCGTGGGGCTCGGGCTCGTCCCGGTCACGGTGCTCGAGCTCTCCAAGCTCGTGAAGCGGAGGCGCTGATGGACACGGCCGTCGACCTCGTCCAGGCCTACCTGCGGGTGAACGGGTACTTCACCGTCACCGAGTACCCGATCGTCGAGGCGGTCGGCGGGACGCCACGGCGCACCCTCACGGACGTGGACGTCCTGGCGTTCCGCTTCCCGGGCGCGGGGCGGCGGGTGAAGGCGCGCCGCTCCGCCGGGGGTCCGGTGTTCGCCCCGGACCCGGCGCTGGGCTGCCCCGCGGATCGCCCCGACATGTTGATCGGCGAGGTGAAGGAGGGCCCCGCGCGCCTCAACGCGCCGGCGCGCGACCCCGAGGTGCTCGCCGCCACGCTCGCCCGCTTCGGGTGCTGCCATCCGGACCACGCGCCCCACGTCGTGCGCGCGCTGATCCGCGACGGCGAGGCCCCCACCCACGGCGGGCACACCGTGCGCCTCGTCGCGTTCGGCTCGGGCGCGCGGCCCGGCAACCGCTGCCGGGTGGTCGACCTCGGTCACGTGATCGCGTACCTCGCGGACTTCCTGCGGGAGGACTGGGCGCTGCTCGGCCAGACCGAGCTGAAGGACCCCGCGCTCGGTTTCCTCGCGCTGCTCGAGAAGGCGCGCGCCGCGCGCCGGGAGGACCCATGAAGCTCACCTTCCTCGGCGCCGCGGGCACCGTCACCGGATCGAAGACCCTCGTGGAGGGTGGCGGGCGCCGCGTTCTGGTGGACTGCGGCCTGTTCCAGGGCCTCAAGGAGCTGCGGCTCCGCAACTGGGACGCCCCGCCGGTGGACCCGCAACGGCTCGACGCCGTTGTGCTCACCCACGCGCACCTCGACCACTCCGGGTACCTCCCGCGGCTCGTGAAGGCGGGCTTCGGAGGGCCCGTGTGGTGTACGGCGGGCACCCGCGACCTCGCCGGCATCCTGCTCCCCGACAGCGGCTACCTCCAGGAGGAGGACGCGCGCTATGCCAACCGGCGCGGCTTCAGCCGCCACCATCCGGCCTTGCCGCTCTACACGCGTGACGACGCCGAGGCGTGCCTCCCTCAGCTCCGGGCCGTGGGGTTCGACGAGGCCGTCGACGTCGGCGGCCTGCGCGTCCGCTTCTCGCCCGTCGGACACGTGCTCGGCGCCGCGAGCGTCCGGATCGAGGGCGACGGCACCGACGTGGTGTTCAGCGGCGACGTCGGGCGCCCGAACGACCCGCTCATGCACCCTCCCCGCCCGTTCCGGGAAGCGCGCAACCTCGTGGTCGAGTCCACCTACGGCGACCGCCGGCACGAGGCCGGCGATCCCGCGGACGCGCTCGCGGCGGTGGTCCGACGCGTCGCGAAGCGAGGCGGCATCGTGATGATCCCCGCGTTCGCCGTCGGGCGGAGCCAGGAGATCCTCCTGATCCTCGCGCGCCTGAAGGCGGCGGGCGCGATCCCAGACGTCCCCGTCTACCTGAACAGCCCGATGGCGATCGACGCGACCCGCATCTTCTGCGGCCACCCGGGCGAGCACCGGCTGTCGCCCGCCGAGTGCCACGCGATGTGCCACGTCGCGACGTACGTCCGCGAGACGAAGGACTCGATCGAGCTGAACGGGAAGCGTGGCCCGATGGTGGTGATCGCGGGGGCGGGCATGCTCACCGGCGGGCGCATCCTCCACCACTTGAAGGCGTGGGGCGCCGATCCGAAGAACGCGCTCCTGTTCGTGGGGTACCAGGCGGCGGGGACCCGCGGCGAGGCCCTCCTCGCGGGCGCCGACGCGGTGAAGATCCACGGCGAGCACGTCCCCGTTCGGGCCGAGCGGGTCCGCATCGACGGGTTGTCCGGGCACGCGGACCACGTGGAGCTGGGCGAGTGGCTCTCGGGCTTCCTTGCGCCGCCGGAGCGGGTGTTCGTCACTCACGGCGACCCCCCGGCCGCCGAAGCGTTCCGTCGCTACCTCGGTGATCGGCTCGGCTGGGGGGCGCGGATCCCGCGCCACGGCGAGGCGGTGGACCTCAACGGCTTGAAAGGGGGGTGAACGATGGAGACGAGGGCCATGATGCTGGGGCTTCTGGTCGGCTGCGCCGCCCGCACGCCGGGCGGCGAGCCACACGACATGGGCAGCGCCGCGCACGAGGCCGAGGCGCGCCGCGAGGAGCAGGTGGCGGCCGGACACGAGGGCGAGTACGACCCGCGCGCAGAGGTCTCGCGCGTCCAGTGTGGTACGGCCGGGTATGGCCGCCAGGTCTGCTGGACGTCGGCCGTCAACCCGACCGAGGCGCACCTCCGCGAGGCCGAGCGGCACCGGCGCATGGCCGCAGATCACCGCGCCGCGTCCGAGGCCCTTCGGGCCGCCGAGGCGTCCGCGTGCGCAAGCCTCGCGCCCGAGGACCGCGACACGAGCCCGTTCGAGCACCGCGAAGACCTCGTCGCGGTCGCGCCGATCGTCGCAGATCGCCCGGACGCCAGAGGCTGGGAGGCGATCGCGGGCGCCGTCGTCACGGTGCGGGCCGTGCCCGGTCTGACGACCGAATGGCTGCAAGAGATCGTCGACTGCCACCTCGCCCGCAACGCCGCGCTCGGCCACGACGTGCCGGAGATGCCGGACTGCCCGCTCGTCCCCTCCGGCGCGACGGCGACGGTCTCCGAGGGCAGGACCGGCTTCGACGTCACCATCCGATCCGACGATCCGGTCGCGGGCGCGGAGATCCTGGAGCGCGCCCGCAGGCTCCTCGCGGGGCAGGCGGAGGCCGGGCCGTGAAACGGATCGGCGTCCTCACCAGCGGCGGCGACGCGCCGGGCATGAACGCGGCGATCCGGGCGGTGACCCGCGCGGGGATCGCCCGCGGCTGGGAGGTCTTCGGTGTGCGGGACGGGTTCGCCGGCCTGATCGACGGGCGGGCCGCTCGGCTCGGGCCCCGCGCCGTGGGCGGGATCCTCGCGCACGGCGGCACGATGCTCGGGAGCGCGCGCTGCGACGCCTTCCGTTCGCCCGCCGGCCGGGAAGGGGCCTCCCGGGAGGCCGCGCGGCTGGGACTCGACGGGCTCGTGATCATCGGGGGCGGTGGTTCGCAGACGGGCGCCCACGCGCTCTCGGGTCTCGGCCTCCCGGTGGTCGGGGTGGCCTCCACCATCGACAACGACCTCGTGGGATCGGACCTCACGCTGGGCGTGCAGACCGCCCTCGATGTCGCGTTGGAGTCCATCGATCGTCTCCGCGTGACCGCGTCGTCGCACCGCCGCGCATTCGTGGTGGAGGTCATGGGACGCGACTGCGGGTACCTCGCCCTCGTGGCGGGGATCGCCGGCGGGGCCGAGGTCGTCGCGATCCCCGAGGTGGAGACCGCGCCCGAGGCAGTCGCGGAGGAGCTCCACGCGGCATGGGGTCGCGGGAAGTCCCACGCCATCGTCGTGGTCGCGGAAGGCGCGCGCCGGGACGCCACGGCGATCGGGGAGTACTTCGCTGCGCACCGGGAGGCGCTCGGCTTCGAGCACCGCGTCACCATCCTCGGGCACGTGCAGCGCGGCGGCGCACCCTGCGCCTTCGACCGCCTCCTCGCCACGCGCCTCGGCGCCGCCGCGGTGGATGCGCTCGCGGACGGCGATCACGACGTCCTCGTGGGTACCGTCGGCGGGCGCATCCAGCGGACGCCCCTCGCGGACGTCGTGGGGAGGAAGAAGCCGCTCGACCCGGGGCTCCTCGAGATCGCGAGGGTGATGGCGGCGTAGCGTGTCGGACGCCCCGGCGTGGGATCACCTCGCGAACAGGGGCGAGGTGGACCCGGCGATCTCCCACGCGGCCGACCGCCGTCGGCGTCGAGTTCCGGATCGCCTTCGACGCCTTGCGGCCCGACGGCGAGATCGTGCTGCGCCTGTCGAACGAGGCGATCAACCTGTTCCTGCGCGCCACGGACCTCGACATCGAGGATGCGCAGGCGGCCGCCGAGGCCGTGGTGCAGTCCCAGCTCGCGCGCGGGCGATTCGACGACGCGGTCGAGTCCGCGCGCGCGGCCCAGCTCCAATCGGTCCGTTTCCACGAGAAGGTCGAGCGTCTCCTCCGCGACACCCAGCGCGACGTCGGGCGAGTCGACTGGGCGTCCACCGCACCCCGCCTCCTCGACGACGCGCTCGTCCACATCGAGGCGCGTCAGCGGGCCGAGCAAGCGATCATGGCCACGGCGGAAGAGCGCCTCGATGCGCTCGAGCCCGACAGCCGGGAGGCTCGCGCCGTCGGCGAAGTGCGGTCCCTCGTCGAGCTGTGTCTGCACCGACACCTGGGACTTCACGCCCCCCTGATGCGCGCGCGCAACGTATTTCTCGATGCGCAGGCGCGCCTCGGGCGCGTCGCTCCCAGCGCCCACGCCCGTCGTCCGCGGCCCGTTCGTCGCCCCGGGCCAGCCCGCCGTCGTGACGCCCAACGGCTCAACCCTGCCGCTCCGCCGCGTCGGCGACGTGAAGGTCGGTCACCTCGTCGCCGAGCCCGTCGATCACACCTTCGCGCCCGGCATGCGCGTGACCGCCTGGGGCTACAACGGCGGCACGCCCGGGCCCACGATCGAGGCCGTCGAAGGGGATCGCCTCCGCCTGTACGTCACGAACAAGCTCCCCGAGCCCACGACCGTGCACTGGCACGGGATCATCCTCCCGAACAGCATGGACGGCGTCGCGGGGCTCAACCCGAAGCCCATCCCGCCCGGCAGGACCTTCGCGTACGAGTTCACCGTGCGGCACCCGGGCACGTTCATGTACCACCCGCATTACGACGAAATGACGCAGATGGCGATGGGCATGGCGGGGATGTTCGTCGTCCACCCGCGGCAGCCGCGCGTGCGCATCGACCGCGACTTCGTGCTGATGCCGCACGAGTGGAAGCTCGAGGTGGGCGCGTCCCGGCCGGACCCGAACGCGATGACCGACTTCAACGTGCTGACATTCAACAGCCGGGCGTTCCCCGGCATGCAGCCGCTGCTCGTCGGGCGCGGCGAGCGCGCTCGCATCCGCTTCGGGAGCCTCTCCGCGATGGACCACCGCCCCGTGCACCTGCACGGCCTCGCCTTCCGGGTCACCGCCACGGACGGCGGCGAGGTGCCGCTCTCCGCGCAGTACCCCGAGACGACCGTGCTCGTGCCGGTCGGTAGCACGCGCGTCATCGAGTTCGTCGCGGACGAGCCCGGCGACTGGGCGATGCACTGCCACATGACACACCACGTCATGACACAAATGGGGCACGGCCTGCCCAACCTTGTGGGGGCCGACCCCTCCACGCTCGACCGTCGCATGAGCCGCGTGATGCCCGCCTACATGACCATGAGCCAGCACGGCATGGGTGGGATGGGTGACATGGAGATGGACCGGCCGCCCAACAGCCTCCCGATGAAGGGCGGGCCCGGTCCGTTCGGCACCATCGACATGGGCGGGATGTTCACCATCCTGAAAGTGCGCGAGGACCCGTCCGTTGACCCGGACGGCTGGTACGTGAACCCGGAGGGGACCGTCGCGGGGCCGGCCGACGCGGCGAGCATGGCGGCGGACGGCATCGCGTAATGCCCGCCGGCAGCGCGCGTCTGCAGGAGTGCAGGGGCCAGCCGAACCCGGCCCCGCACGGAGACCCCGATGGAAAGCGACAACGAGACCCTGCTCGACGTGCAGGGGATGACCTGCGGCTCCTGCGTGCGCCACGTGCGCAGCGCGCTCCTCGTCCTCGACGGCGTCGAGGCGGTGGACGTGAAGCTCACGGAGGGCCGCGTGCGCGTGCGGCACGACGCCGACGACGCGCCCGTCGCGCGTCTCGTCGAGGCGCTCGCGGAGGCCGGCTACCCGGCCAACCGGGCGGGCTGACTCCACGGCCCGCCACGGAGGAGGAGCATGTCCCAGATCGTGATCGTCGGTGCGAGCCTCGCCGGAACCCGCGCCGTGGAGGGGTTGCGCACCGCCGGCTTCGACGGGGACGTCGTCCTCGTCGGGGCCGATCCCGAGCTGCCCTACGAGCGCCCCCCGTTCATCGTCATGCACGCATGCTCTCAGGCGGAGCCGGTTGAGGGCTCCCGCCACGTCGGCTACAGCGTTCGCATGTCCTCGATCCCCACCGCGTTCCTCGACGTGGTCGCCATCGAAGAGGTGCCCCTCGAGCGCTGGCGAGAAGTATTCGCCGCGATCGGGTACCCCGCCGGCCTCACGGCGGAGAACCTCTCGCACGACGCGCTCGCCGACCGGCTCACCGAGTCCGAGCCGAGCGAGGACCTGCGCGAGCTTCTGCAGACCATCCACGACCTCGGTGACGATGGAGGACGGGGAGCCCTCCAGGAGGCCGTGCGCGACCGGAACGCCGCGCCACGTGGGCTCTACCTGGACGCACCCGCTCCCGACCTGGCGGTCCAGCTCTGGCTGCTTCAGCGAGCGCCCGGCAACGAGGACGCCCGGGAGGTCTTCCTCCGCGCGCAGATGCGCGTCCAGGCGGGGCCCGCACGGCGCGCGTTCCGGGAATACGCAGCCGCGAAGGCTCGCGTCGTCCACGACCTCGAGGCGGCCCGCATTCGGCTGCGGGAACGTGTCCGTGTGCGCTGCGCGAGCGAGGGCATGGGCGACTATGCCGAGGTGCGTGCCACCCGAAACGGTGGGCGCGTCCATTTCCAGGTGTTGCGGGGGTACCACCTCCAACAGCCGGTCAAGGTCGAGGGCGGCGCCCGCAGCCGCATCGAGTTCCGCCCCGTGCACTGCGACGTGATCCGGTGCGACGAGACGTCGGGCCGCATCCGGATCGCGAGCCGCCTCCCCCGAATGGTGCCCTGGTACCGGCAGGTTCTGGGGGAGGTGCTCTTCGACGACGTCGCGTTCTTCGCGGGGGACCAGATCTGTACCCTCGAGCCGCTGCAGCAGCAGGGCGCCACCGCGTTGCGACGCCATGCACGGCCGGGCCTGATCGACGTGCGCCTCACCGAATGCCGCTTCGAGCACGGCGACCACGGGACGCACGTGCTCGTGTCCGACGACTGCTTCGCCGAGATGGAGCGGCTCCGGCTCCGCCACGGCGAAGGGGCGATGGTCGAGGCCGTGCTCGAGCTCCGGTTCGCCGGGCGCAGCACCCGCAAGACGAAGGTGACGATCAAGGTCCCCAACCGGATCGAGCGGAGCCGTCACGAGCGCGAGGCCGAGATCGACGCGTTCCTCGAGGAGGTCGGCATCCGCCTGGGTGCTCCGCTGGAAGACCGGGAGGACCTGTGGTCGCTCGCTCCCTGGCGCCACCCGATCCGCGTGTGGCGCGATTCCATCGGAAATGCCGCGGTCGACGAGTGGCGACGCGCGGGGCATTTCGCGGCCGTCACGCTCCGCAGGGTGGCCGACCCCGACGTCCCCAGGGGTGGTCCCGCGCTCGGCGTCGAGCCTGCCCACGACCTGCTCGGCGTGCCGACGCGGGACGACCTCCCAGTCCGTACGCTCACCGGATCGGACGTCGAGGGCCTCGAGCTCGACGTCGTGAGCCTCGCGCGGACGTTGCAGCGTGCCCTCGGACTGGAAGGCGACGCCCGTGCGCACGGAGATGGGACCCTCGTCGAGCTCGGGCGGAGAGGCCTCGGGAACGTCCGGTGCGGTGTCTGGCTGGTCGCCCGCCAACCGGCCAGCGAGGCCGACCTGCGCGCGCAGCTCGCCCTCACGGGTCGCGGCGAGTTGCTCGTCGCGCTGGTTCCCGGCGGCCGGCGCCCCGAGCTGGGTATCCCCGTCGTGGGCGTGGACTTCACCTCGCCGGACGTGCCGCGGATCATGCGCGACATCGTACGGGAGCTGCGGATCGAGGACGACGTCCCGGGCCAGGTCCTCGCGCGGCCGGAGGAGCGTCTCGTGGTCGACGAGCGCTTCGGCTGCATCTGGTTCGACGGCGTCCCCGTGCCGATCGAGCCGAGAACGCAGGCGGAGACCTTCCTGCGCGTCCTCGCGTCGGCCCGGGGCCTGCCCGTGCACAACGACGAGCTCGTCCGCAGGATCGGCGCGGCCAGCCGGACCGACGACCAGGTGTGCCGCCAGGCGAAGAGCAAGGCGCTCGCCGCCATCCGCCAGGGGCTCGCGGCGGCGGGCCGCGAGGTCCCGCCCGACCTCGTCCGCGTCATCGAGCCGAGGAACGGAACGTGGCGCGTGACGGTGCCCTGCTGGTACCGCCCCGCGTGAGCCCTCGCGTTGCCCGGGCGTTGTCGAGGCCGCCCGCTCCAGTGCGCCTGACCTACCGGTAGCGGTAACGGCGCCAGGGGCGGGCACAAGGCACTTTGGGTGTGGCATCCAACGAGGAGGAAGCCATGAAACCCGAGAAGTCGGTCCACGTATTCATCAACGGCGACAAGTACGAATTCGACGACCCCGTGCAGACCGGGGCGGCGCTCAAGACGCGCGCGAGCGTCCCGCTCGCGGACGTCCTGTTCCTGCAGCAGCCCGGCGAGGACGACGTCGTCCCCAACGACGGCACCGTCACGCTCAAGAACGGCGCCCACTTCCACAGCAGCCCCCCCGCCGACTACGGCGGGGGGCCGCCGTCCTTCGACCTCTGCGGAGGGCGCGCGCTGCCGCAGCCCGACGGCTGGACGTTCGTCGTCTTCGGCAACTGGCGTGTCCCCGAGGCCTACCGGCCCCACGATGGCGTCCGGCTCATGGTCAAGCTGCCGCCCCTCTTCCCCGACGCGCAGCCCGACATGTTCTGGGTCCAGCCTCCACTCGCCACGGCGGCCGGCGCCGTGCCTCGCGGTGCCAGCAACGAGACCGTCCTCGGCGAGGTCTGGCAACGCTTCTCCTGGCACCTCGCGTCGGGCGCCTGGAAGCCCGGGATCAGCTCCCTGCCGGACTACCTGCGGTGCATCCGGGCTCGCCTCGAGCGGCGGGACTAGGGGGCGCCATGTTGATCCGCATCCTCGAATCGCATTGGGAGGCGGCGCGCGGCAACCTCCTTCGCCGCCAGGACGTCGAGACGGCCGGGTTCTTCTTCGCGCGCGTGGTCGGCGCGGGCGACACGGGCTGCTTCGTCTCCGAGCGCTACGTGCCCGTGCCCGACGTGGCCTACCTCGTCCGGCGAATCGACCAGCTCCGCATCGACCCCGTGGCGCTCAACCGTCTCGTCCGGCCGGCGCGGGACGCCGGGCTCGCCGTCATCACGATCCACACGCACCCCGGCGCCACCGAGCCCTGGTTCTCCTGGGCGGACGACCGCGGCGACGCGCGGCTGATGCCGTCGTTCGCCGTGCAGATCCCGGGCCGGACCCACGGGTCGATGGTGCTCGCGGGGGCCAGCGGGACCGCCGTCGCGCGCCTGTTCGACGGTGAAAGGCCCGAGTCGGCCCGTGTCCACCTGGTCGGCCGCCGCCTGTCCGCCTTCCCGGGCGACCGCGACGCGTCCCCCGAGGCGTTCGCCCGCCAGCAGCTCGCGCTCGGGGCGGCGGGGCAGGCCTTGCTTCACGTGCTGAAGGTCGGCGTCGTGGGCCTGGGTGGCACGGGATCCGTGGTAGCGGCCCAGCTCTCTCACATGGGCCTCGCGCGGCTCGTCCTCGTCGATGGCGATCTCGTCGAGGAGGCCAACCGGTCGCGGATCATCCACTCCAAGCCTACGGATGTGGGAACGCCCAAGGTCGAGGTCTCCGCTCGCTACGCCGGCGAGGTCGGCCTGACGGCGTCCATCGAGTCGCACTCCCGGCACCTGCTGTCCCGCGCGGACACGGAGCGGCTCGCCGCGTGCGACGTGGTGTTCTCCTGTGTCGACCGGCACACCCCGCGTGCCTTGCTCAACCGCCTCGCCTACGAGGCCGCCGTACCCGTGATCGACATGGGTTCCGTGTTCCGGGTGGACGGCGCCGGCGCGATCGTCGCGAGCGCCGGGCGCGTCGTGGTCATCGGCCCGGGCCGCCCGTGTCTCGCGTGCTGGGGCCACATCGACCCGAGCGCGCTGCGGGTCGAGGCTCTGGACGAGGAGGCGCGGGCCGCGGAGGAAGCCGAGGGGTACATCCAGGGCGCGCGCGTCTCCCAGCCCAGCGTGATCGCGTTCAACACCGCGGTCGGCGGCGCCGCCGTCGTCGAGTTCCTCCGACTGGTCACCGGGTTCGCCGGTGCCGACGCCCCGCCCGACCGACTCGCGTTCGCCTTCGCGGAGGGAACGGTGCGGCGCAACCGGCTCGCGGGCACCGGGGGGTGTGTCATCTGCACTCCGCCCACTTGAGGCCGGTCGATTTCCCATGGACATTGGAATGGCTCAGGTCAGAATGGACACAATCAGGGAGATGCTCGTGCCCAAGCAACCCATCCTCGAATTCATCCGCTGGTCCCGTCCCCACCGCCTCACGCCCGACACGGGCTTCGTCCGCGACGACGACGTCGGCGTGTACGTCATCTACTCGGACGCGCACTACTGGGACTTCGGCGAGTATGGAGGAAGCAGCATCCTCTACTTCGGGAGCGGCGTCATCACCGAGAGGTGGTCCGCTCACGCGACGGGGGCCAAGGGGGGCAACCCCCGCGTGTACCGGCACCTCACCTCGACGGGCGCCAGGCTGCGGGCCAGGTTCGCACGGTTGTCGGAGAGCGCCGCGCGCTGCTTCGAGGCAGAGTTGATCGACGACTTCGTCGCGGCGTATGGGGACCGCCCCTACGCGAACCGTGTCGGTGGCTCCTGCGCCGTGGACAGTGCCGGCTACGTGTTCGTCGAGCCGAACCCCATCATCCGCGCGCAGCACGTCGAGGCGCGCCGCCGCACGGGCTGACCCCGGCGACGGCGGCGGCGCCCCTCTACTTCGCCACCGCGGCCGTACCCAGCAAGGCTTGGCAGGACCGCTCGGCCTTGCGGCAGGACGCCGCGCAGATGCGGCAGTGCTCCATGTCCTTCGCGTGCTTCTCGCACTCGGCCGCGCACGCGGCGCACGCCGCCTGGCAGGCCCGAACGAGCGCCGACACGACGTTCCTATCGGTGTGGGTGCCGCGGGAGAGAACCGCCGCGGTGGCGGCGCACACGTCCCCGCAGTCCTGGTTCAGGCGGATGCACTTCATCAGCATCTCGCCCTTGTTCTCGGCGATGCAGGCGTCGGCGCACGACACGCAGGACTGTGCGCAGTCGATGCAGGCGTCGATGCAGTCCGCAAGCCCGGTGCGCTTCGTCTCCTTGCCCTTCGGGTGGCTCCTCAGCATCTGTTCGGCATGCATGCGACAACCTCCATGGCGAGCGGCTCCTCGCCGAATGGTAGGCACGTCCTCCACGCCGCCGATGTGGCGGTGCCTGTCACATCGGAGCGGAGCGTCGGCTCGCGTGGTGGCCCGCCTTCCGGCGCATCCCGGTCATCTTGTGCTCGGCGGGCCTCGCCTGCAGGTACACGAGCCCGCCCACCGGGAACCGCGTGCCGTACTCGTCCTCGAGCGCCTCCGGCACCATCGTCACGCCGCCCCGCACGCCCACGCCGAACATCCAGGAGGGCACCGGCTCGAACGTGTAGACGTGCCCGAGCGACAGGCCGGCGAGGCCGTAGTCCCGGGCCGCGGGCGCGCCCACGACCTGGAGGTCCTCGGCGCTCTTCACGACGTACTCGGCGCGCCCGAACAGGTTCACGTGGCGGCCCGCCGAGAAGTTGGACTCCAGGAGCGCGCTGTCGCTCGCATCACCTTCCTCGACGTTGCGGCCCCAGACCGCGGTCGTCGCCCAGTTGCCCTCGCCGGCGAGCGAGCGGTTCACCGTGACCGACGCCGTGAGCCGGTCGACGGAGCGGTCGGGATGCAGCGCCTCGGGGCTCGCGAGGTAACCGTACGACACCTGCGCCGTGACGGCCTTCACCGGCACCACGGTGAGTCGGGCCGACCAGGAGTCCGGCGCGCGGAGATCCAGGTCGTAGCGCGTCTCGTCGGGCTCGCGCCCGTTGAACCACGACCCCTCGATCTTGCCGAACGGGACGAACAAGCCGGCGGTGAGCACGCCGTAGGTGATGTGGGTGGAGTCCTGCCAGTGGTGGCCCAGCGGCGCGACGGGGTCGGAGATCGCGGAGGCGCGGTGCGGGAAGGCGACCGGGCCGAGCGCGGGCTCCCCGGCCGGCGCGACGTAGAGCTCCGTCCCGAACCCCGTCCCGAACGCCTGGCGGTAGCGGAGCGACGCCTCCATGAGCAGGTCGTGGGGATGCTGGCGATCGGTCAGCGGCTCGCCCTGCCAGGACTCGCCCGTCTGGCCGACCAGCGGGTATCCCTCGGGGCCGACGGTGACCGGCTCGAGGCTGAGCATCGCCCGCGCGTCGAAGTCCGCGCTCCCGACGCCCCGGCCGACGCCCGCCATCACCCAGTTCGCACTCCCGAACTCGCCGTCACCGCGCTCCGAGCCTTGCCAGTCGTACATCGCGAACACGTTGGCGTGCGCCATCCAGTCGAACTCGCCCGCCTTGCCCATGAACCCGTGCATCGGGGTCGTGTCGGGCTGCCACGCCGTGCCGGACGCGTCACGCCGCTCGGCCTGATCGAGGATGCGCGGCGGTCCGTGCTCCTCCTCCTGGGCTCGCGCGATCGCGGCGAGCAGGATGATCCCCCACATCGTCCCCTCCGTCCCTGAATTCGCGACGGATCGCGCGTGGGGCAATGTGACATGCACGGACACATCGCTCGGTCTGTAATGCCGCCGGTGGCGGGTGCGTCTGCTCGGGCGAACCCCGGAGAGACCATGGACACCCTCATCGCGAACCCCCACACGGCCGAGGAGCTCGCCGCCGTGTCCACCCTCGTCCACAACATCGTCGGCGTGGGCCTCCTCGGTCTGTCCGCCGCGCAGGTCGTCGAGGTCGCGCGCGGCGCCGCGGGCCGCGCCCGCTACGTCTGGCCCGCGCTGGGCGCCGTCACGGGCCTCGGGCTCGCCGCGTTCGTGTTCCTCCACCAGGTCTTCACCCACGGCGTCCCGCCCTTCGCCGACCCCGTCCAGAACCAGCACCAGCTCATCGGCCTCTTCGCCGGCGGCGGCGGGGCCCTCGAGCTCGCGCGTCGGGCCGGGCGCGTCGGGCCGATGGCCGCGGCGGCGTGGCCGATGGCGCTCGTCGCGATCGCGGCGGTGTTCTTCGGGCACGAGCAGGGCACCACCGCCGCGCTCGTGGACCACCTCGCCCTCGCCGGCACGCTGGTCGTGGCGGGCCTCGCCGCGCTCGCGCC
>JBMOQZ010000152.1:0-2285 GCA_049322475.1 Myxococcota bacterium | reverse complement strand
CTGTATTGAGGCGGTCTGGGCCTCGTTCGAGAGATGGCAGGCAGATGTGCACAGCGGCATCCTCGCCAGCGAGGGAGTCACGTACGACGAGCTCGCTGAAGCAGAGGCGTGGATGCCAGTCGCGAGGCACGGCGAGGCATTGCGACTCGCTTGCGCGAGGGCCCACGCCCGATTCGCACGGCGACGGGCCCCGCAAGGCACGGCTTCGGCGCTCGCGCTGCTTCACGCTCTTCGAGCCCAGGCGCTAGGACTGGCCGCGGACGACGCAGATGTTGTGGAGGCGCGCACCCTTGCCGAAGCAACGTGGGCCGCCACGCCCACGCCCGTCTACCGACTAGACATCTATCTGCAACCCAAGGTCGATCCAGAGGTACGTGGCCTTGTTCTCGCCGTTCTCACCAGCGAGATGACGGAGGCGTCTGGCGCGTTGTCGCGTATGGATCCGTATTCGCGCGATCCGGACGTCCCGCGCGTCGTCCTGAGCGTGCGCGACGCAGTGCTTATCGCCGACACCAGCGACGTACACGACGTCCGGTCCACCTACTTCTCGCACTTCCAAACGGTTGCCAATCCGCGAAAGAGCTATCTGGAGTCGCGGGTGGAGAGCGCCAAGCGTGACGTGAACTTCAAAGAGAGTTCGTACAAGTCGGCCGTGAGTAGCCACAACATCTGGCCGACCGCCCTCTGTGCCAACGAGTCTGAGACAGCCTTCCCCTGCAGGATTACCGTAGAGGGCGAGGGATGAATCTCAGCGATGGAAGATCGGAAGAGTGGTGCCGGAGCTCCCGGCGAGGGGACCCCGGAGCGGAGCGGAGGGGTCCCCTCGCGCGCCGCCGATGAGCCGGGTCCGCGGACCCCGGATCCCGAGGTGAACGCTCGCGCGCAGCGTCGGCGGTTCACGGCCGAGTACAAGCTCAAGATCGTGCGCGAGGCCGCGGCGTGCAACGAGCCCGGCCAGATCGGGGCGCTGCTTCGCCGCGAGGGGCTGTACGCCTCGATGCTCGCCGACTGGCGGCGGCACTTCGAGCGCGGCGGCACGCAGGCGCTCCAGTCGAGGAAGCGCGGTCCCAAGGCCAAGGAGCGCAATCCCCTTGCAGGCCGCGTCGCGGAGCTCGAGCGGGAGAACCGCAAGCTGCAGTGGGACCTCGCGGAAGCCAACGAGGTGATCGACTTCCAAAAAAAAGTGCACGAGATCCTGGGGATCCCCCTGAGGCGCCGCGACAGCGACGAGAGCGACTCATGAGCGCCGTGGAGGCCGCGCGTCCGAGGATCGGCGTGAAGCGCGCGTGCGTGGCGCTCGGGCTGCCGCGCGCGAGCTACTACCGGCGCCGCCGGCCGCGCCCTGTCACGAACGCGCGTCCCACGCCGCGGCGCGCGCTCACCGCTGGCGAGCGGGCCGAGGTCCTCGAGGTGCTGCACTCGCCGCCTTTCGTCGACCGGGCTCCCGCGCAGGTGTACGCGGCTCTTCTCGACGAGGGGACGTACCTCTGCTCGATCCGCACGATGTATCGCATCCTCGCCACTCACGGGGAGGCGCGCGAGCGGCGGGACCAATGTCGCCGCCCTGCGTTCGCGCGTCCGGAGCTCTTGGCGACGGCGCCCAACCAGGTCTGGTCGTGGGACATCACCAAGCTGCGCGGCCCGCGCAAGTGGACGTACTTCTACCTCTACGTCCTCATCGACATCTTCAGCCGCTACGTCGTCGGCTGGCTGCTGGCGCAGCGCGAGAGCGCCGAGCTCGCCAAGGAGCTGATCGAGGAGTCGGCGCGCAAGCAGCAGATCCAGCCCGGCCAGCTCATCGTCCACGCCGATCGAGGCCCGCCCATGATTGCCAAGAGCACGGCGCTCCTCTTGAGCGACCTCGGCGTCACCAAGAGCCACAGCCGTCCTCACGTCTCGGACGACAACCCCTTCTCGGAGGCGCAGTTCAAGACGCTCAAGTACCACCCGACCTTCCCCGACCGCTTCGGCTCGATCGAGGATGCGCGCGTCTTCTGCCGCAGCTTCTTCCCCTGGTACAACACCGAGCACTACCACAGCGGGCTGGGACTGCTGACTCCTCACGACGTGCACTACCAGCAGCACGGAATCATCCTCGAAGGCCGGCAGCACGTCCTCGACGTCGCGTACGCGCGCCACCCCGAGCGATTCGTGCGTCGTCCACCGACACCACAGACGGCGCCGACCGCCGTCTGGATCAACCCACCTGTTACCTCACGAGGCGACATGACCATAGGAGTCTGAACTCACGTGGCCGGCTGTCTCAGATTCGTTGACATGTACCG
>JBMOQZ010000151.1:0-2290 GCA_049322475.1 Myxococcota bacterium | reverse complement strand
GCGGCGACGGCGGCGACGACCCCGACGATCCCGACGACCCCGGCGACGACGACCCCGACACCGGCTGCGACTTCCCCGCGGGCGACCGCGACGGCGACGGCATCGCCGACGCGGACGACCCGTGGCCCGACCACGTCGTGGTGGACGACGTGCACCTCGACTTCGACGACCTCTCCGTCGGCGACCGCGTCCAGGACCAGTACGCGAGCCTCGGCGTACACATCGCCGGCGCGGGCTCGCCCGGCGACGGCTACGACTCCAACGTCGTCGAGCGCGCCGGCGTCTGCACCTCCGCGGTGGTCGAGACGATGCCCAACGTGTTGTGCACCTACGTGAACGAGGGCTTCAACTTCGAGGGCGACCCCGGCCTCGCCGGCTCGCTCGACACCCCCGCCGACGCCGTGACCGTGCGCCTCTACAACGCCGGCATCCCGCTCGCCGAGAGCTCCGGCAACGAGCGCGACATGGCCATCCTCAAGACCTACGACGCGAGCGGCAACGAGCTCGGCACCCACAGCGAGATCGCCGACGTCAACGACGGCCACGAGTACGTCGACCTGCAGGTGATGGGCGACGCCACGATGTCGTTCTCGCTCTGGACCGGCGACTTCGACGCGGTCGACGACGTCCACGTCCTGCGCCTCGCCCCGCCGGAGTGTCCGTAGACGCTACACTGCGCGCATGTGGCTCCTCGCCTGCGCCTCCCCCGACCTCACCTTCGACGGCGTCGCGTCCGTCCGCTGGGACGGCGGCGACGGCCTCGTCGCGACGTGGCCCGCGGCCACGGGCGACGACGTCGCCTACGAGCTCTCCGTCGAGACCCTCGACGGCGAGCCCGTCGACGCCTTCACCCTCCCCGACCTCACCGGCATCGTGCAGGGCCTCGACGACGGCGAGTACCGCGTGCGCGTCGAGGCCACCGACGCCTCCGGCGCCACCGCGGGCGGCGACGTCTCGCTCGTGCAGCTCGTCGGCGAGAACCGGCTCGTCTACCGCGGCGAGCTCGGGCTGGAGGGCGCGATGGACGTGTGGGGCGAGGGCGACCTCGTCGCGCTCGCGGGGGGCACCCACGCGACCACCGACGTCCTGCTCGCCGACATCTCCGACCCCACGGCCCCCGCCACCGTCGCGACGCTGGAGGGCTGGGGCCAGGTCCGCGACGTGGACGTGGCCGACGGCATCCTCTACGCCTCGAGCGACTGCAACTGCGCCACCACCGACGCCGCCTACGAGGCCTGGGACAAGGTCGGCGCGCGCGTCGTCGACGTGTCCGACCCCGCCTCGCCCGCCCTGCTCGCGGAGATCGGGCCGCCCACCGACAGCGTGCACAACCTGTTCTACGCGGACGGGCTCCTCTACCTCACGAGCAACTTCGAGTCCGCGGTGGTCATCTACGACGTGTCCGACCCCGCCGCGCCCGTGCGCCTCTCCGAGTGGACGCCGCCGGACGGGTCGCCCCACGATCAGACGGTCGTCGGCGACACGATGTGGGTCGCCTACACCCGCGGGTTCGCGCGCGTCGACGTCTCGGACCCGGCCGCGCCGGTCACGCTCGAGACCTGGGACCCCGCCGGCTTCCACAACATCTGGCCCGCCGGCGACGACCGGCACGTGCTCACCACCCGCGAGGTCATCGGCGGCCCGCTCGAGGTGTGGGACCTCGAGTCGGGCGAGGAGGTCGCCGAGGTGGGGATGGAGGCCTCGAGCTGCGTCCACAACGTGTACGTACGCGACACGACGGCGTACGTGGCCTGGTACACCGACGGCGTCTGGGTCTTCGACATCTCGGACCCGACGAGCCCCGTCGCCCGCGGCTGGTACGACACCTGGGACGGCGACGGCCCGCCCGAAGGCTCGGACAAGCCGGCCATCGTCGGGGCCTGGGGCGTCTGGCCGTTCGGCGAGCACGTCGTCGTTGGCGACACCGCGCGCGGGCTCCTCGTCCTCGACTGGTTCCCCGACGTGGTCACGCGCTGACGGCGGCGTAAGATCGGGTCGGCATGGCCCTCGACCGGCGCACGACCCTCGACGCGTTCGTGCCGCCCCGCGCCGCGCGGGACGAGGAGGCGTCGCTCGGGCTCACGATCGTGTGGCACCCCGACCCGCGCCGCGTCGGGCGGGCGGCCACGCTCCGGCCCAACGGCGAGCCCGCCGGCGTCTCGCGCCTCGAGCCCGCCTTCGACGACGGCCTGCCGCTCGACGACCCGGCCGCGAGCCGCACGCCCCTGCGGATCGCCCGCGCGCCCCACGGCGGCGTACACCTCCTCCCCGGCCGCGAGGGCCTGCCCTA
>JBMOQZ010000150.1:0-20591 GCA_049322475.1 Myxococcota bacterium | reverse complement strand
GATGCGCGTCACGGTGTCGCGCGTCGGGTTCGCGACGAACACGTAGGCGCTCGTCGCGGCGGGCGCGAGCGCCAGGTAGTCGTCCTCCTCCTCGGGGGGGCCGCCGCTGTCGGCGTCGGCGTCGGCGTCGGCGTCGGTGTCGGCGTCGGCGTCGTCCGCGGGCGGAGTCCAGTCGCCGGCGTCCGCCGTGTCCTTCCCGGCGGCGTCGCCGGCGCCGCGGCAGCCGAAGAGGAGGAGGAGGCCGAGGGTGCGCATGGTCAGAACCTCACGCCGACGCCGGTGCGGCCGGCGAACCCGCCGAAGCCGACCTCGCCGAGCTCGTCGAACCGGATGGGCGCGACGAAGCCGTACCCGAGCTCGAGGTAGGGCGCGATCGCGACGTCGCCCTTCACGCGGATGGGGAAGTCCACGCCGCCCGCGGCGAGCAGGCCGCCCGAGAACCCGGTGCGCTGCACCTGGGTGGCGTTCTCGTCGTCGTCGAGGTCGTCGTCGAAGCGGACGACGGCGACCACGCCGACGCCCTGCACCGTCGCGTAGGGGTGCAGCCACGGGAGCAGCTCCACGTCCGCCTTCGCGCCGAGCGTGAGCTGGTTGCCGTAGAAGGCGGCCCGGAACGAGCCCGAGGAGAGCCCCGTGTCGCCCGTGTCGTAGTCGTAGTCGTCGCCGTCGTCGTCGGACTCTACGTCCGCGCCGACGGTGCCGTGTTGCCAGCCGGCCACGATCGCGACGCGGTCGTGGACCTCCTTGCCGACGCGGAGGCCGACCGTGCCGTAGCTGTCGCCGCGCGAGAACACGTCCCACGCGCGGTCGTGGGCGCCGATCCACCCGAGCTCGACGCTGATCTCGTCGTCCGCGGCGAGCGCGGCACCGATGAACAGGAGGGTCGTCATGGTCATTCCTCGTTGCGGCGGGGGAGCTCGGGCTCGGACAGGAGCCCGGCGGTGGCGAAGCCGCCCGCGGTGCGGACGGCGCGGTCCTCGTCGGGCTCGGACGGGTCGACGAAGGAGAGGAGGCCGAGCGCGGACGGGTGGGTGACCACGAAGAGCCCGCCCGGCATGGCGGCGATGCCCGTGGGCGGCTCCTCCAGCGCGAGGCCGGCGGACGCCGCGGTCGGGAGCTCGAGCGAGAGCAGCTCGTCGTGGTCCTCGACGAGCACGAGCGCGTACGGGACGCCGTCCGTCTCGACCATCTCGAAGCCGATGGGCGCGCCGGAGAGCGCGAACGACACGGGGTCGGTCTCGTCGGTGAGGTCGAAGATGCCGACGCCGTACCAGCCGTCGTAGGGGTCGCTGCCGCTCTCGGGGTCGAGCGTCGCGACGGCGTAGCTGTGGTCGGCGGTCAGGTACATGCCCGACACGGGGTTCTCGGCGCGGTACTCGATGGTGCCGCCCGTCGCGGGGTCGAAGCGGATGACGTCGTGGTAGCTGCCGTCCTCGTAGTACAGGAGCGCCATGCCGTCGCCGCCGAGCGCGGTGTTCGCGGGCTCGTCGAGCTCGTAGGGCGTGAGCTCGAAGCGGTCGTGCTCCATCGTGTCGACCTGCGCCTTGCGCCCGTACACGATGACGGTGCGCTCGTTCGTGGAGTCGACCAGCATGTCGCTCGGCACCGCGGGCAGCTCCACGATGTCGATCGCCTGGTTGGTGATGTCGAGCACGTAGAGGTCCTCGCGGCCCTCGATGCTGACGAGGGCGTAGTCGGTGACGTCGCCGGCGTCGTCGGTGTGGGTGATGAGCTCGACGTCGGTGGGCTGCACGTCCTGGTCGGGGTCGAGCGTGAGCGGGAAGCTCACGACGACCGACCACGTGTCGAGGTCGACCATCGCGACGCGGCTGCGCGACAGGACCACCGCGCTGCCGCCGTCCTCGGTGAAGAGGACCTCCTCGGCGGCGAACCCGACGGGGACGGCGTGGCTCGTGCCGTCGCCGAGCTCGACGAACACGGCCTCGGTGAGGTTGAGGATGCCGTCGACCTCGATGTCGCCGGCCTTCTCGAGGTCGAGGTAGGCGACGGCGAGCGCGCCGCCCTCCCGCTCCGGGTCGCTGAAGGCGAACGCGTTGAACTGCGGCGGCACCTCCGCCGTCGCGAACGCCTCGCCCTCGCGCACCAGATCGAGCTCGTACTCGACGGAGAGGTCCTCGTCGTCGCAGTCGGAGACGTAGCGGATCCGCGGGTCGTCGTCGTCGCAGACGGGCCAGCTCGCGGTCACCAGCAGCGTCTCGCCGTCGGGGGCCGGCACGATCGTCTCGGGCGCGGCGCCGCGGAGGTCGACCGTGGAGAAGGTGCCGTCCGGCTTCACGCGGACGAGGTCGCCCGCGGCGGGGAGCCGCACGTACACGCCGTCGGCGGCGGGGACCACGGCGGGGTCCCAGGCGACGTCGTCGAGCCAGGTGTTGTTGCCTTCGGGAAGGTTGTCCCAGGGGCGGCAGGCGAGCAGCGCGAGGATGAGCATGGGGTGCCTCTACTCGTGTTCGATGTCGGAGTTGAGCTCGAAGCCGGTGATGGTGTCGAGCTCGTCGGTGGCGGCGTCGTAGAAGGAGATTCGTCCGAGCTCGTGGTCCTGGCTGGCGAAGGCGACGTCGGTCTCGGGGAGGACGCCGATGAAGACGGGGATGCTGGCGAGGGCGATCTCCTCGTAGAGCAGCGTGTCGAAGACGAGGGCCTCGAGGTACTTCTCGTCCTCCATCATGAAGAAGCCGTACTTGCCGTCGTCGCTGATGGAGTAGCCGGTGGGCTCGGCGGGCAGGAGCATGGGGTTGGTGCGGAAGTCGTCGAGGTCGATCAGCGTGAGCGCCCACTCGTCGCGGAAGGGGCTGTCGGGATCGGCGTCGGCGGCGTCGTCCTTGGTGTGGAAGACGATGAGGGCGGAGCCGGTGGGGCTCATGCCCATGGACTGGACGGGCTTCACGAGCGAGCGCTCGGTGACGGTGCCGGCGGCGACGTCCCAGACGCCGTAGCGGTCGAGCAGCGACGCGTTGGTGTAGAGGATGGCCTGCTCGCCGGCGCCGGCGAAGATGACGGAGCCGTAGGCGCTGGGGAAGGAGACGCTCGCGGCGTCGCCGAAGGGGTTGGTGGCGTCGAGCACGCGGATGGCCTGCACGTCGCGCAGCACGACGGCGACGGAGAGGCCGTCGGGGGACAGGTCCATGTCGGTGGGGTTGCCGCCCATCTCGACGCGCTCGACCGCGAGGGTGGCGAGGTCGACGACGACGATCCCGGTGGCGCCGAACTGGCGGACGAAGGCGTACTGGCCGTCGGGCGAGAGCTCGACCTCCTCGGCCTCGGGGGCATCCAGCGGGTCCTCCGCGATGTCGACGAGGGTGGGCGAGAGCGTCTCGGCGGTGAGGTCGACCACGGCGAGGGCGGCGTCGCTGACGACGAGGGCGAGGCGACCGTCCTCGCTCCACTTCACGCCGCGCGGGTTGAAGCCGACGGCCATGGGCACGTGGGTGGCGGTGGGGACGTGGACGAAGCTGACCTCGTTGAAGCTGACGACGCCGCCGCTGGAGCCCGAGGACTCGACGTCGGGGTCGTACCAGGCGAGCACCCACTGGCCGTCGCCGGAGAGCGACATGCGGTTGAAGTTCTCGCGGATCTCGACGTTCGTGACGGCGAGCGTGTCGGCGACGACGATGCTGACGGTGTCGTCGCCCTCGTTCAGCGTGACGGCGTGGGTGTAGTCGGAGGTGGTCTCGACGGCGGAGGGGGTCTCGCCGACCTCCGCGGTCAGCACCGCCAGCGACGGCACGCTGATGCGCGTCACGGTGTCGCGCGTCGGGTTCGCGACGAACACGTAGGCGCTCGTCGCGGCGGGCGCGAGCGCCAGGTAGTCGTCCTCCTCCTCGGGGGGCTCGGTGTCGGCGTCGGCGTCGGCGTCCGTGTCGACGTCGGCGTCGGCCCACGCCCCCGAGTCGCTCGGGGCTTCGTCGAGGTCGTCGTCGGCCTTCGAGAGTTCCATGTCGGCCGCGCAGCCCGCGAGGACCACGAGGGGGAGGAGGCGCACCATGTCCGCTCCGTACTGCCGGGAGCTTAAGCACGATGCGTGCCAACTGCCTGTGCGTTCGGCGGGCGCGCGACGGGCGGCCGGCAAGCCCTGCCGGCCGCGACAGGGATGTCGCTACTGCAGGTACGCCGCCAACGCGTGGACGTCGTCCTTCAGCTGAGGCAACGCCGGCATCAGCGTGGTGGTGCGCTTGGGCGTGTAGCCCGGCGGGTACTCCCCGCGGATCACGCGGGCCTCGAGCAATTCGCGCGACGAGCCCTTGATCGCGGGGCCCACGGGGCCGGTCTTCGCGGGGTCGGCGTGGTGGCACGACGTGCAGTGCGTCTGGTAGACCTGCTTGCCGCGCGCGGCCTCGGGCGACAGCGACTCGCCCGGCCCGCACGCGATCAGCAACAGAATCGGTAGCATGCGCCCCCCTATCCGGTCGGCCGGACGGCGGGTGCACGGGTTACGGGGCGCCCCTACCCAAGCACCGGAGGCCCCCGATGGCCCTGTTCAGCACCGAAGGCGTGCTCTTCCTGTTGCGCTGGATCCACTTCATGGCCGGCATCACGTGGATCGGGCTCCTGTACTACTTCAACTTCGTCCAGGGCTCGTTCATGGCGGAGGCCGGCACCGAGCCGGCGCGCCCGTTCGTGACGCGCAAGCTCCTGCCCCGCGCGCTCTGGTGGTTCCGCTGGGGCGCGATGTTCACGTTCCTCTCGGGCCTCGCGATCATCCTGATCAACGTGGCCGAGGGCGGCACGCAGGTGCTCGCCCAGAACTGGGGTGTGCTCATCCAGATCGGCGCCCTGCTCGGCACGCTGATGTTCCTCAACGTGTGGCTCATCATCTGGCCGAAGCAGAAGATCGTCATCGCGAGCGCCGAGGCGGTCGCCAACGGCGGTCAGGCCGACCCCGCCGCCGCCGCGGCCGCGCCGCGGGCCTTCCTCGCCTCGCGCACCAACACGCTCTTCTCGATCCCGATGCTCTTCTTCATGGGCGCCGCCCGGCACCTGTCCGTGGTCGGCGAGGGCGCGAAGGCCGCCGTCCCCGCCGCGATCTGCACCGTGATCATCCTCGCCTTCGAGGCGAACGCGATCTGGGGCAAGAAGAACGAGGGCCCGAGCAAGATGCTCGAGAAACACGTCGCCGTCATCCACGTCGGCCTCGTGCTCGCGCTCGTGCTCTACCTCGTGGTCGAGCTCCTGACCTGAAGCAGGAGCAGGGCGCACATCGTCTTCGCGTCCACGATCTCGCCGCGGCCGATCATCTCGATCGCCGCGGCGAGCGTCTTCCGGACGGGGTGGATCATCTCGTCGGCGTCGGGCGAGGGCGGGACCTCCGCCAGCCCCGTCGCGACGTAGAGCCAGATGCGCTCGTCGGTGAACGCCGGCGCCGTGAGGATGGCGGTGAGCGGCTCGACGCGCGCGGCGTCGAGCCCCGCCTCTTCGCGGAGCTCGCGCAGCGCGCACGCGGCGGGGTCCTCGCCCGGCTCGAGCTTGCCGGCGGGGATCTCCCAGAGGAGCCCGCCCGCGCAGTGGCGGTGCTGGTGGATGAGCGTGACGGTGCCGTCGTCGTGGAGCGGGACGACCGCGGCCGCGCCGGGGTGCCGCAGCACCTCCAGCGTGGTGGCCACGCCGTTCGGCAGCGTGACGTCCTCGAGCCCGAACTCGCCGACCCTCCCGCGATGGAGGACGCGACGCGTCACTGGACCGTGGGGAAGTTCATCTCGCCGGTGACGTCGACCACGAGCCAGCCGTAGTAGGCCTCGTAGCTGTAGGCGAACGTGATCGTGTCCCCGTCGAACTCGGCGTTGGCGTCGCTCGCGTACTCGTAGAGCTCGCCGTCGCTCTCGGTGTAGAGGTACACCACCGCCGCGTCGTCGGAGAGGATGACGCCGCGCCACGTGGTGCCGAGCGTGATGCCGTCGCAGGGCTCGGACTCCGAGGGCGTGATCTCGTAGAAGTACTGGCAGGCGCCGCAGGCCTCCTGCAGCTGCTGCCACGCGCGCTCGTTCTCGGCGACGGGCTCGCCGACGTCGGTGACCGTCTCGTCGCAGTAGTAGCCGTAGTCCGAGTAGTCGTAGAAGAAGCGGCGGGTGCCCTCGAACCGCGTGAGGTCGTACTCGGGGGCGGGCGTCGTGTCCGTGTCGGCGTCGGTGTCCGTGTCGGCGTCGGTGTCCGTGTCGGCGTCGCCGTCGGTGGGGGTGGCGCCGGTGTCGACGCCGTCGAGCTCGATCTTCCCGGGGCTGCACGCGAGGAACGTCGACACGATCAGCAAGAGGCCTCCCGGCTCGCGCGGCAGCTTGCCACGCGTGGATCATGGCCGCAACGTGCAAAAACGATCCCGGGCGAGCGCGTGGACGCTCGCCCGGGTCGGTGTGGTGCGGGGGAGGGGACTTGAACCCCTACGGGTTTTACCCCACTAGGTCCTGAGCCTAGCGCGTCTGCCATTCCGCCACCCCCGCAGGTGGGGACGGCACGGTCTTATGGGTTCGGTCCCGTCGCGTCAAGGCGCCACACCTCCCAGCGGTTGGCCGCGAAGACCCGCGACCCCTCGCGCAGGAGCAGCGTGCGCAGCCGATCGACGGGCTCGTTGAACTGCTCCCGGAGCACGTCCTTCCCGAGGAAGCCGTAGGACTTGTCGAGGAACCGGGTGTCGCCGACGAAGAGGTGCGTGACGCCCTGCGCGCGCAGGTCCGCGAGCGAGGCGTCGCCGTGCGACCAGAGCCACCACCGCGTCGGCACGTGGTCCTCGACCGAGCCGAGGACCCAGCCCTGGCGCACGTAGTAGCCGTGCCACGCGAAGAGCAGCGCGACGCGGGCGTCGGCCGGGACGTGGTCGCGCACGTAGGCGAGCGCGGGCCAGGCGGGCAGCTCCCGCTCGAGGAACGCGGCGGGGGCCTCGTTGCCGGTGGCGACGGGCGCGCGTTGCGCCGCGCGCTCGAGCGCCGGCGCGAGGTTCGCCGGCAAAGACACGAGCCACAGCAACGCGGCGGCGGGTCCGAAGCGGGTCGCCGCCCCGGCGAGCGCGGCGACGCCGGCGAGCGGGAGGAGGTACCGCAGCACCTGCGCGCCCGCGGCCCAGCCCACGAACCCGATCGTCACCACGACGGCCAGCCGGCGGGCGTTCCCGTCGGTTCGCGCGGCGGCGAGCGCGCCGGCCGCCAGCGCCGCCCACGCGAGGCTCACCCGCCCGAGGAACACGAAGCTGTCGTGTTCCGCGTGCATCAACACGTTCCAGGGGAGCTTCAGGAACGCGAGCACGTCCCGCCCGAGGCCGTATTTCTCCGGGTACACGAACACGAAGCCGGCGGCCTCGGGCCAGCCCGCGTACGGGAACAGGGGGTGAAGGCCCTCGAGCGCGTTGCGCGCCCACCACGGGACGAGCGGCACGAGCATCGCGACCGCCGCGGGCACGAGCCGCCGCGCGCCGGCGACGCCCTCGTCGGCGAGCGCGACGAGCAGCAGCGCGCCCACGACCGGCGCGGCCGTGTACTTCGCCGCGAGCGCGAACCCGCAGAGCCAGCCCATCCACGTCCACCGGCGCGCGAGCAACGCGTCCGCAGCGAGGAGCAGCCACAACGCGACGACGTGGTCGAGGTACGCGAGGCCGGCCTCGCGGAGGAAGGTCCAGCTCCCGAGGAGCACGAGCGCGGGCCCGTCGCCCCGGCGCTCGCCGAAGCGCGCGGCGCCGAGCTCGCGGACGCCCTGCAACAGCGCGGCGACGACCCCGAGGTGCCAGAGCCGCGGCGCCGCCTCGCCGCCGATCGCGTAGAGCGCCGCGAACACGAGGTGCACGGGCAGAGGCCGGCTCCCGTCCGGGTGCGCGAACCCGCCGGGCATCACGCCGTCCTCGGCGACGAGCCGGGCGAGCGCGAGGTGCTGGTAGAGCTCGTCGGTGTCCGTCGGCGGAGCGAGCGCCTCGACGAGTGAGGGCATCAGGAACAGCCCGGCGACGGCGACGGCCGGCCACCCCGGCCGCGGGAGCACGAGCCCCGGGCGAGCCGCCGCGCCACACGCCAGCGCGACGAGCACCGTGATGCTCGCGACGGCCCCGACCCGCCCGAAGGCCGCGAACGCGAGCATGCCCGCCCCGTGCAGCGCGATCCCGAGCCCCGCCGCGGCGAGCCACCCCGCGGGGCCGTCGAGCACGTCGGGCCGCCAGCGCCGCAACACCGCCGCGCCGCCGATCGTCTGGGCGGCGAGCGCGCTGGCGGCCACGCCCCCGCCCGTCGCGAGGCGCGCCCACGCCTCCGGCCGGATCGTCCCCGCGGGGTCGAGCCAGAGGAAGGCGACGGCGAGCGCGGCGGCCGCGACGAGCGCGATCATCCCGGGACCACGCGCACGGCGTCGCCGCCGGGGTGCTCCACGGTGACGACCCCGACGGCGAGCGGCTCGCCGGCGACCCACGCGCCGTCGACCCAGCGCTCCACGCGCCAGCCGGCGGCGGGCCAGGCGAAGGTGTAGCGGACCCCGCCGTCGCGGTGGGCGTCGCGGAAGCCGCCCGGGACGGTGTCGCCTGCCCCCTCCGCGCGCGGGTCGTCGTCGTCGAGCACGACCGCGGACGCCGTGGCGAGAAAGACGTGCCCGCCCTCGCGGAAGACGAGCCAGGGACCCCAGCGCGCGGGGTGGAGCTGGTCGCCCGCGCGCGCGACCGTCACGCCGTCGCTGCAGCGCAGGTCGACGTCGCCGGTGCCCGCGCGGAGCCGGGCGCGGTCCTCCCAGCAGGCCACGGGCCCCCAGAGCGTGGGCGCCGAGAGGAACCCCGTGTCCGCGGCGTACGCGCGCCGCTCGCCGCGGACCACGTCCTGGACGTACACGCCGCCCGGCCCCGCCCACGCGAGCCAGCGCCCGTCGCCCGCGAGGAGCCGTTCGCTCCCGGGCCCGCGGGCGAGGGCGCGGGGCTTCGCGTCGGGCCCGCGGACCCACACGTCCTCGCCCGAGAGCGGGTCCTGCTGCACCCACGCGGCCAACGGCCACGCGAGCGCGACCGCCTCGCCGGCGACCGGCCGCGCGTCGGCCCGCGTGCGGGTCGTGGCCGTGGACTCGAACGCCTCCACCGCCGTCGGCCACGCGACGGCGACGTGCTCGCCGTCGGTCGCGAGGGGGCCGACCGGGTCGCCGGCGCTGCGCGCGAGGGGCGACGGCTCGGGCGACGGCAGCCGCCACAGGCCCTGCGTCGCGTCCGCGAGCACGCCGTCGCCGACCCCGGGCGCGCGCGCGCCCCCGACGAGCGCGACCTCCTCGCGGGTCCCGAGGTGCAGCGCCCGGTCCACGACGCCGCGCGACGAGCACGACACGAGCCAGGGGCCGGCCAGCGTGGGGTAGCGGTCGTCGCGACAGCGGTCGGCGTCCACCGCGTACAGGGGGACTGCGTGCGCGTCGACGTCGACCACGCCGCGGTTGGCGGCGGGCTGCACGTCCAGCGCGAGCGTCGCGCCGCCCGCGCGGACGACCTGCTCGCCCGGGGCGAGCGCGCGGGCGATCGCGGCGACGCCGGCCTCGCGCTCGACGCCCTCCCACGCGATCTCGGCGGGCCACGGGCCGTCCCAGGCCGCCCAGAGCGTGACCTCGTCGCCCACGCCGGGGCGCAGCCCCGACGCGACGAGCGCGATCACGACCGGGCGCGCGTCGATCGCTACCGCGCCGTGTCCTCGACGCCGCAGCACTCGACCACGAAGGTCGTCGTGTCGGTGGAGGTGGCGCCGGTGCAGTCGGTGACCTCGAGCTGGAACTCGTACTCGGTGGACGAGCACTCGCCCGGCTCCTCGGGCTCGGCGTCCTCGAGGGTCACGGTGGTGACGAGCGTGTTCGGGTCGGCGATGGTCGCGTCGCCGCTGACCACCGTCCAGACCACGGAGTACGGGTCGCCGTCGGGGTCGCTGACGGTGGAGAGGTCGCCGAGCGTCACGACCTGCGAGGAGCACTCGTCGCAGATGTAGACGTAGCCGCTCTCGGTGCACGTCGCGGAGCCGCCGGAGACGGTGACGTTCGCGCCCGCGTCGGCCACCGGACGCGTGTTGGAGCGGCGCTCCGCCGCGGTGATGGTGGTGGCGTCCGGCGTCGACCACGTCGTGCCGTCGAACACGGCGCAGGACAACACGTAGACGCCCGCCTCGTCCGGGTAGAACGTGGGCGTCGCCGAGGTGCGGTCGGAGAAGGTGGCGTTGGTGACGTCCGAGCCGGAGGGCTTGCTCTGGACCTCCCACACGTACTGGAGCGTGTCGCCGTCGGGGTCGACCGACGAGGAGCAGTCCAGCGTGATGGTGGTGCAGTCCTCGACCGTCTGGTCGGTGCCGGCGTTCGCCGTCGGGGCGTTGTCCTCGCCGGTGGCGGTGATGCTCACCGCGTCGGAGTTCGAGATCGCGAGCCCGTTGCTGACGACGAGGTTGGCGACGTAGACGCCGCGCACGTCCGGGGTGAAGCTCGGCGTGGCCGTGGTCTCGTTGGCGAGCGAGGCGGTGGACGTGGACGGCTTGTCCACGATGGTCCACGCGTAGGTGAGCGAGCGGCCGAGCGGGTCGTAGCTGCGCGAGCCGTCGAGCGCGACGGGGGTGCCCACCTGGGTCGAGACGTCCGTGCCGGCGTTCGCGACGGGGATGTTCTCGGGCTCGGAGATCGTGATGATCACGTAGTCCGGGTCGGAGTTGAGGCCGTGAGAGTCCTCCACGACGAGCTTCACGACGTAGGTGCCGACGGCGTCCGGCGAGAAGGTCGCGCCGATGGCCTCGGCGGAGTGGTTCGGCGAGATCGGGGCCTCGCGCGTGGCGAGCGCGGACCCGCTCGGCACCGAGTCGAACGACCAGGTCCAGATGATCGAGTCGCCGTCGGGGTCGTAGGACGCGGAGCCGTTCAGGCTCACGGCCGAGTCGGCGGACTGCGTGATCGGGTTGCCGGCCTCGGCGACGGGCTTGCCGTTCTTGGCGTCCGTGTTGCCGCCGGTCGTGTCGCCGTCGCCGTCGCCCTTCGTGAAGTTGTTGCAGGCGGCGACCAGGGACAGGCCGATCAGGAGGAGAGGGAGGCGCATCGGGGGCTCCTACGGGCTGTACTCGCCGGTGCAGGTATAGGTGAGCTGGACGCGGTCGGTGTCGGTGTCCGCGCAATCGCTGACGGACAGCTCGACCTCCCAGGTGTGGGTCGTCGCCGCGCCGTACTCCGAGGGGAACGAGGGCGTCGTCGCCGTCGTGATCGCGCTGTAGGCGGAGCCGAAGGTGAGCTCCTCGCTGGGATCGGCCCAGTAGAAGTCGAGGTCGTCGCCGTCCACCGGGTCGTCCGAGGCGCTGCCGTCGAGGTCGAACTCGACGGGCGCGCAGTCCTCGCACGTCCACTCGTAGGAGGCCGTCTCGCACTCGGCCTCCTCGTCGATCGTCTGGTCCTCGCCGGCGTTGGCGATGGGCGGGCTGTTCTCGGACTCGTCGACGAAGGTGAGGTTCACGATGTCCGGCGCCGAGTAGTTCGCGCCGTCGTAGACCTGCAGCTGGAACGTGTAGGTGCCGACCACGTCCCAGGAGAACGTGGGGTTGGGCGCGGTGGCGTCGCTGAAGTCGTCGTCGCCCGCGCCCGAGCCGGAAGGCACGCTCACGACCGTCCACTGGTAGGTCAGCTCCTGGCCCTCGGGGTCGTAGCTGCCGTAGCCGTTGAGCTCGTAGTCGTGGGGGGCGCAGGCGGACTCGGTGGCGCTGGCGCCGGCATCGGCGATGGGGATCTCGTCCCCGGAGGCGACCGTGACGCTGCAGTAGTCGGCCTCCGACCATTGCTCGCCGTCGGAGACGACGAGCGCGACCACGAAGACGCCGGCGCAGTCCGGGACCATCGAGGGCGTGGACGTGCCGCCGTTGAACATGGCCTCGGTGCCCGGCTGGACCGCCGAGCAGTCCGGCACGCTGGAGACGGCCCAGGAGTACTCGAGCTCGGCCCCTTCGGGGTCGCGGGAGGCGCTGCCGTCGAAGTCGACGCGCTGGTCGGCCTCGGCGACGAGGTTGTCGCCGCAGTCGGCGACCGGGGGGCTGTTCGAGGAGGTCACGTTGACGATGACGAGCTCGGCGTTCGAGCTGTTGCCGCAGCTGTCGGTGACCGTGACGGAGAGCACGTAGGTGCCCGGCACGTCCGGGGTGAAGGAGACGTTCTCGGGGTCGTTCACGTTGAGATCGCCCGTGTCGATCTCGGAGTCGACCGGCGCGTTCTCGACCGCCCAGGTGAGCGTGGCGTCGCCGTCGCAGTTGCAGATCTTGCCCTTCGCGGAGAGCGCCACGATCGAGCCGGTCGTGGTGGACTGGTCCTCGGGCGCCAGCTCGAGGGAGGGTCCGGAGCAGGAGGCGTCCGCCCCGGTGCCGCCGCCGGACTCCTTGTCGGGATCGTCGGGGCGGCAGGCTGCCCAGAGGAGCAGCACGGTACCGGCGAGGAAGGAGGTGCGATTCATGAAGGGGCTCCAGAGGCTGGACGCACGGGGGGTTCCGTGTGAGGCGACCGGCGGTAGGGCAGTGTACGGATGGATGGGCCGCGCCGTCAACACCTGATCCGGCGAACGAGATGGCTCGCGATGGGGCTCGCAGCCTGCTCGTTCAACGGGCGAGCGTGGGGCTCGGACCTGTGGGCATCGCCGGCACTCTCGCCTCATTCGGAGGCCGGCGCAACACCGACGTGTGTCTTGTCTGCGAGCGGCGGCGCGGCCGCGGGGTACGTGCCGCCCTTCCGGGTGGCGGAGCGCACCCGCCTCTCGGGCGGCGCCGAGGCGCGCGTGGGGCTCGGCCGCGTCGAGGTGGGCGCGCGGTGGGAGTGGCTCCGGGACACCACGGCCGCGGGCGAGCCCGCCTCCGGCCCCGGCGATTTGCGTCTCGGCACGCGCGTTCGTGTCGTTTGTGTCGCAACGGTGTGCGGCGGCCTCGGGTGGGAGGCGAAGCTCCCCAACGCGACGGACGAGGGCGAGCTCGGCACCGACGAGACGGACGTGATCTTCGGAGGGACCGTGACGTGGACCGGCGAGCACGTCGGCGCGGAGGTGGACGCGGGGCTCGCCGTGCTCGGCAACCCGCTGCGCTTCGCGAACCAGGACGACGTCCCGCTCCTGCGTGGCCGGCTCCGCGCGACGCTCGGCCCCGTCACGCTCGCGCCGGGCGTGTCGGCGGACCTGCCGACCTCCCGCAACCCCGCGCGGATCGAGGCCGGCGGGGTGGTGAGCGCCGGGTCGCGGTGGTTCGCGGCGCTGGAGGGCGCCGCCGGGCTCACCCCCGCGGCCGCCGACTGGCGAGCGGTCGCGACCGTGGGTTGGCGGGGAGCCCTTCCCGACGCGCCCTCGGGTGAATAGCCTCCGGCCGCCTTCGAGAGAGCAGATGGGTATCTTCGACTTCTTCACGGCGGGGGGCGCGATGAAGCGGCACGTCCGCCGCGTCACCGACCGCGACGCGCAGGACGACGACCGCGTCGCCAGCATCCAGTGGCTCGCCGAGAACGGCTCGCCGGAGGCGGTCGCCGGGCTCTGCAACCGGTTCGGGATGCAGCTCGAGCACCAGCTCAAGGACCGCAAGGAGAAGGACATGGTGCTCGAGGCGCTCTGCGAGAAGGGCGCGGAGGGCGCGCAGATCGCGAAGGACTGGGCCCACCGGAACACGCGCTTCGCCTACGCGGTGAAGGTGGTCGAGCGCGTCGAGGGCGCGGCCGCCGCCGTCGATCTCCTGCTCGCGATGCTCGCGAAGGAGAGCGTGGACAACGAGCTGAAGCCCGAGAAGAAACACGCGCTCCTCATCGCGCTGGCCGAGCGCAAGGACCCGCGCGTCGCCGACGCCGCGCGCCCCTTCCTCGCCGACTTCAACGAGGGCGTGCGCCACGCCGCCATCGAGGCGATCGCGGCCCAGGACGGCGACGCCGGGCGCGACGGCCTGACCGGGGCGCTGCTCAACCCGAAGGAGGAGAGCACCCGCATCCGCGGCCGGCTCGCGGAGATCTTCGCGCAGCGGCGGTGGCCGGTGCCGGAGGACGGGTGGCTGGCGCAGAACACGCCCACCGGGTTCCGGCTGGAGGCGGGGAGGCTCGTTCGGTAGGGGCGCGATTTTCGGGCGTTCGTTCACGTTCGGGTCCACGTTCGCGTCGGCGTGGCTCGGGCCCGTGCGGGTGCGGGTGCGCGTGCCGCCCGACCGCGCACCCGCACGCGCACGCGCACGATCCCGGGCCCGTGAACCCGGACGTGGACGTGAACGCGCACGAGCGCTCAATCCAAACGCCCCAGCCTCTCCCTCGCCGCCTCCGCCAGCCTCCCGTCGGGCTCCACCCGCAGGTACTCGCGCAGGTGCCCCTCCGCGTCGCGCAGGCGCCCGAGGTCGTAGAGGAGCACGCCGAGGTTGTAGTGCGCCAGCGCGTCGTCGGGGCACGCGCGCAGCGTGGAGAGGTACCCCTCGATCGCCTCGGTGGGGCGGCCCTCGCGGACGTCCAGCGCCGCGAGCGAGTTGTGGGCCGCGCAGGTGCGCGGGTCGCTCCGGAGCGCGGCGAGCCACGCGGCGCGGGCCCCGGGGGTGTCGCCCGTCTCTGCGAGCGCGATGCCGAGCCCCACCTGGGCGTCCGGGTCGCCCGGGCGCAGGGCGAGCACGCGGCGGTAGGCGTCCGCGGCCTCGCGCATGCGCCCGGCGAAGCGCAGGGCCTCGGCGTGGCCGTAGGCGGCGTCGCGGCTCTGGGGGTTCTTCGCGGCGGCGTCGGCCCAGAGCCGCGGCTCGTCCGCCCAGGTCCACGTGCGGGCGAGCGTCGCGGCGAACAACGCCGGCACCAGCACCCAGCCCCCCCGCGGGAGCCACGCGGCCACGCCCAGCGCGAGCGCGGCGCCGGCGAGGTAGGCGCGGTGCTCGGCCATCGTCTCCTTCAGCGGCACGATCGACGAGGGGAGGAGCCATGCCACCCACAGGACGGCGGCGAAGCGCGGCAGGCCGGGGTGCTTCGCGATCGCCACGAACGCCACGGCGAGCGCCGCGAGCGACCCCCACCGCGTCGTGACCGGGAGGTCGTGCAGGATGCTCTGCCCGACGGGGAGGAGCCAGAGGCGCAGGTACCGCGCCCACGCCTCGCCCTGGGTCGCCGCCTGCGCGAGCGCGCTCCGGTCCACCTCCGGGACAGGCCACCCGTAGGTCGCGACGCGCAGGGCGCCGGCGGCGACCACCAGCCCGCCGAGGCCGACCCACGCCCGCGGCGGCGCCGCGCGCGCCGCGAAGAGCGCCAGCGGCAGCGCGACCGCCACCTCCTTGACGAGGAGCCCCGCTGCGGCCGCGACGAGCGCCCACGCCGCGCGCCCCTCCGTCCACGCGAGCAGCGCGCAGAGCCACGCCGTCGCGCACAACGCGTCGGAGCGCCCCGTCGTGTACGTGACCGCCTCGCTGCACATCGGGTGCAGCGCCCAGAGCGCGGCGGCGAGCCAGCTCGCCTTCACCCACCGCCGCGCGAGGCGCTCGACGAGCAGCGCGTTCCCGACGTGGATCGCCAGCGACACGAGGTGGTAGCCGAGCGGCTCGAGGCCCCAGAGCCGCCAGTCGAGCGCGTACGTCGCGATGAGCAGCGGCCGCGAGGTGTTGTACCCGGCGATCGCCTCCCACTCGGCGAGCTGGCGGATCGTCCGGTTGCCGACGACCTCCACGCGGTCGTCGTAGGTGAACGGCGCGCGCAGCCCGGGCGCGAACGCGAGCGCGACCGCGACGATCAGGAGGAGGCGGTGGCGCACAACGTCTCGTAGACCTCGAGGTGTCGTCGGGCGATCCCCGCGAAGTCGAGGTGCCGCCGCACGTACGCGCGCCCCCGCTCGGCCATCGCCCTCGCCGCGGCGCGATCGCCGACGAGCCGCCGGATCGCCCCCCGCAGCGCCTCCACGCTGTCGTCGACGAGGAGCCCGGCGTCGGCCTCGGCGACGATCTCGCCGCAGCCGCAGTCGTCGCCGACCACGACCGGGGCGCCGCACCAGAGCCCCTCCATCGGCACGAGCCCGAAGATCTCGTGCGTGCTGGGGTAGGCGAGGACGTCGGCGTCGACGAGGAGCGCGAGCCGGTCTTCCCCCTCGAGCGTTCCCGTGCAGAGGACTCCTTCGGGGAGCGACATCCCCCGCGGCGGCCCGGCCACCACCAGCGTCGCCGGCACGCCCTCCATCGCCCGCACGAGCCGGTCGACGCCCTTCCGGGGCGTCACCTGCCCGAGGAACGCGACCATCGGCCCCTCGATCCCGTGCCGCGCGCGGAAGCGCCCGCGCGGAGGCGGCTCCGGCATCTCGAGGCCGTTGGGGATGCGCACGATGCGGTCGCCGGCGATCCCCGCGGCGAGCATCTGCCGCACCTCGGCCTTGCTCGTCGCGACGAGGCGGTCGGCCCGCCTCGGCACGTCGCCGTCGAAGAGCACGTCCCACGCGGCCTTCGCCGTCACCTTGCGCTCCAGCCGGGGCAAGGTGCCGTTCGGCGTCTGCACCACCGGCCGCCGGCCGCGCGCCCGGAAGGCGAGCCAGTTCAGGAGGTGCCGGTGCCCGTGCAGGTGCACGACGTCGACCCCGTCCATCGGCGGCGAGCCCAGCGGCACGTACAGCTGGTGGGCCCACGCGAGGCGGTTGGAGGCGACGGGCGCGACGTGGACCTCGATGCCGTCGAGCTCGCCGACGCGCGGGCGCCCGCTCCGCCGCGAGGCGTCGAACACGTCGGTCGTCCACACCCGCACGTCGAGGCCCGCCGCCTTCTGGGCCCGCGCGAGGCCGGAGACCACGCGCGGGATCCCGCCGTACGCCCACGTGGGCGGGTAGTACGGGGTCACGTGCAGGACGCGCATCGGGCCCATGCTACGGGGCCGGGCCGCGGTTGACCACGGGGCCCCGCCCGACTACCCTTCCGCGCCATGCTCCTGCTCCTCGCCTCCCTGATCGGCTGCGGCCCGGACTGCCAGTCGTCCTGCGACAAGATCTTCGGGGACGGGCCGGACGAGTGCAACATCCAGCTCCCCGGCCACGAGGGCGCCACGGGCCGTCAGGAGATGACGAGCGCGTGCATGTCCCACTGCGAGGCGGCGCTGGCCCGCAACGGGGAGATCGGCGACTATTCGCCGAACGAGCGGTCCAGCGCGAACGACTCCATCTCGTTGGAGAACGAGAAGCAGGCCGCCGCGTGGATGGACTGCGTGGCCGAGACCGAGTGCTCGTTCCTCGACGAGGGATACTGTGCTCCTGTCAAGAATTTTCCTTAGCTTCCTCGGCTGCTCGCCCACCTGCGAGCAGGTCTGCGAGAAGCTGGTCGACTGCGAGAACGAGGGCACCGAGCGCATGACGGCGACGGAGTGCGAGCTCTCGTGCGACGAGCAGGAGGACCTGTACGACCGCTGGACCGACGAGCAGAAGCGCGACGCGTTCGAGGCCGAGCTGCAGTGCATCCAGGAGTCCGCGTGCGAGGAGATCGCCGAGGGCGCCTGCTACGACCCCGAGGTCTGGACCTTCTGAACGAACGCCCGCGCGGCGGCCGCGGGGTCGGGTGTGTCGAAGATCGCGCCGGCGACGGCGACGCCCGCCGCGCCGGCGTCCATGCAGCGCGCCACGCGATCGAGCGTGACGCCGCCGAGCGCGAGGCACCCGCGCAGGTCGGCGACGCCGATCGGAGGCCGCCCGTGGCGGGCCTCGAACACTGGCGAGAGGAACACGTAGTCGGCCCCCGCGGCGAACGCGGCGTCCGCCTCCGCCCGCGAGTGGGCGCTGTACCCGAGCAGCCCGGGCACGCGCGCCCGCCACGCGGCGACGTCCATGTCGCCGGCGAGGTGGACGTTCCGCCCCGTCCCGACGCGCGCGTGCACGATGAGCCGGGGGCGGTCCGGCAGCGCGACGCCGCGGGACAACACCCACACCCCCGTCGCCAGCACGGCCTCGACGTGCTCGGGCCCGTTTGCGATCGCTACGACGATGAGGGGACCCCCTCGATCGGGGAGGACGCCGTCGCGTAGAGCCTCCTCGGGATGCGCCCCGCCGCGCGCGCGAGCTCGCCGGCGATCGTCGCGTGGCGCATCGCCTCGGCCATCTTCACCGGGTCGCGCGCGCCGGCGACCGCGGTGTTGAGCAACACGCCGTCCACGCCCATCTCGAGCGCGACCGCCACGTCCGACGCGGTGCCCACGCCGGCGTCGACGATGACGGGCACCCTCGCCTGCTCGAGGATGATGCGCAGGTTCCACGGGTTGCGGATGCCGAGCCCGGAGCCGATCGGCGCGGCCAGCGGCATGACCGCGGCGCAGCCGATGTCGGCGAGCCGCTGGCACGCGACGGGGTCGTCCGTCACGTAGGGCAGGACGACGAAGCCCTCCTTCACCAGCACGCGCGCGGCCTCGAGCGTGCCCTCGACGCACGGGAACAACGTGTCCTTGTCGCCGATCACCTCGAGCTTCACCCACTCGGTGCCGAGCAGCTCGCGGGCGAGCCGCGCGGTGAGGATCGCGTCCTCCGCGGTGTAGCAGCCGGCGGTGTTCGGCAGGAGCCGGATCTTCGTGCGGTCGACGAAGTCGAGGATGTTCTCGCCCTTCGGCGCGTTGAGGTCGACGCGGCGGATCGCCAGCGTGACCATCGACGTGCCCGACGCCTCGTGGCACGCGCGCATCGTGGCGAAGTCCGCGTACTTGCCGGTGCCGAGGATGAGCCGCGAGGAGAGGGGGGTGTCGGCGATGCACAACATGCGCGGCCGTCTAACCCGCCGTCCGAGTCGCCCCGATCAGGGCCACGCCCACGCGAACACGCGGGCCTCCGCCATGTCCGTCGCGTAGACGCGCTTGCTCGCGGGGTCGTAGGTCGCGTTGAGCCGCATCATGCCCGTCGGCACGAGCGGGAACGTACGCCTCGCCTGCAGCGTGACGGGATCGAGCTCGACGAGGAGCTCGGGGTCGCTGCCGCGGCCGGGCTGCAGCCCGAGGAGCGCGTCCTCCTGCGACCAGAACACCTTCATCGCCAGCTCGACGCGGGCCTCGAGCGCGAGCGAGGGCACCTTCACGACGTCGGGCCCGACGAACAGCCGATCCCCGTCGAGCCACAGGGGGTTGACCTCGTAGCCCTTCGGGCGGTCGGGCAGCGCGAGCTCGCCGAGCTCGGCGCCGTCGCGCAGCGACAGCGCGCGCACGGTCGTCCGCGTGGCGACGTACAGGCGGTCGCGCTTCGGGTCGAGCTTCACCGCGCCCTCGCCCGGCCCGCTCTTCTCGCCGGCGCGGAGCCACTCGGGCGTCTTCGTCCAGCGCGGCCGGCCCTTCGCGAGGTCGACGAGCACGAGCGAGCCCGTCTCGGGGAACGAGACGGCAGCGAGCCCGCCGGCGACGTCGAGGTCGCCGAGGGTGTCGGTGCGGTTCCCGGGCACGCCGAGCGCGATGGTGCCGAGGCGGTCGCCCTCGCGGGCGTCGACGCGCACGAGCTCCGCCGCGTGGTGACCCAGCACCCAGAGGTCGGTCCCCTCGAGCGCCATCTCGGTCGGCCACCCGCCCAGCTCCCACGGCGTGACCGTCCGCGACCCCCGCGGCCAGACGTAGATCGTGCTGCCGCCGAGGCGGTCGAGCACGTACCGGGTGCCCGTCTTCGGGTCGATCACCACCTGCTCGGCGGCGTTGCCGGCGTCCCAGCGCGCGGACTTCGTGGCGGTGCGCGCGTCCACGACGCTGACGCTGCCGTCGCCGCCGTTGCCCACGAACACGCGGGCGCCGTCGGTGTCGAGGAACTTGGCCTCGTAGGAGACGGGGACGCGGCCGCGCTCGCGGCCCGTGGCGAGGTCCCACAGGACCAGGAGGCTCTCGGCGGGCGGAGCGTCGCGCGAGGCCTTCTCGAAGACGACGGCGAGCGCGTCGCCGGCGACCACCGCGCGGTCCGGGACCGCCGGCGCCTCGGCGCGCCAGCGCGTGGCCCCGTCCTGCCCGAGGGCCACGATCGCGCGCCCGACCACGACCAGCGCGCCGTCGGGGCCCCAGGCCAGCGTGACCGGGCCGGTGGCGCCGGGCACGGCGAGCTCGCGCGTGGCGCCCGCCTTCAGGTCCCGCAGCAGGATGCGCTCGCCCTCGCGCCCCGGCGAGTCGAGGATCGCGAGGGTGCCGTCCCGCACGGCGAGGGCGCTGGGCGCGGGCGCGTCCGTCAGGGTGGCGACGACCGCGAGCGCGCCGTCGTAGCCCGTGACCGTGCCGGCGCGGCGGTTGGCGACCCACAGGACGCCCGTGTCGGGGTCGACCGCGGCGTCCTGGATCGGGAACGCGTTCGCGCGCTCGGGGCGCTCGCCGTCCACGCTGGCCAGGAGCGCGTCGCGGTCGAGGTCCACCGCGCGGATCGAGCCGTCCTGGCGGCTCACCCAGTAGATCCGCCGGCGCTTCGGGTCGGCGCGCAGCAGCGCCGGGCTGTGCCCGCGGACGTCGAGGTCCACCGACGCGACGGGGTGGCCCTTCGCGGGATCGATGGCGGCAATCCGCTGGGTGGCGATGCCGCCGACCCAGAGGCGCGCGCCGTCCCACCCCACGGTGATGCCCTTCACGGTGTTGGGGAGGTCCACGCCCCACAGGGCGAGGTCGAGGTTCAGGACCTCGACGGGCGGGAAGCTCGGGTCGGCGTCGCGGCGGGCGGTCTTCGCGGGGCCCGTCTCCCGGGCGCCTCCCCGGCCCCCGCC
>JBMOQZ010000149.1:0-20649 GCA_049322475.1 Myxococcota bacterium | reverse complement strand
GGAGGGGGGACGGGAGGGAGGGGCGGAGGGGCGGGTCAGTTGACCGTGAGGGTGTACTGCTTGGTCGTCCCGCTCGCGTTGTCGGTGGATCGACGCGCGAAGCGGATCTCGGGGTTGTCGATGCGGATGGTGCCGGAGAGGTTGCTGCCCTTGCCGACGTACACGTTGAAGACGCCGCCGCCGGGCTGGGGGCCGGCGAGCGCGTTGAGCACGATGGTGTTGGGGCCGGGACGCAAGAACGGCGCGAGGTCGAGGATGAGCTGGGGCTCGCCGGACACGATGCGACGGACGAAGGTGCCGTTCACGACGAGCTCGATGGTGTGGCCGGTGGACGCGTTGTCCTCGGTCACGAGCCACCACTGGCCCACCGGCACGCCGGTGGCCGGCGCGGGCGGGGCGTACGAGGGCGTCGCCGCGTAGGTGGACGGGGCGCTGCCGTAGGTGGGCGTGGTCGCCGTCGTGCCGTACGTGGGCTGCGGCTGGGTGCTGCCGTAGGCGGGCTGGGACGTCGTCGGGTACGTCGGCGACGTGCTCCCGTACGTGGTCGAGGGCGCCGGCGTGGTGGAGGTGCCGCCGTACGCCGCGTACCCCTGCCCCGTGTAGGGCTGCGCCGCCTGGGGCTGGACCACCGACACCCGATAGCCGGGGGCGTCGATCCACACGTTGCCCTGCGCGTCGATGCGCACGGTGGCGTTGGCGAGCGTGACCTCGGGGAGCACGTCGGCGCGCACCCCGTTGATGTAGACGGTCGCGGCGAAGGCCGCGCCGAGGAAGGAGAGAGCGATCATCCTTCGGGGTCGATGCCTCCGTTCATGCGCATGCGCAGCTCCTTGCCGACACGGAACACCGGCAGGACCTTCGGCGCGACGACGATGGGCTGGCCGGTCCGCGGGTTGCGGCCGGTGTAGCCCTGGTAGTGGCGAGCCTGGAACGTTCCGAAGCCGCGGATCTCCACGCGGTCGCCACGCACCAGCGCGTCCCGGATGCCGTCGAAGAGGACGTTGACGACGCGCTCGGCGATCCCGCGGGGGATGTTCTGCCGCCGGGCGACGGCATCGACCAGCTCGGTCTTGGTCATCCAGAACTCAGGAGGGGGGACCCGACTTCTATACTGGCCCGACCAGGTGTGGTCAAGCGCTCTTCTTCGGGCCGAGGCCGACGAGCCGGAGCAGCGTGTCCTGATTCTCCCGCAGGATGATCATCAGCGGGCTCGCGACGTAGATGGTCGAGTAGCTGCCGATGACGATGCCGATGAGCATCGCGGACGCGAAGTTGCGCAGGACCGGGCCGCCGAGGAACAGGAACGGCGTGAGCGCCAGCGCCGTCGCCAGCGAGGTCGACACGGAGCGCGACAGCATCTGGTTGATCGAGTCGTTGATCAGCTTCGGCAGATCGGTCCGGCGGTACTTCTCCATGTTCTCGCGGATGCGGTCGTAGATGACGATCGTGTCGTTGATGGAGTAGCCGACGAGCGTCAGGACCGCGCTGATCATCGAGAGCCCGAACTCCTGCCGCGTGACGACGAAGATTCCGCACACGATGACCGCGTCGTGGAAGAGGCAGAGGATCGCCCCCGGCGCGAAGGCGAAGTCGAAGCGGATCGCGACGTACACCAGCAGGAGCAGCATCGTCACGGCGGTCGACACGAGGCCGGCCGTCCGGAGGTTGCCGCCGACCTTCGGCCCGACCGAGTCCGTGCGCTCGACCTCGAACGGGCGCTGGGAGAGCGACGTCGTCAGCGCGCCGCGGATCTCCTCGGCGACCCCGGGCAGCCGCGCGTAGAACGTGTTCTCCTCGGGCGAGGCCTGCACGGTCACGCCGGCGAGGCCCGCGAGCGCGTCCTGGATACGCGGCAGGGGAACCTGCTCGCCCTTGTAGGTGACGGAGGCGCGCGTCCCCACCTCGGCGTCGATGCGGATCTCGTCGACCCACTCGGCGCCGAAGGCCTTGCCCAGCGCGTCACGCACGAGGTCGACCTCTTGCTGCTTGGCGCCGGACTCGCCCTGCACGCGCACCAGGAAGCGGTTGTCCCCCGTGTCGCCCACCTGCTGGACCGAGTCCTCGGAGACGCCGATGTCGTCGAGCGCGTCTCGCACCTCCGAGATCGTCGTCGCCTCTTGGAAGCGGAACTGGACCTCGGTGCCGCCCGTGAAGTCGATGCTCCAATTGGGCCCGATCGTCACGAACAGGATGATGCTGACGAGCACCGCGATCGCGGAGAGCCCCGCGAAGAAGTGCCGCTTGCCGACGAAGTCGATGTAGAGGTCGGCTGGAAGGAGTTGACGCATCGCCGCCCCCTAGATCGACACGGTGGCACGCCCGCGGTTGAACAGCTCCATGAGCGTCCGCGAGACGAACACGCCGGTGAAGAGGGTCGTGAAGATGCCGATCATCAGGGTGACCGCGAAGCCCCGGATGGGGCCCGACCCGTAGCTGTAGAGCACCACGCCGGCGAGCAGCGTGGTGATGTTGGAGTCGAACACCGCGACGAACGCGCGGTCGAAGCCGGCGTCGATCGCGCTCCGCACGGTCTTCCCCGCGCGGATCTCCTCGCGGATGCGCTCGAAGATGATGATGTTCGCGTCGACCGCCATACCGATCGTCAGGGCGATCCCGCAGATGCCGGGCAACGTCAGCGTCGCCCCGGCGAGCGCGAGGAGCGCGACGACGAAGAACCCGTTGAGCGCCAGCGTCACGTCGGCGAGCAGCCCGCTCCTGCGGTAGTAGAACGCCGCGTACAGGAACACGAGCGTCGCGCCGATGATGGCGCCGGTGACGCCCTCCCGGATGGCCTTCTCGCCGAGCGACGCGCCGACGGTGCGCACCTCGCCGACGCTCACCGGCGCCGGCAGCGCGCCCGACCGCAGGACGAGCGCGAGCATGCCCGCCTCCTTCACCTGCTGGTCGATGTTCATCGCGCCCATCGAGATGCTGGCGGTGCCGTTGATGCGCTCCTGGATGGTGGGGGCGGAGCGGATCTTCTCGTCGAGCACGATGGCGAAGCGCTTGCCGACGTTCTTGCCGGTGACGTCGGCGAACGCCGCCTGCCCGCGCGGCTTGAACTCGAGCGCGACGTAGTACTCGCCGGTCTGGCCGTTCACCTGCGTCTGCGCGTCGTTGACGTCGTCGCCGGAGAGCAGGACCTCGTCCTTGAGCACGAGGCCGGTCTCCTCGACGCGCTCGTCCTTCTCGTACTCGAACAACACGCGCCGGCCCTGGGGCAGGTGCCCGTTGTCGACGAGCCACTCGGAGAGGCGCCGGTCGTCGTCGAACTCGTCGGGCGGGAGCGCGATCCGCGCGGCCTCGATGCCGGCGCGGACCTTCATCATGTCGGCGTCCTCGTCGACGAGCATGAACTCGAGCACGGCCTGCTCGCCGACGGCAGCGAGCGCCCGCTCGATGTCGGTCTCGCCGGGGAGCTGCACGTCGATGCCGCGCTCGCCCTTCAGCGTGATGACGGGCTCCTTCACGCCCGTCTCGTCGATGCGGTTGCGGATGGTCTCGAGCGCCTGCTCGACGGCGTTGCGCGCGATCGCCGCCTGGGCCTCCTCCGTCACCTCGAAGAGGAAGTAGTCGCGACCGTCCAGCGAGGTGGTCCCCTCGTACGCGTACGTCGAGAAGGACTTCTTGAGGAAGGTCTGGACCGCCTCCAGCGTGACACCCTCGCCCGGCGCGACGAGGAGGGCGGGGCTCTTCCGGTCCCGCCGCACGTCGGCGAGCTTGACCCCCGCGCGCTCCGCCGCCTGCTTCACGGGGACGACGTCGCGCTGCACCGTGGAGAGCACGGCCTCCTCGGCCTCGACCTCGAGCGTCAGATCGATGCCGCCCTGCAGATCGAGCCCGAGGTTCACCTTCAGGTTCGGCAGGACGTCGACCCACCAGGGATCGGGCGTCTCGAGCGGGGGCGGGTCCTCCAGCTTCTCGCGGTCCTCGTGGGCCTGGAGGACGTCCTGCGCTTCCTTGCCCATGAACGTGGGCGTGAGGATCCACAACGAGACGAGCACGGCGGCCACGCAGGCCACGACGCGCGCGACGAGTCCGACCTCCATCAGGCACCCTTCGGGGGTTCGAGCTTGCGCTTCACCGCCTCGCGATCGACGGTCAGGTAGGCGTTCGGCGAGATCTCGAGCACGAGCGTGCCGTCCTTCGCCTCGTGGACCTTCCCGTGGATGCCCGACGCGGTGACGACCTTGTCGCCCTTCTGCAGCGAGGCCACCAGCGCGGCGTGCTCCTTCGCCTCCTTCTGCTGCGGGCGCAGCAGCACGAAGTAGAAGATCCCCACGAACGCGACGAGCAGGAGGATGTTGGGCGCGAAGCCGCCGCCGGCGGCGGGGGCTTCGAAGGCGATCGCGAGGTCGGCCGGTTGCATTCTACGGTTCTCCAGGCGCCGGTTCGGCGTCCTCGTGCGGACCCATCCAGCGCGTCACCTCGGCCCGGAGCGAGGCGAGCGCCTCCTCCCCCTGCGACACCGCCGCGCGCAGCCGCGCGAGGAGGGTCTGGTACAGCGTCACGTTGTGCAGCGTGAGCAGCCGGGGGGCGAGGATCTCGTTCGCGGTGAAGAGGTGCCGGAGGTAGGCCCGGCTGAAACGGGCGCACGTATAACACGCGCACGCGGGGTCGAGCGGCTGGTCGTCGTCCCGCCAGCGCGCGTGCTTGATCACCACGCGCCCGAGTGTGGTGAACGCGGTCCCGAAGCGCGCCGACCGCGTCGGGAGGACACAGTCGAAGAGGTCGACGCCGGCGATCACGCCGTCCACGAGGTCGAGGGGGTAGCCCACCCCCATGAGGTAGCGGATGCGGTCGGTCGGCAGGTGGGGCGTCGTGCGGGCCGCCATCGCGAAGAGGTCTTCACGCGGCTCGCCCACGGACAGCCCCCCGATCGCGTACCCGTCCAGACGCAGCGCGGCGAGCTCCTGCGCGTGCGCGACGCGGAGCTCCTCGTGCGTGCCGCCCTGCACGATGCCGAAGAGCGCCGTCCGATCGGGCTGCGTCCTCGCGGCGAGGCAGCGCGCGAGCCAGCGCGAGGTGCGCGCCATCCCTTCGGCGGCACGCTCCTTCGTGGCGGGCCACTCCACGCACTCGTCGAACGCCATCGCCACGTCGACGCCGAGCGCCTCCTGGATCTCCACGGCCTTCTCGGGCGTCAGCATGCGCCACTGCCCGTCGACCTCGGAGCGGAAGCGGACCCCCTCCTCCGTCAGCTTGCGCATCTGCTGGAGGCTGAAGACCTGGTAGCCCCCGGAGTCCGTGAGGATGGGGCCGTCCCACGCCATGAAGCGGTGCAGGCCCCCGAGCGCCCTCACGCGCTCGTGCCCCGGCCGGACCCACAGGTGGTACGTGTTGGCGAGCACCATCTGCACGCCGGCGGCGCGCAGATCGTCGGGCGACAGCCCCTTGACGGTGCCCTGGGTCCCCACCGGCATGAACGCGGGCGTGTCCACCACGCCGTGCGGCAGGTTCAGCCGCCCCCGGCGGGCGGCGCCGGCGGTGGCGAGGAGCTCGTAGCGGGCGGCCGACATCGCGCGCGCCCTTAGCAAGGCGGGCGACCGGGTGCGGTCAGAAGTTGTCGGGCTCCACGAACATGGCGTCGCCGTAGCTGAAGAAGCGGTAGCGGGCGGCGACCGCGTGGGCGTAGGCGTCGAGCACGCGCGCGCGGCCACCGAAGGCGCAGACGAGCATCAGCAGGCTCGATCGGGGCAGGTGGAGGTTGGTGAAGAGGGCGCCGACGCGCCGGAAGCGGTACCCCTCGCGGATGAACAGGGTGGTCTCGCCGGGTCCGGGGCCGGTCGCGCTCTCCAGCGCGCGGGCGACGGTCGTGCCGACGGCGACCACCCGGCGCGCGCGGGCGATCGCGGCCCACGTCGCCTCGGGCACCACGAAGCGCTCCGCGTGGAGCTGCCCGGCGGCGAGCTGCTCGGGGGCGAGCGGCTTGAAGGTGCCGAGCCCGACCTCCAGCGTGACGCTCGCCCGGGCGACGCCGGCCGCGTCGAGCGCGGCGAGCAACGACGGCGTGAAGTGCAGGCCCGCGGTGGGCGCCGCGGCGGCGCGGAGGTCGCCGTGCCGCGCGTAGACGGTCTGGTAGCGCTCGACGTCGTCGGGGACCGGGGCTCGCCCGAGGTAGGGGGGGAGCGGCACCTCGCCGACGGCCTCCGCGAGCGTGTCGGGATCGGGGTCGCAGCGGACGCGCCAGCGCCCGTCCCCGATCCTCGCCTCGAGGTGCACGGCCCCCGGCCCGCACGGGAGGACCTCGCCCACCTTCAGGCGCCGCGCCGGCCGCACCAGCGCCTCGTCGCGGCCGACCAGCAGGACCTCGACCTCGCCGCCGGTCGCGCGTCGCGCGCGGAGCCGCGCCCGGTGCACGCGGACGTCGTTGACGACGAGGAGGTCGCCGGGCCGCAGCAGCGAGGGGAGATCGCGGATCGCGAGATCGCGGAGGGGCGGGCCCACGACGAGCAGGCGCCCGGCGTCGCGCTCCGCGGGCGGGAAGCGCGCGATCAGCTCGTCCGGAAGCGCGTAGTCCCAGGGGGCGAGCGGATCGTCGCCCGGGCTCGGCGCGCCTTCGATCAGCGGACCGCGCGACGCCGCCGCACCACCGTCGGCTCCTCCGCCTGCACCGCGGGCGGCTGGGACGTGACGCGGGTGATCTGCACCTCGCGGGGCGCGTCGATGCAGAGGCGGACCCAGCCGCCCTTCACTTGCCGGACCATGATCCGGACGTCGTCCCCGATCTGGAGGATGTCGCCCTCCTGGTGGGAGATGACCAGCATCAGGAACCTCCGGGGTCGGTAACTCGCAAAAAAGCCTAACACACCGTACGCCGACTCGACGGCGTGCACAAGACAGCGTCGCTTTGCCCGACTCCCCGGATCGGATAGCCGGCGAGGCCGGGCCGCCAGTCCCGGAGGAGCACGTGATGAAGGAACTCCCCGTGCGGCGTCGCCGCGCCCCCGCCGACGACGCGCCCCCCGCCCCCGAGAAGCCCGTCGACGCGCCCGCGCCGCGCCTCGACGCGCCGCCGCCCGCGCCCCCCGCACCGCGGGTCCCCACCGACCTCGAGGGCCTGCGCCAGGTCGCGGAGATGGACCGCTCGGAGATCGACGCGCTCCTCGCCGAGTTCAGCCCGCGCAAGGGCGCCGAGCGCCTCCACAAGGGGCAGCGGGTCCGCGGGCGCGTCACGCGCGTCACCGGGTCGACCGTCTTCGTGGACGTGGGCGAGAAGGCCGACGCCAGCATCGAGCGCTTCGAGCTCGACGCCGACGTGGCCCCGGGCGATGCGCTCGACGCCTTCGTGATCGTGGCCCGCGAGGGCGAGGTGCGCCTCACGCGCTCGCTCGGCGGCGACGCCACGCGCGAGATGCTGGACGCCGCGCGCGACGAGCGCATCCCCGTGCAGGGGAAGGTCGTGGGCCACAACGAGCACGGGCTCGAGGTGCAGCTCTCCGGCGGCGTGCGCGCGTTCTGCCCCACGTCCCAGGTCGAGGCCGGCGGCGCGCCCTACGAGGCGGAGGCCTGGGTCGGCCGCACCGTCACCTTCCGCGTGCTGGACGTGCGCGGGCGCGAGGCGGTCGTGTCGCACCGCGCCATCGCGGATCTCGAGGCCCAGGAGGCCCAGACCCGCACCCTCGCCGAGGTGAAGGAGGGCGACGTCTTCGAGGGCACCGTCACGAAGCTGGCGGACTTCGGCGCGTTCGTGAAGCTGCCCAACGGGCTCGAGGGCCTCGTGCACCTCTCGAACCTGGCCAACAAGCGGATCTCGAAAGCGGCCGACGTCGTGCAGGCCGGCCAGCAGGTCCGGGTGCGCGTCCTCGCCGTCGACACCGCCCGCCGGCGCCTGTCCCTCGGCATCAAGCAGGCCGAGGACGCCGTCGCGCCCGTGCCCGCCGGCGAGCGCTCGCAGGGCGGGAGCTTCGGGACGCTCGGCTCGCTGCTGGGAGCCGTGAAAGTTCGGAAGTGAGTCGTCAGTCGTCAGTTGTCAGCGTGCGCGGCCCTTCGGGCCGCGGATGCACGGACGACGGACGACTCAAGAGAGGCGACGACGCGCCTCCTGGAGGTGCTCGAACGCCGCTTTCTTGTCTCCCGGGCGCGCGACGAGATCCTCGGGGTGGAAGGTCGGCAGGACCCGCCCCTTCCAGCCGCCCGCGGCGTCGGCGCCGGCGCGGCCCATGGCGAGGACGACGCGCGGGTCGACGGCGTCGAGGAGCTTCGCGAGGTGGGCCCGGCAGGTCACGCACGGCGGCGCGGGCACGACGAAGACGTCGGCGCGCTCGAGCAGGAGCACGTGGACGAGCATGCGCTCGAACATGACCGCGGCCTCGCCGCGCATCGTGTCGGCGACGACCGTGAGGCGCGCGCGCGCGCTCCCCTCCCCCCGCGGCGGAGGCTCGCCGCAGTCGGCGCAGCGCTCGCCGACCTCCCGCGCGAGCGCGTCGAGGCGCTCGGCGGGGTCGGTCAGCACGCGCGCCCACTTGGACGACGCGAACAGGCCCGCGCCTCCCGTGCTCGCGGCGGGGGGCGACGGTGGCGCGCTCGGCGGCGGGGACGCCACCACGGGCCTCGGCGACGCCGCCGCGACCGCCGGCGGGGGCGACGCCGCCGGATTCGGCGGGATCGCCGCGGGCCGCGCGGGCGACGCCTCCATCCACGACGGCAGGGCCACGTTCGGCGCCGGCGGCCGGGGATCGGCGGGCGGCAGCCCGGGCGCCGCCCCGCGCGCCACCACCTCCGTGCCCCCGGACCGCAGTGCGTCCGCGTGCGCGAGCACGTCGGCCACGAGCGCGGCGAAGTCCCGGACCACGTCCGACATGCCCGCGACCATATCGCGGCATAGGGGCGCGGCGATGTTCCCCCGCATCGTCCTTGCGTCCACCAGCCCCTGGCGCCTCGCGATGCTCCGCGACGCGGGCATCGCCTGCGAGGGCGTCGCCCCGACGGTCGACGAGGCGACGATCGCCGATCCCGACCCCGCGCGCCTCGCCGAGCTCCGCGCCGTCGCGAAGGCCCGATCGATCGCCGGCGACTGCGTCGTGGGGGCCGATCAGGTCGCCCACCTCGACGGCGTCGCGTTCGGGAAGCCGCTGGGTCCGGAGGACCACCGGACGCGCCTGCGCCAGCTCCGCGGCCGCGCGCACGTGCTCACCACGGGCGTCTGCGTCCGGCTCCACGGCGTGGAGCACGTCTTCCGCGAGCACACCTCGCTCCACTTCCGCGCCGACGTGACCGACGCGGAGATCGCCGCCTACGTCGACACGCGCGAAGGAAGCGGCTGCGCGGGGGGGTACGCCGCAGAGGGGATGGGCGCGCAGCTAATCGAGCGGATCGACGGGGATTTCTTCAACGTCATCGGCCTCCCGCTCCTGCGCCTGATCGGCACGCTGCGCGCGCTCGGATGGCGCCCGCACTTCCCCGCTCGCGCCGGATGACGGTAGACTCGGCCCCGTCCATGGACCCGGAGCATCCGAGATGAGCACCCGCGCCGTCGGGATCGACCTCGGCACCACCTTCTCCGCCATCGCTCACGTCAACAAGTACGGCGTCCCGGAGATCCTCCACAACGCCGAGGGCGAGCGCATCACCCCGTCCGTGATCCTCTTCGAGGGCGAAGAGGTGATCATCGGCACGTACGCGAAGCAGTCCGCCGTCGCGTACCCCGAGCAGGTCGTCGAGTTCATCAAGCGCCACATGGGCGACGAAGACTTCACGTTCGAGTACCGCGGCGAGACGTACACGCCGGAGCGCCTCTCCGGCTTCGTCCTGGCGAAGCTCAAGCACGACGCGGAGCTCCGCCTCGGCCACCGGATCGACCAGGCCGTCATCACGGTCCCGGCGTACTTCGGCGACAAGCAGCGCCGCGCCACGATCCGCGCCGGCGAGTACGCGGGGCTGCGCGTCCTGTCGCTGCTCAACGAGCCGACCGCGGCCGCCTTCGCCTACGGCCTCGCCAACCCGGGCGAGAAGAAGCGTCTGCTCGTCTTCGACCTCGGCGGCGGCACGTTCGACGTCAGCATCGTGACCGTCGACGGGCGCGACATCTCGGTCATCGCCACCACGGGCGACCACCAGCTCGGCGGCAAGGAGTGGGACGACTCCCTCATCCGCTACGCGGCCGAGCAGTTCCGCGGCAAACACGGGATCGACCCGCTCGACGACCTCGCCGCCTACCACGACCTGCGCCAGAAGTGCACCAGCGCGAAGCTGTCCCTGACGAAGCGCCCGAAGGTCAACCTCTTCTACGACTACCGCGGGAAGATCCTCCGCCTCGAGCTTGCCCGCGAGAAGTTCGAGGACCTCACGACCGGCCTCGTCGCCCGCTGCGAGGCGCTCACCCGCGACGTCCTCGACGACGCGAAGCTCACGGTGGACGACATCGACACCGTCGTGCTCGCCGGCGGCTCCACCCGGATGCCGATGGTCCGGGAGATGATCAAGAACCTGTTCCGGCGCGACGCGGCGACGGACATCAACCCGGACGAGTGCGTCGCGCTCGGCGCCGCGCTCACCGCCGCGATCGAGGCCTCGCGGATCAGCGGCGAGGCCCCGCCGGTCGACATCCGCACCCACGACGTCACGAGCCACTCGCTCGGCATGGTGGTGTACCGCGAGGGCAAGCTCTTCAACTCGCGCATCATCGAGCGCAACAGCCGCATCCCCTGCGAGCGCACGCGCGACGACTACGTCACCACCCACGACGGCCAGACGACGATGGATCTCTGGCTCGTGCAGGGCGAGAACGACGATCCGCTCGAGTGCAACGTGCTCGGGCACTTCGAGTTCTACGGCATCCCCGTCCGCCAGGCGGGGCGCTCGCGCCTCTCCGTCACCTTCCGCTACAACGCGAACGGGATCGTCGAGGTCGAGGCGATGGACCTCGACAGCGGGCAGACGCTCGCGCACCGCCTCGCCGCCGGGCAGGTCACGCTCGAGGACCTCGCGCGCAACCGCGCGCCGATGAACATCGTGCTGCTCGTCGACTGCTCGGGCTCGATGTACGGCCGCAACATCGACGACGCGCGCAAGGCCGCGCTCTCGTTCTCGGAGGCGTCGCTCGGGCCCAACCGGCAGGTCGCGGTGGTCGCGTTCCCGGGCGGGGTCCTCTGCCCGCTCACCACCGACCTGCGCAAGATCGACGGTGCGCTCCGCGGCCTGACGCCGATCGGGTCCACGCCGATGGCCGAGGGGCTCGCCGCGGCGCGCGAGCTCATGAAGGGCAAGGCCGGCGTACAGCGCGTGTTCGTCGTTCTGACCGACGGTCACCCGGACGACCCCGAGGGGGCCGCCTCCGAGGTGAACCGGATCCGCACCGGAGGCGGCCGAATCGTCACGATCGGCGTCGGCTCCCAGGTGCGGCCCGACTTCCTGCGGAGCCTGGCCTCGCGGCCAGAGGATTACCACTTCTGCAACGAGTCCGTGGAGCTCCAGGGCACGTTCATCAACCTCGCCACTGAGCTCGCGGGGAGCTAGCCGATGGCCGAAAACACCAGCATCGAGGCCAAGCTCGACACGCTCACGGACCTCTTCCGCGAGCGGCTGCGCACCGACGGCGTGCAGCAGAAGGCCTTCGACCAGCTCTACGAAGAGCTCAAGCAGTACAAGGAAGACTTCCTCTTCCAGGCCGAGAAGCCGTTCCTCCTCGATCTCCTGCTCTTCTACGACAGCCTGAACTGGTTCCACCAGTCGCTGGAGAAGGGCGAGATGAGCTCGGAGGTCATCGCCGACAGCTTCCAGTACCTCGTGGACGAATTCCTCGAGCTGCTCTACCGTCGCGACGTCATCCCGCTCGAGACGAGCGAGCGCTTCGACCGCAAGCAGCACAAGGCCGTGCGCGTCGTCGCGGCGCCCACGCCCGCCGACGACTGGAAGGTGCAGGCGGTGCTGAAGCGGGGCTTCGTCCGCGGAGATCGGCTGTTGCGCGCCGAAGAGGTGTCCGTGTACCGCGTCGGCGGCGACGCCGCCGAGAACAAGGAGTAGGCGCGCGCGTGGTAGGCTGTCCCGACCGATGAGCAGCGACGACGGCATCATCCTCGGAATCGATCTCGGGACCACGTTCTCGGCGATGGCCTACGTGGACCGCCACGGCAAGCCCGTCATCCTGCCGAACGCCGAAGGCCAGCCGACGACGCCCTCCGTGATCCACTTCTACGACCGCGACGCCTGCGTCGTCGGCGAGGAAGCGGTCAAGATGGTCGTGGTCGACGCGCTCAACGTCGTGCGCTTCATCAAGCGATCGATGGGCGAGCCGAACTACACGCTGGAGTTCTTCGGAAAGCCGTACACGCCGCAGGAGCTCTCCGCGATCATCCTGCGCAAGCTGAAGAAGGACGCCGAGGAGGCCCTCGGCTTCGAGGTGAAGGAGGCGGTCGTCACCGTCCCCGCCTACTTCAACAGCGCGCAGCGCGGCGCCACGAACGAGGCGGGCCTGCTCGCCGGCTTCAACGTGCTCTCGATCATCAACGAGCCGACGGCGGCCGCCATCAGCTACGGCGTCGAGCGGCTCGGCGGCGATCGCAACCTGCTCGTCTACGACCTCGGCGGCGGCACGTTCGACGTCACGGTGATGGAGATCCGCGGCACCACGCTCCGCACCATCGCCACCGACGGCAACGCCGAGCTCGGCGGGAAGGACTGGGACGACCGCCTGCTCAACCACGTCGCCGACCAGTTCGTGCAGAAGTACGGCATGGACCCGCGCGACGAGCCGCAGCCCTACCAGGAGCTGTACGAGCGCTGTCTCCACGCCAAGATCTCGCTCTCCTCGAAGCCGCGCGCCGTCATCCCCGTGAATTTCCGCGGCCACCGCACCGTCGTGCCGGTCACGCGCGAAGAATTCGAGAGCGTCACCCGCGACCTCGTCGAGCAGTGCGCCGACACCTGCGCGATCGTGCTCGAGAAGGCCAAGATGCGCTGGTCCGACATCGACGACGTGCTGCTCGCCGGCGGGTCGACGCGCATGCCGATGATCCAGGACATGCTGCGCCGGCTCTCCAGCAAGGGGCCCGTCGCCGGCGTGAACCCGGACGAGTGCGTCGCGCTCGGCGCGTCGCTCGCCGCCGTCTTCCGCCACCGCCCGCGCCACCCGGCCATCCAGGCCTACCGCCAGGCGCTCGCCCGTCGCCCGGGGGCGCCGGGGGGCGCTCGCCCGTCGCAGCCGGGCACGGCGCCGCTGCCGACCGATCCGCGCACGAACCCGTCCGCGCGCTCCGCGCCGAGCTTCCGCACCAACCCCTCCGGCACGCCTCCCCCGCAGTCCATGGACGACGGCGGCGAGCCGCAGGCGACCGGCCTGCCCGGCGTGCGCATCACCGACGTCGCCAGCCACCCGCTCGGCATCGTCGCCCTCGACGCGCAGCTGCGCGAGCGGATCGTGACCCTGATCCCCGAGTTCACGCCGCTGCCCTGCGAGAAGCGGGGGCGCTTCGCCTACGCCTACGACAACATGACGGCGGTCCGGGTCGAGGTGACGGAGGGCCGCGGCGAGACGCGCGACGAGGTCACGGTCATCGGCGAGATCGTGCTCGACAACCTCCCGCCCCGCCCCCGCGGCACGCCCATCGAGGTCGTCTACAAGTACAACCTCAACCAGATGCTCGAGGTCGACGTCACCGACGTCGAGACGCGCCAGACGCGCCGCGCGCGCATCAACCTCCGCGGCAGCATCGCGCCCGAGGCGATGGAAGAGGCTCGCAAGCGAGTCGCGACCGCCACTGTCCACTAGCCGTCGGCGGCGCCCTTGACGTGAGGCGCCGCTCGGGCGACCTTCTCGTCCGATGGATCGCCGCGACCTGGACGAGATCGAACGCTTCCTCGCTTCGGTGGGCAAGGCGAACCTCCTCGCGTACTACGGAATCCCCCCCGAAGCGGCGCCCGAGGCCGTCGAGGAGGCGATCAAGAAGCGCCGGAACTGGGCGCAGGGACAGCAGTCCAACCCGAAGTACAAGTCCGAGGCGTTGTTCCTGATCAAGAACAACAACCTGCTCCGGCGCGTGCTCGTCGAGGAGGGGGACGCCTACCGCGCCCACATCGCGGACAGCCACAGCTCCCGGAACCTCGACGCCCTCACGATCTTCATCAAGGGCACGCTCGCCAGCGGGATCCTGTCGCCGCAGGCCGAGGCCGCCATCCACCACCAGGGCAAGCAGCTCGAGCTCTCCGAGGCCGTGGTCACCCAGCGGATCGACGAGGTCCTGCGCGAGATCGGCGGTCGCCGCGAGGGCGGGGCCCCCGTCGACGACGAGCTCGGCGTGGACGCGCGCTCCGTCGACTACTACGACCTGCTCGGCGTCCCGGACACCGCCACCATCGAGCAGATCGAGGCGGCCTACCGCGCGCGGTACCGGTGGGCGCGGACGCTGAAGGACCTCAAGAAGTCGGCCGAGGTGCTGCAGCACCTCGACGACGGCTGGCGCATCCTGAAGGACCCCTCGCGCCGCCAGAAGTACGACGCCCTGCGCACGAAGATGATGGAGGTCACCGACGAGGTCGAGAAGCGCGCGGCGACGCTGCTCGGGCTGCTCGGCGGCCCCGCGGGCGTCAACCCCGGGCCCTGGCCCGAGGAGGAGCGCAAGAAGAGCGGCGATCCCCAGCGCGCCATCCCCGCGCCCACCGCGCCGCCCATCGACCCCGCGAAAGCCGGCCCGCGGGCGAGCTACGAAGGCGGCGGCGGCGTCCGCCCCGGCGAAGCCCTCCCGCAGACCTCGGCCCAGGCGCGTACCAGCGGCGATCCTGCCGTTCCCGCCAACGCGTCGATGGAGGAGCTCCTCCAGCTCGCCAAGAGCGACAACCCGCGCATCGCGTCCGCCGCGATGGAGGCGCTCCAGAAGCTCGCGATCCAGCAGGCGGCGAACATCCAGGGGCGCACCCTCGACCTCGCCAGCGGCCCGCAGACCGTGCGCACGCGGGGCCCCCGCCTGTCCGTGGAGGGCGCGGAGACGGTGAACGTCACCGTCTCCGGGAAGCCGCTCCGCTACGGCCTCGTCGTCAAGAACACCGGTCAGGGTCGCATGCCCGGGCGCGTGTCGAGCGACCAGCCCTGGCTCGAGGTCCAGCAGCAGAAGCTCGAGCCGAACGCCCCGGCCCAGACGATCGGCATCGTGCTCCACGCCGAGCGCCTCCCCGGGGGCCGCAGCACCGCGACCGTCACCGTCGCGACCGACCACGGCGAGCGCAAGACGGTCACGTTCCAGGCCTCGCGCCAGTCCTACGTGCCCCTCGCCGTCGGGGCGATGGTGCTCGCCCTGTTTCTGCTGGTCGGGGTCGGCGCCGTCGTCGTCGCGCTCCTGCCGGGCGTGCAGGACCCGCCCACCCCCGAGACGTCCGCGGCCGCGGAGTCCGGGCTCCTGCTCAACGTCGACCCCCCGGCCGACCGCATCGTGGTCAACGACAAGGAGGTGGGCAAGGGCGCGAGCGCGCTCGTCGCCGCCCCCGCTGACGGCGGCCCGATGCGCCTGCGGATCGAGGCCGACGGCTTCAAGACCCACGAGGAGCTGCTCACGCTCAAGGCCGGCAAGCGGGTCGAGCGCACGCTGCGGCTCGAGCTGGAAGACCCGATGGACTGGAGCCCGCCCAAGGGCGCCGAGGCCACGAAGCTCGGCGCGGACGCCGTCCTCGCGCTCCAGGCCCGCGCCGACTCGCTGCGCGTCTGCTTCGCCGGCGCCGAGAAGGCCCAAGCCTCCTACACCGCCTGGGTGACCGGCGACGGCACCGTTCGCCGCGTCGAGGTCGCCGGCGCGAACTTCCCGGCCGACGCGGCGCTCCCCTGCATCCGCCGCGTCTTCCGCGCCACCCACCTCCCCGCGTTCGACGGCGTTTACGCGGTCGTGAAGGCCACAATCGCGGTGGAGCCGGCCGTGGCGTCCACGGGCGGATGAGCCGGCGCCAGAAGTCCGTCGAGCAGCTCCGCGAGGACGCGCTCTCCGCGCTGGAGGAGGACCCCAGCCGCGCGGTGCAGCTCGCCCGCGAGGCGCTCAACCGGCAGCCCGACGCCGAGAGCTTCTACGTCTGCGGCGTGGCGCTCTGCGAGTCCGGCGAGCTCGAGGAGGGGCTCGAGGCGCTCCGGATGGCGGTCCAGCTGGACGGCGAGCACGTCGACGCCTGGGTGGCGCTGGGCCGCGAGCTCTTCGACGGCTGCGAGTTCGAGGACGCCCGCGGCGCGCTCCTCGCCGCGCTTCGCCTCGATCCCCACCACCCCGAGGCCCTGTACTACCGCGCCTGCCTCCGCGAGCGCCGGGGCGACCTCGCCGGCGCCGCGCGCGACTACCAGGCCGCCGCGCTGGTGGCGCCCGAGGACTTCCCGGTCCCCATCCCGCTGGACGACGAGACGGTCGAGAAGCTCGCCGACGAGGTCATCGCGGCGATGCACCCGTCGCTGCAGCGCTACCTCGAGAACGTGCACATCCTCGTCGACGAGGTGCCGCAGGCCGAGCTCCTCGAGCAGTTCGACCCGCCCGCGCGCCCCACCGAGGTGCTCGGGTGCTTCGCCGGCCACTCCCTCGGCGAGCGCTCCACGACCGACCCGTGGAGCTCCCTGCCTGCCACGATCGTGCTGTTCCGCCGCAACCTCTCGCGAATCGCGCACGACCGCGAGGAGCTCCTCGACGAGCTCCGGATCACGCTGCTGCACGAGATCGGGCACTTCCTCGGCCTGGACGAGGACGACCTCGAGCGACGCGGACTGGATTGACGCCCGCGCGCGGGCTCGATAAGAGCGGGACGCTCTCGGGGAAGTAGCTCAGCTGGGAGAGCGCCGCGTTCGCAATGCGGAGGTCGAGGGTTCGATCCCCTTCTTCTCCACCAGTTCCGAGAAAAACACGCATCTGCTGCCTCAGCAATGCAAGAGGTCGAGGGTTCGATCCCCTTCTCCTCCATCACTCCACAGAAGAGCCCCGGAAGTCCTTGTCGGACCTCCGGGGCTTCTTCGTTCGGAGGGCGAAGGAAGCGAGCCCGGACCCGCTCGGCGGACGCGACCACGCGCTGTTCTCGAGGCCGAGCAGGACGCCCGCCGTCGAGGGGCCACCCCGCCGTCACGTTCTCTGATCGACCGCGCCCCCTCGCCGCACTGAGTCGACATGCAACCCGCGCGCGCGCTGGTCTTCGACCCCGATCCCGCCATCCAGGCCCTCGTGTGGGGGGTCCTCGCCGACGCCGGCTTCGCCGTGGGCGTCGAGATCGACGGCTCGGCCGTCGGCCTCGTCGTCGCGGACGTGGAGGAGATGGCGGTCGCAGAGGCCGTCTCAGGCGACGCCACGCTCGTCTTGTTCGTGGGCGCGAGCGGCGTGCCGCCGATCCTCGACAGCCGCCGCGCTTTCCTCGCGAAGCCGTTCTCGCGCGACGAGTTGTGCGCCGAGATCGCGCGCCTCGTCGGCAACGGGTGAGTCGGCCGGCGCGCGGAGCACGTGAAAACTCCGCCACGCGGCACAGATATGACCGACGAGATCTCGCTTTCCGACGCCCCTCCGGTTGCGCTACCATGCGCTCCAGCCGGAGTCCGCGTGACCCCCCTGCTGCTCGCCCGCCTCGCGGCCGCCGCCGACGTCCTCGCCTACAGCGAGACCTTCGACAGCTACACCTCCAGCGCCTTCTCGGGCACGGGCGGGTGGGTGTCGAACTGCCCCTACGACACCTGGGCCATCAACAGCTCGAGCGCCGACAAGTACGTCTACGCCGAGTCCGACGAGACGGGCGGCACGTGGGGCACCGGCAGCTACGCCGACAACGCGCTCACGTACACCACCGAGACGTTCTCCGACTTCACCTACGACGGCACGCTCTACAGCAACGACGACGACACGATCGGCGTCGTCTTCCGGTACCAGGACGCCAGCAACTTCTACATCGTGATCTTCGTGGGCGGCGACGGCTACCCGTCCACGACGGGCGCGCGCGCCACCCCGCTGAGCGGCTCCCGCCTCTACAAGGTGGTGGGCGGCGTCGGCACGTTGCTGGACTCCTCCGCCGAGACCTTCGACCGCTACTACTCGCACGAGTTCGAGATCGTCGCGGACGGCTCGTCGATCGAGGTGTGGCTCGACGGCAACCGCGACGGATCCTTCGCCTCCACCGAGCAGATCATGACGGCGACCGACTCGGCCCTCACCGAGGGCGAGATCGGCTTCTACTGCTTCGACAACGGCAGCGGGACCGGCTGCGCGTTCGACGACGTCTACGTCTACGTCCCGGACACCGACGGCGACACCGTCGCCGACGTCGACGACAACTGCCCCGACGACTCCAACGTCAGCCAGGCCGACGCCGACGGCGACGGCGCCGGCGACGCCTGCGACGACGACGCCGACGGCGACGGCTACACCTCGACGTCCGCGGGCGGCACCGACTGCGACGACACCCGCGCGACGGTGAACACCGCGGCGACCGAGAGCTGCTCGACCGCCTACGACGACGACTGCGACTCGAGCACGAACGATCCCGGCGCGACCGGGTGCACCACCTACTACTACGACGGCGACAACGACGGCTACGGCACCACCGCGAGCCAGTGCACCTGCTCGGCGAGCGGCAGCTACGACGTGCGGAGCAGCACCGACTGCGACGACGCCGACTCCACGATTTCCCCCGTCGGCACCGAGACCTGCGACGGCGTCGACGAGGACTGCGACGGCACCGCCGACGACGGCGCGGTGGACCTGGAGACCTGGCACGCCGACGACGACGGCGACGGCTACGGCGACGCGACGTCCACCCAGCGCGCGTGCGACGCGCCCGCCGGGTACGTCGCCGACGACGCCGACTGCGACGACGCGGACGCCGACGTGAGCCCGCTCGGGGTCGAGGTGTGCGACGGTGTCGACCAGGACTGCGACGGCGTGGCCGACGACGACGCGACCGACCGGGACACCTGGTACCTCGACGCGGACAACGACGGCTACGGCGACGCCTCGGTCACCACGCTCGCGTGCGAAGAGCCCTCCGGCTACACGGACGACGCCGACGACTGCGACGACGGCGACCGGAGCGTCCATCCGGGCGCCACCGAGCGCTGCGACGGCGTCGACGAGGACTGCGACAACGAGGTCGACGAGGACGCCGCCGACGCCGTGGAGTGGTACCGCGACGCCGACGGCGACGGCTACGGCGACGCGACCATCCTCGTGTACGACTGCTCCGCCCCCGACGGCTACGTGGCGGACGCCACCGACTGCGACGACGCCGACGCCACCGCCTACCCCGGCGCCAGCGAGACGGGCGACGGCGTCGACGACGACTGCGACGGCCTCGTCGACAACCACGTCGACACCGACGGCGACGGCCTCGAGGACTACACCGAGGTCACCGAGACGCTCACCGACCCCAACGACGACGACAGCGACGACGACGGCCTCTCCGACGGCGACGAGGTCACCCTCCACGGGACCGACCCCAACGACGCCGACACCGACGGCGGCGGCGCGAGCGACGGCGCGGAGGTCCTCGTCGACTTCACCGACCCGACGGATTCCACCGACGACGTCCAGACCGACACCGACGGCGACGGCCTCACCGACACCGACGAGGGCCTGCGCGGCACCGACCGGAACGATCCGGACAGCGACGACGACGGCCTCTCCGACGGCGACGAGGTCCTCGTCCACGAGACGGATCCCACCGAGGCCGACACCGACGGCGGCGGCGCCCTCGACGGCGACGAGGTCGCCTCCGGCACCGACCCGCTCGACCCCTCCGACGACGCCGCGGCCACCGCGGGGCGCGTCGGCGGCTTCTGGGGCGGCGCATGCAGCACCACCTCCGCCCCGGCCGCGCTCTTCCCCCTCGCGCTCGCCGCGCTCTCGTACCGGAGGCGCCGCGCGTGATGCTCGCCCTGATCGCCCCCGCCCTCGCCCAGGACGTCCCCAACCCCCCGATCAACGCGCAGCTCTACCGGCTGCCCGTCGACGCCGCGGCCACGATGTGGGCGGACGACGCCGCCGTCGCCGAGGGGGTCTCCGCGCGCCTCGGCGCCGGCTGGGTGCACGACCCGTTCGTCTGGATCTGGGAAGACACGGGCGAGCGCGTGTCGGTCGTCGGCGACGCCGTCGGCGTCGACGCGATCGCCGCCTGGGGCTTCTGGCGCGTGCGCGCGGCCGTCGACGTGCCGTTCTACCCCGTCGCGACGGGCGACGTCGCGAGCGGCGGCGGCCTCGGCGACGTCGCCGTCGACCTGAAGGGCCAGGTGCTCGATCCCGCCGACGCGCCCGTGGGGCTCGCGCTCTCCGCGCGTCTCGCGCTCCCGACGTCCACGGTCCCCCTCCCCCTCGGCGACGACGGCGTCGCCTGGGAGGCCGTCGCGATCGCCGACAAGCCGCTCGGGGACCTGCGGCTCGCCCTCAACCTCGGCGTCCGCGGCCGCCCGCACGTGGCGCTCGAGAACGTCGAGGTCTCCGAGGAGCTGCTCTTCCGCGTGGGCGGCGGGTACGCGATCGGCGAGGCCGCGGGCGTCTCGCTCGACCTCGCCGGCCAGGCCACGCTCGCGGAGCTGTCGAACCCCGCGGGGCTCGCCGCCGAGGCCCTCGTCGGCGGGTGGTACCGCGTCGCCGAGCCCGTCACGCTCCGCGCCGGCGTCGGTCGGGGCATCTCCCGCGGCCCCGGCGCCTCGGGCGCGCGGGCGGTGCTCGCCGTCGCCTGGCAGCCGCCCGCGAAGCCGCCCACACCGAAGCCGGAGCCGGT
>JBMOQZ010000148.1:0-2317 GCA_049322475.1 Myxococcota bacterium | reverse complement strand
GCGCCGACCGCGATCATCGGCGTCCGCGAGGCCAGCGGCGACGGGGTCGTCGGAGGCACCGGAGGCGGCGGCGCGTCGGGCTCCAGCGCCACGATCGTGCCGCCGCCGGGACGCTCCACGAACGTCTGCGAAGCGGGCGGCGGCGTCGCCGGGGTGCTCCCCGTGCGGCCCGCGGAAGAGCGCCCCGCCCCGCTCGTCGATCGGCCGGAACCCGTGGTCGCCGGCCCGCGCGCGAGCCCGGGCGCGACCAGCGGCGGCGTGTCCGCGGGCGGCTCCGGGAGCGTCCGCCGCACCGCGTCCAGCTCCGCGATCATCTCCTCGGCGGTGCCGTAGCGGGTCTCCGGCTTGTACCGCGTGGCGCGCACGACCACGGGCAGGAGCGACGGCGGCACGGGCGTCAGCATCGCCTCGTCCTCGTTGCTCGCGAACAGGTCGGGGGGCGGCAGCCCCGTGGCGAGCGAGTACAACATCGCCCCCACGGCGTAGATGTCCGCGCGACCGTCGAGGCCCCGCGAGCCGAGGCGCTGCTCGGGCGGCATGAACCCCAGCGTCCCGAGGACCTGCCCCGTCCGGGTGGGCGTCGAGCCGCCCATCTCCTGGGTGACGTGCGCGATGCCGAAGTCCGCCACCTTCGGCGTGCCGCGGCGCGACAGCAGCACGTTCTGCGGCTTCAGGTCGCGGTGGACCACGCCGGCCTCGTGCGCCGCGCTCACCGCCCCGAGCACGCCGAGGATCACGTCCACGACGAGCCGCGGGGGCATGACCCCGTGCTCCACCTGCCAGCCGGCGAGCGTCCCGCCCTCGAGCAGCTCCATCACGATGAAGATGCGGCCGCGGTCCTCGCCGACGTCGTGGACGGCGACGATGTTCGGGTGCGACAGGCGCGCCATCGTGCGCGCCTCCGTCTCGAAGCGCGCGCGGAGCTCCGCGACGCTGGCGAGCCGGGGCTGCAGGAGCTTGACGGCGCGCTCGCAGTCGAGCCGCGCGTCGTGCGCGCGCCAGACGCTGGCCATCCCGCCCTCGCCGAGCACCTCGACGAGCGTGTAGCGGCCATCCGCGAGCGTCTCCGTCCCGGGCGTCACAACGGCAGCTCCTTCGGCACGAACTGGTGGTTCACGCCCACGCCGACCGACCAGCCGTCCGAGGGGTTGTTCTTCGCGAACAGGGTGCCGGTCCCCGAGACGACCAGCGACGTGAGGCTCTGCGACCCGATCACCACCTTGCCCCCCGCCTTCACCGTGGTGACGGCGAGCATCGCATACCGGTCGGGGTCGTCGAGGTACTTCTCGTTCATCTCGGCGAGCCCGATCCCGTCGCGCGTCGTGAACCACACGTCCGGCCCGAAGGCGACCATCCCGGCCGGCGCGAGGAGCAGCTCGCCCGACAGCTCGAGCTCGTCGCCCGGGACCTTCTTGCCCTCGACCTCGGTGTTCGCGAGGCGGAAGCGGTACTCGGCCTGCACCCAGGCGCCGTACCACCCCTGCGCCAGCCCCGAGGACCGGCCGGCGACCACGAAGGCGCCGAAGTCGGTCTGCCCCTCGGTGGGCGCGGTCAGCCGCTGGCGTTCGGCGTGGGTGAACTCGCCGGTGCGCACGAGCGGGCCCATCGCCAGCGAGAGCGGCGGGCCGACCACCTCGTCGAGGAGGCGCAGCTTCACGCGCGCGGTGACGAGCCCGATGTCCTGCACGGGCTCGCACGCCTGCAGCCCGAGGTTCTCGCACGGCGCGACGTCGGTGCGCGCCGTCTGGACGTACACGTAGGGGATCGAGATCTCGCCCTCGGCCCACTCGCGCAGGCCGAAGCTGCCGATCACCTGGGCCGAGAAAGTGCGGAACGCGGTCCCGAGGTCGGCGCCCTGACCCGTGAAGCCCCCCGTTGTGAGCATCCGGAACTGGCGGTACTCGGCACCGCCGTAGGTGGTCCAGTTGCCCTCCGGGAGGGTCCAGGGGCCCGTCCCGGCGAGGGCGGGCGCGATCGACGAGGCGAGCAGGATCACGGCGAGGCTCCGGTCGGACGGGATTCTGCCTCAGGTCCGACGAACGACCTACTTCGGATCGTCCTCGAGTACCGCGATCCGCACCTGGTTCCGGCCCCCGGCCTTCGCGGCGTAGAGCGCGCGGTCGGCGGCGTACACGAGATCCTCCACGCCACGACAATCGGGCCAGACCGTGGCGACGCCGATGCTCACCGTGAGAGCCCATCTCAAAACCTCACCCCCGCCCGAACCGCTTGTTTGAAGCTGATGATGGCCGAGGCGAGCTCCAGGAATCCGAGGTGGATGGAGGCTTGGCGGTCGTGACGAACCAAGAGCCGCCGG
>JBMOQZ010000147.1:0-20789 GCA_049322475.1 Myxococcota bacterium | reverse complement strand
GCGGGTCGCCCAGCGCGCGCGGGTGCAGACGATCAACCGCCCGTCGAAGTCCCGCTGGGACTACGTGCTCCTCGACGTGGAGCTGCCGCTCACCTCGCTCGGCGCGCCGCCGCGGGAGGTCGCGACGCGGCTGTCCGGGGACCCCGCGTGGGGGCTCGTCTTCAGCGAGGGCCCGGTCGTGTTGTTCCAGCGGGGCGCGACGTCGACGGCGACGCCCTCGCCGGAGCTCCGCGAGGCGACTCAGTAGTAGTAGTACGTCCCCGTGTCGCCGCCGGCGGAGCCGGTCAGGAACCAGGTGAACTCGCCGTCGATCGTGGTGTAAGTGTACCAGGACGCGACGCCGTCGCAGTCGTAGGCGTACAGCTCCCAGCAGTCCGACGGGAGGCCCGTCACCTCGAGGTAGTACCCGTACGGGAGCCAGTCCTCGCCGAGCAGGTCGTCGGAGACGTAGGCGCCGTCGCACGAGTCGGCGTACACCCAGCAGACGTCGTAGTCGGAGAGGTTCACGACGTAGAGCGTGTTGACGACGTCGGCCGTGCTGGTGTCGAAGCCCGCCTCGACGCTGGCCGACTCCTCGTTGTCGCCGACCTGGTTGCCGGACTCGCCCTCGCCGTCGTCGGCGCCCTCCTGGGTCCGCGCGGGCGGGCTCGACTTGTCCGGGGTCTTGGTGTCTTCTTCCTCGGCACCACCGGTGCAGGCGAGGAGCAGGGCGACGAGCATGGGACCTCCGTGCGCCCGGCGTTTACCACACGCGCGCGCGGCCGCCTACCAGGTGGCCGGGAAGGCGTAGCTGCCCGCGCCCACCACGACGTAGCCGGCGGCGAGCCCCCCGAGGACGAAGGCGGCGCCGGCGAGGACGGCCCCCGCGCGCGGCGTGGGCGGCCGCGTGGGGAGGGGCGTCCCGTCCGGCAGCCGCGCGGGCTCGGGCACGCGGGGAGGGTGGAGCGGGACGTCCCACGCGGGCGGGACCTCCGCGTGCGCCAGCCCGGCGAGGAGGAGGAGCGTCACGGGAGCCACGTTACCACCATGGCGCGCGCGAGGACGGGCGCGCCCCACCCGTTCACCGTGACCTCCAGCCCTCCGTCGACGCGGAGGCCCACCCAGCGCACGGGGCGGACGTCGACGCCCCCCAGGAGTCGGGCCCCGACGTACGCGAACTCGTCGGAGACCCGCGTCATTGGCCCGACGCCCGCGTCGACGTTCCACGTCCCGAAGATCTTCCCGCACCAGCCGGTCGCGGAGACGATCACGCCGCCGAAGCGGCTGTCCGCCACCGATCCGCGGAGGCGGCACGACGGACTCACCGGGACCGTGAGCTCCAGGAAGTACAGCTCCATGACAACGCCGGTCCCAACGGCGATGCCCACCTGACCGCGATCCCAGCGGTGGTCGTTCGCGTTGGCGGCGCGGCGGGCGAGGGCCCCGACGTCGGGGTCGCCCTCGATCGCGCGTAGTGCGGCGACGCCCTCCTCGAGGCGGCGGGTCCGCAGCATCGCGTACCCCTCGAGGAGCCTCGCGGGCGCGTACCCCGGGTCGAGCGCCAGCGCGCGCGCAGCCGCTTCGCCCGCAGTCTTCGCGTGCCCCGCCTCCCACGCCGGCAGCGCCTCGCACGTGTACACGGCCTCGGCCGTCTCCGCGGGTTCGTCGCAAGCGACCGGCATGCCGTTCCTGTACCCTGTCGGGCGATGCGCCGCGTCCTCGCGGGTCTCTGGCTCCTCTCCGCCGCGGCGACGGCCGTGGCGACCAGCATCGACGAGCCCCCGGACGTGCGCCTCCCCTGCGACGGCGAGCCCGCGTGGGACCCCTCCGTGGCGATGGTGCTCCGCTGGGGGTGGGGCACCGTCCCGATCGACGCGCCGGCCCTCCGGAACGGCGTGCGGCTCACCACCGAGACGGGCGAGGAGGTGCCGCTGATCTTCGCCCAGGTCGAGAGCGGGCTCGTCGCCCTCTGCCCGGAGCGCGGGTTCGTCGCGGGCGCCGCCTACGTCTGGGAGGTCGACGGCTTCGGCCGTTCCCGGTCGAACGAGCCCGTCGTGCCGTGGTTCGAGGCCGATGGCCGGTGGACCTTCCGCGTGGCCGAGGCCGACGCCGCACCCGCGGCGGACGCCGACGCCTGCGCCGCGCGTGTTCCCGCGCTCCCGGAGTGGGGCGACCCCTGCAACCCCGACACCGGCGACAGCGGATGGTGATCGTCCCGCTCGCGATGGCCGCCTCGCCCGGCGGGTTCCGCGTCGGCGCGGGGGTGCCGACCCACGTCGCGGGCGCGCGGGTCGTCGTCGCGCCCGAGCTCGCCGGGCCGGTGATCGCGCAGGCGACGGTCGGCGGACAGGTGGCCCTCGGCAAATTCCGCGTCGCCGCCGACCTTCCCGTCGCGGCGGTGTGGAGCGAGGCCTTCGACGACGTCGGCATCGGCAACGCGCGGCTCGCCGGCGCGTTCGTCTGGGGCCGGACCCACTGGCAGGGCCTCGGCGCCGAGCTCCTCTTCCCGGCCGGACCCCCCGACGCGCGCGTCGACGCGTGGGGGAGCCTCGGCCGCGAGACGCTCCCGACCGTCGCCTTCTGCGTCACCTACGAGGCGGCGTTCTTCCCGGAGGCGCCCTTCCACCTGCGCGTCGCCGCCGGCTGGCAGGTCCAGCGCTACCGCCTCTGGTACCCGTACTACGCCGACCTCGCGCTCGCTCACGTCCGGCCGATCGTGGGCCCGCTCTCCGCGGTGGGGGAGGTCGAGCTCGCGGCCGACCCCGTCCCGCTCTCCGCGCGCCTGCTCGCCCGCCTCGACGCCGGCGGCGTGTCCGTCGACGTGGGCGCGCAGCAGACCACGCGCGCGCGGGTGCCACACGCGATCGCCCAGGTCCGCGGCTTCTTCTGATGTAGCCTCGCGCCATGCCGCTCGTCCGTTTTCCCCTGTCCCGTCGCGACTTCCTCCGCGCCGCGGCGGCGACCGCGGCGCTCCCCGCGTGCGCCCACCGGCCCCCGCCGGCGCCGGCCGACGCGCTGCCGGGCTCCCCCATCCGCGCCGTGACGGGCCCCGCGGCCGGCTACCTCGGCGACGACCCCGGCGGCGCCCACCCGATCCTCCGCGACGGGCTCGTCGCCGCGGAGGTGGCCTCCCCGCGCGAGCAGGTCCCGCTCGTGGTCGTGGGGGGAGGGGTCTCCGGGCTGGCGACCGCCTGGCTCCTGCGCGACCACGCGCCGCTCGTGCTCGAGCGCGCGGACCAGCTGGGAGGAAACGCGAAGGGCGAGATCTGGGGCGACCTCGCCTATTCGGTCGGCGCCGCCTACTTCGCGGAGGCGCCGCGGGCGAGCCTCTTGTCGCGACGGTTCTATCGTCCGCTCGGCCTCGACCGCGCCTGGCGCGTCGCCGACGGCGACGACACCGTGCTCGCCCGGGGCGAGGTCCGCGACGGCTTCTGGGGCGGCGTCACCGACCCCGCGCGCAAGGCCGAGTTCGAGCGGCTCGCCGCCCACTTCCGCCGGGTGCTCGACGAGGCCTACCCCGACATGCCGCCGGGGGAGTGGAAGGTCCTGTCGGACTCGCAGCTCGCGGAGCTCGACCGCCGCTCGTTCCGCGAGGAGCTGGTCGCCGCCGCCAAAGGCCCGCTGCACCCCCACGTCGAGGCGCTGCTCCAGCACTACTGCTGGTCGGCGTTCGGCGGCACGCTCGACGAGGTGTCGGCCGCCGCGGGGCTGAACTTCTACTGCGCCGAGTTCGAGGGCATCTGCGCGCTGCCGGGCGGCAACAGCCGCGTCGCCGTCGAGCTCCTGCGCGGGCTCTCCGTCCCGCCGCGCACGTCCACGGCGGTGGCCCGTGTCGTCCCGCGCGCGGACGGCGTCACGGTGGTCGCCGTCGGCCCCGAGGGTCCCTACGCGATCGACGCCCGCGCGGTGGTCGTCGCCTGCCCGAAGTTCGTCGCCGCGCGCGTCGTGTCGGGCGTGCCGGACGACCAGCTCGTCGCGATGCGGCGCTTGCGGTACCGCGCCTACCTCGTCGCCAACGTGCTCCTCGACGTGCCCGGCCCCGACGACGTCCTCGGGATGTACCTGCTCCCCGACGCCGTGCCCGGCGAAGTCCGCGAGGCCTCGGCCGGCTTCACCGACTTCGTCGTCGCCGCGTGGGCCAAGGGGGGCGATCCCGAACGGAGCGTCCTCACGTTGTACCGGGCGCTGCCCTACGACGGCGGCCGCGCCGAGCTCCTCGACGACGGGTCGTTCGCCGCCGTCCGCGACGCCTTCGCCGCGCAGGTCGCCCCCGTCCTGCGCGCCCTCGGGATCGCCGAGGGGCACGTCCGCGAGGTGCGCGTGCACCGGTGGGGCCACCCGTTGCCGCTCGCCGAGCCCGGGCTCGTCGCGGACGGCACGCTCGCGCTCGCCCGCCGACCGGTGGGCGGCCGCGTGTTCTTCGTCAACCAGGACGACTGGGCGTTGCCCTCGCTCGAGACCTGCCTCGTGCGCGCGCTGGAGGAGGAGGGGGCGATCCGGTCGGCGCTCGGGTGACCCAGAGCCCCACTGAACGAGACGGTTCCGGACCAGAGCCGGTCCGAGCGCGACTCCAGTCGGTCCCCAAGGCCGGCGGCCTACGACCGAACGTCGGTTTTCGCCGAGTCACCCAGCTGCCGGCGCGACGGGAGTCCCGCTCGGCGAGGCTCTGCCTCGAATCCGTCCCAGTCGACCCGGCTCTGCTCCCGAACCAGGCCATCCCCGACGCCCCATCATCCGCGCGAGGTCGGCCGCGTCGCCGCGTTCGGCGGTCACTCCTCCCGCCACTCCGCCTCCCGCCGGTAGATCGTCCGCGCCGTAATCCCCAGCAGGCTCGCCGCGAGGTTGCGATCCCCGTTGCAGGCGCGCAGTGTCGCCTCGATCATGCGGCGCTCGACGACGTGAAGCGGCGTCCCCGTCTGGAAGGTGAGCCACCCGCTCTCGGCCGGCGAGCCCTGCGTCCGCAGCGCGGGCGGGAGGTCCGTCACGCGCAGCGTGTCCTCGCGGGCGAGCACCACCGCCCGCTCGATCGCGTTCTCCAGCTCGCGCACGTTGCCCGGCCAGGCGTGCCGCTCCAGCGCGGCGAGCGCGTCGGGGTCGATGCCGCGGACCACCCGCCCGTTGCGCGCCGCGTGCCGGGCCACGAAGTGCCGAGCGAGGAGCGCGACGTCCTCCCGCCGCTCGCGCAGCGCGGGCACGTGCAGCGGGATCACGTCGAGCCGGTAGTACAGGTCCTCGCGCAGCCGCCCTTCGGCCACCGCCCGCGCCGGATCGCGGTTGGTCGCCGCCACCACGCGCACGTCCGCGCGGATCGTCTTCGTGCCGCCGAGCCGCTCGTACTCGCCCTCCTGCAGCACGCGCAGGAGCTTCACCTGCAGCGGGAGGGGCAGCTCGGTCACCTCGTCGAGGAACAACGTCCCGCCCGCGGCGAGGTCGAAGCGCCCCTCCTTCCGCCCGTGCGCGCCGGTGAACGCGCCCGCCTCGTACCCGAAGAGCTCGCTCTCCAGCAGGTTCTCGGGGATGGCCCCGCAGTTGACCGTGACGAGGCGCCGCTCGCGCCGCGGGCTCATCGCGTGGATCCACCGGACGAGCAGCCCCTTCCCGGTCCCGCTCTCGCCGGTGATCAGGACGCTCGCCATCGACGGCGCGACCTGCCGCGCCTCCTCCATCAGCGCGCGCATCGCCGCGGACTGCCCCACGATCTCGCCGGGGTCCGCCTGCGCGATCTGCTGCTTCAGCCGGCGGTTCTCGTGCAAGAGCTCCCGCTTCTCGATCGCCTTGCGGACGCTGGCGACCACCTCGTTGCGACGGAGCGGCTTGGTCACGAAGTCGTAGGCGCCTTCCTTCATCGCCTCGACCGCGCCCTCCACGGTGCCGTACGCCGTCACGAGGATGACCTGCACCTCCGGCGCGACCTGCCGCGCCGCGCGGAGCAGCTCCATGCCGCCCATGCCCGGCATCTTCAGGTCCGTGAGGACGACCGCGACGTCGCCCTCGCGCAGCATCTCCAGCCCCTGCCGCCCGTCGGCGGCGAGCTTCACGTCCCACCCCTCCCGCGTGAAGATCCGCTCGAGCGCCAGCCGGTTGGACTCTTCGTCATCGACGACGAGGATCATGGGACCGAATGACTCACCGCTGACACTTTGTCAACACGGGACCCGCACCACGAAGCGAGTGCCCTCGCCGGGGGCCGTCTCCACGATCACGGCGCCGCCGAGGTCCTCGACGGTCTGCCGCGTGATCGCCAGCCCGAGGCCCGTGCCCTTCGCGCGCGTCGAGAAGAAGGGATCGAACACCCGCGCCGCGACGTCCGGATCCATCCCGGGGCCGTCGTCCTCCACCTCGTAGACGAGCGCGGACGCCTCGCGCCGCGCCCGCACGACGATCCGGCGGGCGCCGGCCTCCGCGGCGTTGCGCACGAGGTTGAGCAGCGCGCGCCGGAGCGCGTTGCCGTCCACCTCGACCACCCCCACCTCCGCCCCCTCGACGACGACCGCGACGCCCTGCCGTCGCAGCTTCTCCTCCTCCAGCGCGACCACCCCGCGGGCGAGCGCGAGCGGGTCCTCCGGCGCGAGCTCCGGCGGCCGGCGACGCGCGAGGTCGAGGTACCGCTCCGTCACGCCCTCGAGGCGACGGATCTCGGTGATGATCGTGGTCAGGAGCGCGTTGTTGCCGAGTTCGTCGGCGAGGAGCTCCGCGTGCAGGCTCATCGCGTTGAGCGGGTTGCGCACCTCGTGCGTGACCTGGGCGAGCATCTGGCCCACCAGCGCGAGCCGTTCGCTGCGGACGAGCCGCTCGCGGTCGCGGACTCGCTCCGTCACGTCCTCGCCGACGAGGATGCGCCCGCTCTCGCCGAAGGGCTCGACGGCGACGTCCTCGACGCGCTCGCCGACCCGCCGCTCGTGGCGCCCCCGTGACAGCTCCGCGAGCGCAGCCGGCAGGCCGTCGCCCTCGGCCAGCCCCCAGAGCGTCCGCGCCGCGGGGTTCGCCATGCGCACGTGCCCGTCCTCGACGACGATCACGGCGGCGCCGATGCTGTCGAGCACCCGGCGCAGGTACAGCGTCACCGCTTTCAGGCTGCGGTCGCGCTCGTCCACGTCGCGCGCCATCTGGTCGAAGGCCCGCGCCAGCTCGGCGATCTCGTCGTCGCCCGGCAGGATCAGCGGCGCCGCGCGCTCGCCGGCGCCGAAGCGTCGCACCCGCTCGGTCAGCTGGGTGACCGGCCGCAGCGCCGATCCGGTGATCCACAGGAGCGCCGCCCCCAGCGCGACGGCGAGCGCGCCCACGACCCGCGACACGCGCTGGGCCCGCGCGTGCGCCGCGGCGGTCTTGCGGCTCACCGCGGCGATGCGCCCGTCGACGAGCCGCGCGAGCTGCTGGACCTTCGGGCGCACCTGCTCCCGCGGGGTCGACGCCACCTGCTCGATCTGGCCGCGCGCCGCCTCGATGGCCACGCGCTCCTCCTCGTCGGGCCGCAGATCGTCGGCGCTGCGGACGACCCGTCGCGCCTCGGCGATCGCCGCCGCGTAGTCGTCGGGCGTCGCGCTCGACGTCATCGACGCCGTGAGGCGCGTGAGCGGCACGTACACCGTGTTCACCACCTGCAGCGCCGCGCCGATCCGGGACAGCTGCAACGCGTCGAAGGCGAGCGCGCCGAGGAAGCAGCACACCGCGAGCCCCGCTGCCCCGAGCAGCCGCCCCCGCAGGCTCCGCAGGCGTCCGAGCACGCGCCCGACTAACGCGGATTCTGTCGCTTCGTGTCTCCCGCGTTGCCTGCGGTGGCCGGTGGGTTACGCACGGCCGGCCGCAGAACGACGCGGTGGAGGAATTCGAGAATGCGTCCGACGATGGGATCCCTGCTGCTCGCGCTCGTGTTGACGGGCGCGGTGGCCTGCAACAACGAAGGCTCCGGTGGCGCGTCGTCCGGCGCGTCCGCCACCGCGCCCGCGGTCGACATCGGCGAGACCCTCGCCACGGTCAACGGCATGGCGGTGGGCTCCAAGGAGTTCGAGCAGGCCGCGGCGCGCAAGGCGCCGGCGAGCGGTGACTCGCTCTCGCTCGAGGAGAAGAAGGAGGTCCTCGACGGCCTCGTCGAGGAGAAGCTCCTGTACGCCGAGGCGCTCAAGAAGGGCCTCGACAAGGACCCGAAGGTCCAGAAGGTCATGGTCAACACGTTGCTTCGCGAGGACGTGTATTCGACCGTGAAGAACAGCGACTTCACCGACGAGATGCTCCAGAAGTACTACGAGGAGCACAAGTCCGAGTTCGTGGTGCCCGAGAAGGTGCAGATCAAGCGCATCCTCGTGAAGGTCACCGAGGCGCGCCCGGACGCCGAGGCCGAGAAGGAGGCGCAGCGCCTCCAGGCCGAGGTCAAGAAGAACCCCGACTCCTTCAAGGACGTCGCGGCCAAGTACTCCGAGGATCCGTACAAGCGCCGCGGCGGCGACGTCGGGTTCGTGTCGAAGGAGGGCAAGCCCGGCCTCGACCCCGCGATCGTCGACAAGGCCTTCAGCCTCGAGACCGGCGCGGTCTCCGACGTCTTCAAGACCTCGGACGGCTACAACATCGTGCAGGTCGCGGCCCGGCGCGAGCAGGTCGAGCGCACCTTCCAGCAGATGAAGGGCTCGGTCCTCCGCAAGGTCAAGAACGAGAAGATGAAGGAGCTCTACGACTCCTACGTCGCCAAGCTCAAGACCGGCGCGGACGTGAAGATCGAGGAGGCCAAGCTCTCGGCCCTCGAGATCAAGAACGCCCGTCGTCCCTTCAGCCCCGGCGCCGGCATGGGCGGCGAGGGCGAGGAAGGCATGGTCGAGGAAGGCGGCGAGGGCATGGAGGGCGCCGAGGGCGCCGGCGAGCCGCCGAGCGGCGGCATGCCCCCGAGCATGGGCGCGGTGCCTCCGGGCGGCCCCGGCAGCGCGGTGCCCAAGGGCATGCGCCCGGGCCCCAACGCCAAGCTCCCCGGTGGCCCGGGCAGCAAGGCGGGCGGCGACAAGTAGCATGGTCCTCCTCCTCGCCGGCCTCGTCACGAGCCTGCCGGCGTGGGCGGACACTCCGACGGAGCCGGCGCCCGCGCCGGCTCCGCCTGCTTCCGGAGTCGTGATCGACCGCGTCGCCGCGGTCGTCAACGACGAGGTCGTCACCCTGGGCGAGGTCTACGACTTCGGCGGCGCCTACGTCGCCGAGGAGGTCGCCCGCGCCGGCGAGGGCGTCCGCGGCCAGGCCGAGCGCGAGGTGCTCGAGCGCCTCGTCGAGCGCCGCCTCGTCGCGCAGGAGATGCAGAAGCTGAAGCTCGAGCTGACCGATCAGGACCTCGAGCGCTCGATCGACGACATCGCCCGCCGCAACGGCATGGACCGCGACGGCCTCCGCGTCGAGGTCGAGCGCAGCGGCATGGGCTGGGACCAGTACCGCGCGGAGCTGCGCGAGAACCTGCGCGACATGAAGTTCGCCCAGGCCATCCTCCGCCCGCGCATCACGATCACCGACGACGAGCTGCGCGACGCGTATCTCCGCGCCACCGCCGACAGCCCCACGGTGTCGCACGTCCTCGCGATCTTCCTCGCCTACCCGAAGGGCGCGGACGAGGCGGCGAAGGCCGCCGTGCGCGAGACGGCCACGCGGATCCGGGGCGAGGCCGTCGCCGGCGCCGACTTCGCCGCGCTCGCCCGCGCGCACGACCAGGGCCCCTTCGGCGCCCAGAACGGCGAGATGGGCACCTTCGGCAAGGGCGAGCTCGTGGGCGACCTCGACGCCGCCGTCCAGAACACCGCCGTGGGCGACGTCAGCGCGCCCGTCGAGGTGGGGCAGGGCGTGTTCCTGCTCAAGGTCGTCGAGCGCAGCTCGCGCGGCGGCGACTTCGAGGCCATGCGCGAGGAGCTCGCCGACCAGGTCTTCGCCACCCGGCTCGAGGACGAGAAGGAGCGCTGGTTCCAGCAGGCGCGCCGGCAGGCCGCCGTGAAGGTCCTCCTCCCGGAGACGAAGCCGGCCGGATGAGGCCGCTCGTGCTCACCCCGGGCGACCCCCGGGGCATCGGCCCCGAGGTGGCCGTCCGCGCGCTCCGCGCCACCGGCGCCGACGCCGTCCTGATCGGCGACGCCGACGCGCTCCGCGCCCACGCGCCCGACCTCGCCGTCGTCGACCGCGTCGCGCCGGGGGAGGGGATCCGCGTCCTCGTCCCGCCGCCGGGCGAGCCCGTCGAGGTCGCCGCCCTCCGCGTGGCGGTCGCCGCCTGCCTCGCCGGCGAGGCGCGCGCGCTCGTCACGGGCCCCATCCACAAGGCGCGGCTCGCCGCGAAGGGCTTCCATCACGCCGGCCACACCGAGTTCCTCGGCGAGCTCTGCGGCGTCCGCGAGCCCGTCATGGCCTTCGTGGGCGGGGCGGTCCGCGTCGCGCTCGTGACGGTCCACCTCCCGCTCCGCGCCGTGCCCGACGCGATCACCCGCCCGCGCGTGCTCCACGTCCTGCGGACCGCCGACGACGCGCTGCGCCGCCACCTCCGCATCGCCGCGCCCCGCCTCGTGGTGTGCGGGCTCAACCCCCACGCCGGCGACGGCGGGCTCCTCGGCCGCGAGGAGATCGAGGTCGTCGCCCCGGCCGTCGCCGACGCGCGCGCCGCGGGCATCGACGCCCGGGGCCCGATCAGCGCGGAGGCCGCCTTCCATGCGGACGCCGACATGGTCGTCGCGATGTACCACGACCAGGGGCTCGCCCCGCTCAAGCGCGTGGACTTCGGCCGCTCCGTGAACTGGACGCTGGGGCTCCCGATCGTCCGCACCAGCGTGGATCACGGAACCGCGGACGACCTCGTGGGCACCGGCCTCGCGCGGGCCGACAGCATGGAGGCGGCGATCCGGCTCGCGCTCACTCTGTCGTGACGCCCGTGTCCTCGGGCAGCACCTCGTCGCAGGCCACCTCGGCGTCCCAGGTCGCCCACCGCGACGGGTCCTCGCCGAAGGCCCGGCAGTCGGCCACCTCCGCGCCCGTCCGCGTGAACACGCGCAACACGCCGGCGAGGCCCGGCTCGTCGCAGTTGAACGCGGTCGACGAGCCCTCGGAGACGTCGCGCCAGTCGGCCTTCACCGACAGGGTGAGCTCGAGCGTGTCGCGGCTCCCGTCCCACTCCGCCTCGCTCGACGTCAGCGGGTGCGTCTCGACGTAGACGCCGTCCTTCGAGAGCCAGACGTCGCCGTTGCCCGTCCAGGCGTCGGTGACGGCGCGGACGGTCCAGCGGGCCTCGACGTCGTCGCAGGCCACGCTCGCCTCGACGAGGGCGGGGACCGGCGTGTCGAGGCGCTCGGGCGGCTTCCGCGAGTCGGGGACCGCGCAGGCGGCGAGGAGGATCCACACCCCGGGAACCTACCCCCAAAAACGCGACGGCGCGGGCCACGAGGGCCCGCGCCGTGCGTCTCGTCCTGTCGGACTAGCCGGGGGTCCCGCCCGCGTCGTTGCAGGCGTCCGCGGCGCTCGTGGCGTCCCACGACGGGGAGTAGTAGTACGCCGTGGCGTCGTGATCGAAGTCCGTGCCCGTGGCGGCCGGGATCTCGCAGGTGCCGACCTCGCCGCCGTTGCAGCCGGCGCCGAGGTAGTTCGCGGTCACGCCGTAGCTGTCCGCGACGGCGACGCACCAGGCGTTCGTCGACGAGTAGTTGACGTACTCGTAGCAGATGTCCCAGTCGACGACCGTGCAGCTGTCGACGACGTCGGTGTCCGTGTCGGTGTCGGTGTCGGTGTCGGTGTCGGCGTCCGTGTCGGTGTCGGCATCGGCGTCACCGGTCTCGCCGGTGTCCTTGCCGCCGCCGGTGCAGCCGAAGAAGGCCAAGAGGCCGAGCAGCCAGTAGTTCTTCATTGTCTCCTCCATCCAGGTTAGGGGGGCGTTGCCCCTGTACATCGTTGCACGTGACCGAGCAAGACGCTCCGTGAATTGTCGTGACGAGTCGGATGACGGACCCGATGGCCGGGGGGCCCGTCACCGGTTCCAGTTGTTCTCGCAAATGCCGGCGAAGTAGTCCGGGTAATCCCCGTAGACGGCGCAGTCGGAGTAGACGCCGCTCGAGTCGGTGATCGACCAGAGCACCGTCGTCTGCGCACTGATGTTCCCGGAGTCGAGGTCGAAGATGGTCGTCTGGTTCATGACCACGTCCTCGAAGCTGGACACGATGTCGAGGTCGAGGGTCTTGGTGTCCCCGCCGTTGCCGTCGTTGTTGTCGTCCACGAGCTGGAAGTTGTTGTGGTACTCGGACCAGACACCGCACGCGAGGCCCGCGTTCTCGACCTCGCCGGTGCAGCCGGTCTCGTAGCGGTCGGTGTCGCCGGTCTCCACGAGCGACAGCTCGACGGTACCGATGTCGGCGTCCGCCTCGACCGTCCACACGCACTCGCCCAGCGCGCACTCGCCCTGCACGTACTGGATGAGCGGCGGGTTGCTGTTCACCCCGTCGTCGCCCCCGCCCCCCTTGCAGGCGGAGTCGCCGGTGTCGCAAAAGCCCCCGCCGGTGCAGCCCGACAGCGCCGCGGCGCCGAGCGCCGAGAGGATCGCGTACTTCATCGTCTCGCTCCGTCGGGCGGTCGGATGCCGCCCCGCGGACGCACGTTATCACGCGGGTGGCCGGCTGCCCGCTCCTCTACGGCCCGGAGAGCACGTCGCTCCGCCACTCGGCCTGGGCCCGCTCGCGGAAGAGGGTTCGCTCCACGCGCTCCAGCAGCGCCGGCAGCCCTTCGCCGGTCATCGCGCTGATCTCGACGCCGTCCCACGCGATCGCGCGGGCGTGGACGGCCTCGCGGTCGGCCCGATCGATCTGGTTGAGCACCACGAGCGTGGGCGTCTCGGCGGCGCCGAGGCCGGCGAGCACCTGATCGACCGCGGCCTTCTGCGCCTCGCAATCGGGGTCGCTCGCGTCGATCACGTGCAGCAGGAGGTCGGCCTCGAGCGTCTCGTCGAGCGTGGAGCGGAAGGCGTGGACGAGGTCCTTCGGGAGGTTGCGGATGAACCCGACCGTGTCGGTCAGGATGACCTCGCGCTCCTCCGGGAACCGCATCCGCCGCGACGTGGGGTCGAGCGTGGCGAAGAGCTTGTCCTCGGCGTCGACCTCGGCGTTGGTCATGCGGTTGAGCAGCGTGCTCTTGCCGGCGTTGGTGTACCCGACGATCGCGACGAGGGGGAGCCCCACGCGCTTGCGGCGGTTGCGCCGCATCGCGCGCTCCTTCTGGATGTCCTTGAGCTGCTGCTCGACCCGGTGGAGGCGCTCGTCGGCGCGCCGGCGGTTGATCTCGAGCTTGGTCTCGCCCGGGCCCCGGCCGCCGATGCCGCCGGTGAGGCGCGACATGGCCGTCGGCATGAGCGCGAGCCGCGGCTTGCGGTAGCGGAGCTGCGCGAGCTCGACCTGGAGCTTGCCTTCGCGCGTCGTCGCCCGCTGCGCGAAGATGTCGAGGATGAGCTGCGTGCGGTCGAGCACCTTCAGCTCCGTCTCCTCGGCGATGTTCCGAAGCTGCGACGGCGACAGCTCCTGATCGAACACGAGCACGCCGGCGCCGAGGTGCATGCAGCGGAGCAGCAGGTCCTTGAGCTTGCCCTGCCCGACGAGCGTGCGGCCGTCGAGCTCGCGGCGCACCTGCAGCTGCTCGTCCACGACGTGGAGCCCCGCGGTCTCGGCGAGCCGGCCGAGCTCCTCGAGCGACTTCCGGGCGCCCCGCGGGTCCCGCGTCGTGACCGCCACGACCACCGCGTTCTCGCGCCCCGACACGGCCCGGACGCGCGCCGACTCGCGGAACTGGTTCTCCAGGTCGCGGACGAAGTCGGTGAAGTCGGCCTCCCAGCCGTGCACCGACGGGACCTTGTCGATCCGGTAGACGTCGCTCGCCCCGGGGGGCAGCAGGTACCCGACCTCGACGGGCCCGGGCAGACCGTCGGGGAGCGCCTGGATCATCACCACCGCGTCGAAGCGGAGCAGGGTGAGGTCGGTGAGATCGTCCTTCGTCAGCCCCTCGTTCCGGAGGTGCGTGTGCACGAGGCGCAGGCCGCGGAAGCGCCCGGCGCCCGCGCGCTCGCGGCCGAGGTCGGGGATGAAGAGCTGGTGGGCGTCGCCGACGATCACCTTGTCGATCACGCCCAGCCGGTCGACGAGCACGCCGATCTGCCGCCCGCACGCGCGCGACACCTCCGCGAGGCGCCGGGCGAGCTCGGGCGTCACGAAGCGGTCGGCGGGGAGGCGGCGGCTGTAGAGCGCCTGGAGGGACTTGTTCTCGCTGGGCGAGAGGCCCTCGGTGTTTCCGAAGAGTTCTTCCATGCAGGCTTCAGGCTTCAGGCTTCGGGCTTCAGGGTTTCCGAAGCCGCACGCTTAACCGTAGGATCGGCTTCGACGGGGGGCGGCGGCGGAGAGGATTGCTCGCCCCATGGAGGTGAGCGGGCCTCCCGTGTTCGTGGGGGCGGGCGTCCCGCCCGCCCCACGGCATCCTAGGAACTCCGCGCTTCCACCGCCCGCTGCACCACCGCCGGGATGTCCACCCCGAGCGCGCCCTTCAGCTCCTCGACCAGCGTCACCGCCTTCCGCGCGCTGACCTCGGCGTCGGGCGGCAGGACCGTGAGGCGGTCGACCTTCACGTGCTGGATCGTGGACATCATCTGGCTCATCGTGGCCTGGAGCTTCTGCATCAGGAAGATGTCGCGGGCGGCGTCGCCGCCGGCCTGCCAGGTCGCGATCATCTGGTCGAGCACCTCGGCCGTCGCCTTCCCGTCCTCCACGATCTTCGCGGCGCCGCCCTTCGCGTCGGCCTGCGATTTCTCCATCTCCGCCTGCGCCGGCGCGATCACGTCGGCCTCGAGCTGGCGACGCACCTGCTCGACGCGGGCCGCCTGCACCTTCAGCTCGCCTTCGGCGCGCGCGACGGCGGCCTTGACGCGGCCCACCTCCTCGGCGACGAGCGCCTCGCGGCGCGAGAGCGTGTCGACGATGCGCCGCTCGGTCTGGGTGCGGAGGATCTCGATCTCCGACTCGATCGTCTGGATGCGCGAGCGCTCGCGGTTCGTCGCGTCCTGGGTGATCGACTTGGCCTTGGCGATCGTCTCCGCGACCTTGCTGCGCTTGATGAGGTCGGCGCTGGACTTGCGGCCGATGCTGTTGAGGTAGCCCTTGTCGTCGGCGACGTTCTGGATCTTCAGCGTGTCCAGCGTGAGCCCGAGGCGCGTGAGATCGTGCTCGGCCTCCTCGAGCAGTTTTTCGGCGAAGGCGATCTTGTCCTCGTTCACCTGCTCCGGCGTCAGCTGCGAGAGCACGCCGCGGAGGTTGCCCTCGAGCGTGTCCTTCGCGACCTGGACGATCTCCTTGCGGTCGTAGCCGAGGAAGCGCTCGATCGCGTTGTTGAGCACGGGCTCGTGGCCCGCGATCTTCACGTTGGCGACGCCCTGGACGGTCATCGGGATGCCGCCCTTGCTGTAGGCGTTCGTGACGCTGACCTCGATGATCATGTTGGTGAGGTCGACGCGGTCGACCGTCTCGAGCAGCGGGATGCGCACGCTGCGCCCGCCCTTCACGATGCGGTACCCGACGGGCCGCCCCTCCACGTCGCGCGTGGCGCCGGAGAAGATGAGCACCTCGTTCGGGCCGCAGATGTAGAGCAGGTTGCGGACGACGAGGACCGCCAGCAGGAAGAAGAAGAAGGCGACGCCGACGACGACGCCGAGGACCACGATCCCTTCGATCACGAGCGCACCTCCTTCGTCAGCGTGGCGGTGACGTCCACGCCGGTCGACTTCCGCAGCTCCGCGAGCACCTCGTTGACCATCGCCGGGTAGCCGGCGAGGTAGGCGGCGAGGGCCTTGCCGTCGCCGCGATCGAGCACCGTGACCTCGCCGATCTCGACGGCGTTCACGCGCTCGACCACCGTGCCCAGCACCTGCTCGAGCTGCTGGATCAGGTAGATGTCGCGGGCGTCCGGGCCCGCCTTCTGCCAGGTGCTCGTGAGGATCTGCAGCGCCTCGCCCAGCGCCTTGCCGTTCTCGGCGATCGCCGCGGCCTGACCGCGCGCCCGCAGGGCCTCGGCCTTCTGCGCGGCCTGCGCCGGGAGGATGACCTCGGCGAGGAGCCGCGTCTGCTCGAGCTTCTTACGGATCTCCTGCAGCTCCTGCTCGGCGGCGGCGCGCGCCTCGGCGGCCACCTGCGCGGTGCGCTCCTCCTCGGACTTCGCCGTCGCCTCGAGCTCGGCCTTGATGCGGCGCAGCTCGTTCTGCTTCTGCGCGACGCGCGCCTCGGCCTGCTCCACCGCGATCTGCCCGTCCTGGTGGGCCTTCGCCTCGGCCTGCTCCGCCTCCGACTTCGCGCTCGACTCCGCCATGTCGGCGACCATCAGCACGTTGGCGATCCGCTCGCGCCCGATGCTGTCGAGGTACTTCACGTCGTCGTAGACGTTGAGCACGCGCAGCGTGTCGAGCTGCAGCCCCAGCTTCTTGAGGTCGTCGTCGGCCTCGTCGACGAGCGCGTTCGCGAACTTGAGGCGGTCCTCGTTGACCTCCTCGGGGGTGAGGCGCGCGAGCACGCCGCGGAGGTGGCCCTCGAGCGACTCCTTCGCGACCCGCTTGATCTCGTTCGGATCGCGCCCGAGGAAGCGCTCCACGGCGTTCATGATGATCCGGGCGTCGCTCGAGACCTTCACGTTCGCGATCGCGTGCACGTTGAGCGGGATGCCGCCCTTCGAGTAGGCGTTCGCGACGTGGAGATCGAGCGGGATGGCGCTGAGGTCCATCGCGTCGACGCGCTCGATGATCGGGATGCGGACGGCGCGCCCGCCGAACACCACGCGGTAGCCGACCTCCGTGCCGTCGGCGAGCGCGCGCTTGCGGCCCGAGAAGATCAGGACCTCGTTCGGTCGGCAGATGAACAGGAACATCCGCACGAACGCGACGAGGAGGAGGAGCGCGAACGCGACGCCGGCGGCGCCGAGGAACGCGGCGAGGATGGCTTCCAAGGGGGTCTACTCCCGGACGGGGTGGGGGTGGGCGTGAGCCTTCTTCTCGGGCTCCGCGGGGGTGACGTCGGCGGTACCCTGGACGACCTCGACCACGAGCACGCGCTCGCCGCGCTCGAGCACGCGGGGCTCGCGGGTGGTGGCGGGGAGCTCGAGGATCTGGCCCTGGTGGGAGAGGCGGACCTTGCCCGTCTTGCCGGGCCCGAGCGCGAGCACGACCTCCGCGTCGCGGCCGCCGAGCTGTTTCGTGCCGACCGCGCTCGACACCGTGTCGCGCGACAGGAGGCGCAGCGCGGTGGACACGCCCGCGCCGATGCCGACGCCGGTGACGCCCGAGACGCCGAGCCCGACGGCCCAGGGCACGCCGAAGAGCGTGAGCAGGAGCCCGGTGAGGCCGAACGAGCCCAGCGCGAAGGTCCAGAAGCGCAGCGAGAGGAGCGTCGCCGCCACGAGCGTGGCGGGGCTCGCGACGTCGTGGGCGAGGTCCCCCGCGAGGTCGTGGGCGTGGTCGTGGGAGTGGTCGAGGTCGGCGGCGTGGTCGAGGTCGCCGTCGTGGCCGAGCTCGTGCCCGTCGCCGTCCTTGGAGAACCCGAGGACGGACGCGCCGATCAGGATGCCGCCGAGCACGAGGCACCCGACGTAGACGGCGATCAGGGTCATCGGCGGGATTCTCTCAGGGACGCGGCTCGTTCCGCAACATCGACAGCCAGCCGGCGATGAACGCCAAGCCGCCCAGCGGCGTGATCATGCCGAGCTTGGGCGCGTCGAGCAGCACCAGCGCGTAGAGGGACCCCGCGAAAAGGAGGATACCTGCGCCGAAGAGGCGGGCCCCGAGCCGTGGCGCGACCCACATCGCGACGGCGTGGATCAGGTGGTAGCGGGCGGCCGTCTCCCAGCTCTCGATGCGGGGGTGGTCGCCGAGCGCGTGGGCGCCGAAGGCCCCCATCGCCACGCCCACGGCGCCGAGCACGGCCGCGGCGCGCTTCTCGGGGGTCATCCCTCCCTCAGGGTGCGGACCGCGTGGGCGAGCTCGGCCTTGTCCCGGAAGCGCATCATGGCGCCGTCGAGGCGGGCGAGCACGAAGCGCTCGCAGACCTCGCAGCGATCGAAGCACTCGACCGTCGAGACGCGGGCCTGCGCGCCGAGCTCCTCGCGCAGCGCCGGGCAGTGCCGGGCCATGCCCGTCTGGCACACGACGACGTCGATCACGACGCCTCCTCGAGGAGCAGCGCGACCTCGCCGGCGAGGCGGCGGTGCAGCGGGTGGTCCCAGCCCGCGCCGAGCGCCTCGACGACGGCGCCGTAGTACCAGAGCGTGCCGTCGCGGCCGCCCGTGAAGCGCGACCACACGGTCGGGCCCACGTCGGCGAGATCGCGGCGGATGCAGGCGCAGTTGTGCAGCTTGTCCGCGGCGGAGATGAGCTTGAGCTCGGCGGGCTCGTCGCGCAGCGCGGCGAGGTACGCGAGCTTGCGCTCCTTCCAGGGCGGCTTCGGGTGCGTGGAGCTGTCCGAGAGCGCCGAGACGAGCCGGGCGACGCGCGGGCCCCAGCGCGCCTCGAGCTCGCGGGCGTCCGCGCCCTCGACGTCCTCGAGCCAGTCGTGCAGCACGGCCGCGATGAGCTGGTCCTCGTCGCCGCCGTACTCGCCGACGGTGCTCATGACGGTGAGCAGGTGCGTCACGTAGGGGACGCGGGTGCCCTTGCGCACGCGGTCGCGGAACGCGTCCAGCGCGAAGGCGACGGCGTCGTCGAGGCGGCGCGAGTAACACGCGGGCATGGGACCCCGCCTATCTCGCGCGATACGATCCGGGCCCATGGCCACCTGGATCGTCCGCGCGGGCGCCCGTTCGGTGTCGGTCGAGTCGTCGAACTGGCTCGGCGCGCTCGGCCTCGCGTTGCCGAGCCTCGGGTTGTCCGCGGGCGCGCTGGGGCGGCTCGTCTGCTCGGTCCGGCCCGAGGGCGGCGCCGAAGCGTTCGACCCGGTCGCGGGCGTCCGGGTGCTCGTGTCGCCGGCCGTGCCGCAGGCGCCGCCGCCCGCGCTGGACATGCCGTCGGCGAGCTTCGCCCCGTCGCTCGCGCCGTTCGAGGACGACACCATCGAGACGGGCGAGGACGAGGAGCCGCCCGCGCCGTCGCCCGCGACGCCCGCCCGGATGGAGGCGGTGTTCGACCGTTGCGCCGAGATCGCCGCCGCCGCCGACGGCCCGACCGCCTGCGACACCGCGCTCCGCGTGCTCGCCTCGTTCGTTCCGGCCGACGCGGGCGCGGTGCTGGTGCGCACCCGCGGGGGCAACCACCTCCGCTTCGCCGCGGCCTCGGGTCCCAGCGCGCAGAAGCTCGTCGGCACCTACATCCCGGTCGACCAGGGCATCGCCGGCTTCGCCCACGGCTTCGAGATGTCGGTCATCGTCGACGACGCCCGGAGGGATTCCCGTCACTACCGCAAGGTCGACCGCGACACCGGCTACCGCACGGAGGCCGTGCTCGCCGTGCCGATCAAGGCGCCGACCGGCGCGTCGATGGGGTGTCTGGAGCTCCTGAACCCGCCGGTCGCCTTCGACGCGAGCGATCTGGAGGTGGCCGAGGCGGTCGGGGCGGCGCTCGGGGCGTGGCTCGCCGGCGTGGGCGCGTGATCGGGAGCCGGGCGCTCTTCCCGGACCTCGCCGCCCGGTCCTACCTCGCGCACTGCGGCATCTCGCCGGTGTCCACGCCCGTCCGCGCCGCCGTCGAGGAGGTGCTCGCCAGCTACGCGCGGCTCGGCGTGGGCGCGCTCCCCCGGTGGCTGGAGCAGCGCGCGGCGCTCCGGGCCGCGATCGCCCGCCTCGTCGGCGCGCGGGCCGAGGACGTCGGCCTCGTCGCCAACACGACCACCGGCGTCATCGACGTCGCGTGGTCGCTCCCCTGGCGCGCCGGCGACCGCGTCGTCGTCTTCGAGGGCGAGTTCCCCGCGAACGTCACCCCGTGGCAGCGCGCCGCCGCCCAGTTCGACCTCGAGGTGGTGCGCCTCCCGCTCGATCTGGACGCGCTCGCCCGGGCCCTGCGCGACGGCGTGCGCCTCGTCGCGGTGAGCGCCGTTCAGTTCCAGACCGGCTTCGCCGCGCCGATACACGAGATGTGTCACATGTGTCACGTCGCGGGCGCGGAGCTGTTCGTCGACGCGATCCAGGCCGTGGGCGTCGTGCCGTTCTCCGTCGGCGAGATCGACTACGTCTCGTGCGGCAGCCACAAGTGGCTCATGGGCATCGAGGGCTGCGGCTTCGTGTACATTCGGCCCGACCGCGTGGGCACGCTCGTCCCGCGGCTCGCCGGCTGGCTGTCGCACGAGGACCCCGTCGGCTTCCTCTTCGGCGGCCGTCTCACGCACGACCGCGGCTTCCGCGCGCGCGCCGACGTCTTCGAGGTGGGCGCCGCCAACGTCGCGGGCCTCGCCGCCCTCGGCGCCGCGATCGAGGTGCTCCCTCCCGTGGAGGCGGTCTTCACCCACGTCCAGCGCTGGCACGACGCGATCGAGCCCCGCCTCGCGGAGCGCGGCTTCGTCTCGCTGCGTCACCCGACCGGCCGGTCCGGCATCCTCTCGCTCGTCCCTCCCGTGGACGCCCAGCACCTCGTCCGGGGCCTCGCCGCCCGGGGCGTCGTCGCGAGCGCCCCCGAGGGCAACCTCCGCCTCGCGCCGAGCTGGCCCAACGCGATGGACGAGGTCGACGCGGTCGTGGCGGCGGTCGACGCGGTGCTCGCGTAGGGTCTCCGGCTCCCGGCGCGGCCAACCTCGACCCACGTGCTCCACACGTCCCCCGAGTTTGGCCGCGTGGCGGCCAACCTCGACCCACGTGCTCCACACGTCCCCCGACTTTGGCCGCGT
>JBMOQZ010000146.1:0-20882 GCA_049322475.1 Myxococcota bacterium | reverse complement strand
GGTGATGCCGCTCGCGGCGGCGGCGCTCGTGCTCGGCGTGTCGGAGCTGAAGCCCGGCTCGCTCGGGCCCGTGGCGTCGCGCGCGCTCGGGCTCACCGTCGCGCTCACGGCGACGGGCGTGGCCATCGGCGTGGGGCTCACGAAGCTCGTGCAGCCGGGCCGCGGGGTCGACCGCGCCGCGCTCCCCGCGGGCGAGGCGGTCGCGCCGATCACGACGTCGCCGGTCGACACGTTCGTGCAGATGGTGCCGGACAACCTCTTCGCCGCCGCCGCGAAGGGCGAGCTGCTCGGGGTGCTGCTCGTGGCGCTGCTCGTGGGGCTCGCGCTGCGCCGCACCGAGACGGAGGCGGCCGCGCGCTTCCGGGAGGCGCTGCAGGGGCTCTTCGACGTGCTCGTCGCCGGCGTACACATGGTCATGCGCCTCGCGCCCGTCGGCGTCGCGGGGCTCGTGTGCGTGCTCGTCGCGAAGACGGGGCTCGCCGGGCTCGCGCCGCTGGGGCGCTTCGTGGGCGTGGTCGTCGGGGCCATCCTGCTGCAGGCGCTCGTCGTGTACCCGATCGCGCTCGCCCTCGTCGCCCGGCGCTCGCCCGTGGCGTTCTACCGCGCAGTGGAGCCCGCGCTGGCGATGGCGTTCTCCACGGCCTCGAGCGCGGCGACGCTCCCGACGACCCTGCGGGTCGCCGAGACGGAGCTGAAGCTGCACCCGGAGCTCGCGCGCTTCGTGATCACTGTCGGCGCGTCCGCCAACCAGAACGGGACGGCGTTGTTCGAGGGGGTCGCCGTCCTGTTCCTCGCGCAGCTCTACGGCGTGGACCTGTCGCTCGCGCAGCAGGGCTTCGTCGTGCTCGTCGCGGTGGCCGCGGGGGTGGGCACCGCGGGCGTGCCGGGCGCGTCGATGCCGGTCATCGCCGCGCTCGCCGGCGCGCTCGGCGTGCCGCCGGAGTCGGTGGGCGTGCTCGTCGGCGTGGACCGGTTCCTCGACATGTGCCGGACCACGCTGAACGTCGCGGGCGACCTCGTGATCGCCGCCTGCGTCGACGCGCGGGAGTAAGCTCGTCGCGTGTGGAGACGCGCCGCGCGTTCGCTGGTGCCGCTCGTCGCCCTCGCGGTCGTGACCGAGGGGGGGCTCCGGCTGGCCGGCCGGCTCGCCGAGGTGCCCTGGCGCGGGCGACCCGCCGGCGGCGCGCCCGTGTGGTGCGCCGGCGACTCCGTGACCTACGGCACCGGCGTGGACGCGCGCGAGGCGTGGCCCGCGCGGCTCGCCGAGGCGCCGAACGCGCGCCGGTTGGGCGTACGGACCGAGAACCTCGGCGTCCCCGGCCACACGTTCGCGCAGGCGGTCGGGGTGATCGCGAAGGCCGTGCCCGGCGACGGCGTGGCAGTGCTGCTCGGCGGGCACAACGACTGCGGCGACCTGCGCGCCTACCTCCCGCGCACGCTTTCGCCGGCGGCGAGGACGGTGCGCGACGCCCTGCGCTCGCTCGCGACGTACCGGCTCCTCGTGCTGGCCGTCGCGCGCGTGGCGCCCGCCTCGCCGCCCGCGCGGCCCCCCGAGGCGTCGTTCCGGGCGTGCGCCGCGAAGGTCGCCGCCGGGTTCGACGCGCTCGCCCGCGTCCCGGCGAGGGTGGCGGTCGCGACGTACCCGGTGCCGCCGATCACGGGCGACCTCACGCCCGGCGGCATGAACGTCTGGGTGAACGTGGTGCTGCGCGACGAGGCGGCGCGGCGCGGCGTGCCGCTCGTGGACGTGGCGGCGTGTGTGGAGACGCGGGGCGACGCCGGGCTCTTCCTTCCGGACGGGGTGCACCTCACGCCCGCGGGCCACGAGGAGGCGGCGGCGTGTGTGGACGCGGCGCTGCCGGGGCTCGTCGTCAGGGGGTGAGGTCGCGCCGGAGGACCCAGGTGGGCCAGCGGCCGTCGAGGCGGTCCACCTTGCGGAAGCCGGCCCGCTCGAAGAGCGCGACGAGCGGCTCGTTGTCGGCGTGGGGGTGCGCGACGGCGTAGCGGGCGCCGTGGTCGCGGAACCAGCCGAGCGCATGCTCGAGGAACTGCGACGCGAGGCCCTTCCGGCGGTGGATCGGCAGGACGTAGCGGGCGTAGCAGTTGCCGTAGACCACGTCCTCGTGGTCCTTCTTGAGCGCGAAGGCCGTGTGGCCGGCGAGGCGGCCCTCGGCGTCGAGCGCGACGAGGATCCGGTGGTCGCGGTTGGCGGCGTCGCGACGGTAGGTGCGCTCCATCTCGTCGAAGGAGAAGCCGTGCTCCTCGTGCAGGTCGACGCGGAGCTCCGGGATCGTCTCCCAGACGGACATCACCGAGAACGCGACGACGCCGCGCAGCTCAGCGTCGTCGGCGGCGTCGATGGGGCGGATCGTGAACATGCATTCATCCTATACGATGCGCGGGGACGGGCACGATACGATGGGCGGATGATCCTCTTCGTCCCCGTCGCCCTCGCGGGCTGGACCCCGAACGGCTCCGAGAACGGCTGCACCTTCTTCCTCGGCGACGTCGAGGGCAAGGTCCAGCCGGTGCGCGCGGAGTGCGACTGGCCCATCGCCGCGGACGAGCTCCACCGGCTGATCGCGGCCACGGGCGACCACGACCTGTACTTCTCCGCCGTCGAGTCCTGCGACGTGATCGGCAAGAGCGGGGACAAGGAGGTCGCCACGCAGGTGCACGTGGCCTCGGGCATCTCCGACCGCGAGGTGGTGCTGCTCTTCGGCAAGGAGCCCCTGCCCGGCGGCATGCGCTACACGTGGACGAAGTCGCCCGACCAGACCGCGGCGAAGCGCGGCCTCGTCCCCGTCGCGGTCGACACGGGCAAGTGGGAGATCACGTCCACGCCGGGCGGCTCGCACGTCGTCTACGAGCTCCGCTACGACGCGGGCGGCAGCGTGCCCGGGTTCCTCGTGCGGTGGTTCCAGGGCAGCGGGCTCAAGACGTTGATCGGTGAGCTCCGGACGTGGGCCGAGACCCACTAGGCCGGCTCGGGGACCTTCGACAGGAAGCGGTTGTACTGGACGCCCACGGCGAACCGGCGCTGGTGCGCGCGGACGACGTCGATCACGCCGGCGTAGGTCTGCTGCCGGGCCCAGTCCCGCTGCAGCTCGTAGAGGTACGCCGCGCTCGTGAGCGGCTGCGCCCCGGCCTGGATCATGCGCTGCATGCCCATCTCGTGGGACTCGCGCGTCTGGCCGCCGCAGGCGTCGGCGACCACGCAGACGTCGAAGTCGTCGCGCAGGGCGTACAAGGCGGGGAACGCGACGCACACCTCGGTCCAGAGGCCGGCGAGCACCACGACGCGACGGCCCGTCTTGCGGACGGCGTCGACCACGCGGGGGTCTTCCCAGGCGTTCACGGTCGTGCGCTCGACGCGAGGCGGGTTGCCGAGCGCCTCGGCGAGCCCCTCGAACAGCGGGCCGCTGAACCGCTCGTTCACGGTGGTGAGCACCACCGGCACGCCGAAGAGCCGCGCGGCCTTCGCGAGCCCGAGCGTGTTGTTCACGATCTCGGCGCCGTCGTGGCTCTGGACGCCGAAGAGCATCTGGCTCTGGTGGTCGATCAGGACCACCGCGTGATTGTCGGGATTGAGCAGGACGTCGTCTTTCGCACGTGACATGGCATGGAGCTACCCACGCTTCGCTCAGCCGTGGAAGACGTGGCTCTCCGCGATGACGCCGTCGCGGACGACGAGCGATTCGGCGACGAGCAGGTCGGCGTCGCCCGGGTTCGTGCGGAGGTACTCCATGAACACGCGGTCGCCCGAGGCGGTCAGGTGCTGCTCCGCGTAGTGCAGGCCGGGCAGGCGGTCCATCGAGTCGGCCCACCACGACCGCAGCGCCGCCTTGCCGCGCACCTCCCCCTTGGTCTCGGGCCGGCGATCGCGCAGCTTCGGCGAGGTGTGCACCGCGTGGTCGGCGTAGAGCGCGAGCAGGCCGTCGAGGTCGCGGGTGTTGAACGCGCGGAGCCAGCGGCGGGCGAGCGCGTGGAGCGTCGATCCGTGGAGCGCGACGTCGACGAGCTCGCGGACGTTCTTCGGGCACGCGAGCTCGCCCGCGTCGGCGACCCAGCGCCACTCGCCGAACTCGTCGTTGGGCGTGACCGCGTCCGTCGCGACGTCGGCGACGAACGCGAAGTTCATGTGCAGGCCCTTCTGCCCGGCGAGGTGCTCCTCGTAGCCGACGAGCCCGGGCGGCGTGCCGTCGACGCCGCCGCAGGGGAAGAACGTGCCCTCGAGGCCGGTCTCCTCGCGCAATTCGCGGCGCGCGGCCTCCAGCGGCGTCTCGCCCGCCTCGATCTCGCCGCCCGCGGGCAGCCAGGCGCCGAGGCGGCGGTGCCGGACGAGCAGGACCCGGCCGGCGTGACGGGCGAAGACGGCGACGGAGAAGGCGCGGCGTGGGGACATCGGCCGCCGTGTATCCTTCCGATGACGGTACAGACGCCCCGACTGCAACGCGGGGGCCCGACAGATCAGGTGACTGCAAGAAAGCGCGGGGATCGGGGGCCCGGGGGCGCGAATGATCGGCGTTCGTCCGTGGCGGCGAGGCCCGTCGTTGCATTCGGCTCGTCTGTCCGCGTCGGACCTTGCACTCGATGGCTCTGTGGCCTCCCCGGCGACTACGCTGTGCACATGGTGCTCGCGCTCGCCCTCGCCGGTTGTCCGCCGCCCGAGTCGCCGAAGACGCCCCACGCCTGCGACGGCGGCGCGTAGAGAGGCCGGCGACGACGAACCCATCGACTGCGAGTCGGGCGAGGTCTGCGCCGGCGGCGAGCCGTACTCTTGTGTGGAGGCGACCTGCGGGTAGTGTGAGTGGATGCTGACGCCCCTGCGATCGCTCGTCCTCCTCTCCCTCGGCGCCTGCCCCCTCCCGGGGGGCGACAAGTCCGACGACACCGCCGGCGAGCCCGACGGCCCCTGCCTCGGCGGCGCCTCGGAGAGCGTGCTCCTCGAGGACGGGAGCCCCTCCGGCTACGAGCGCTGCGAGGACGGCACCATCCACCGCGTCGCGGTGGAGACGTACGATCCGACCATCCCGACGGACGCCTGCGCGGGCGACGAGGAGGCCCGCTCCTGCGAGACGGACGCGGACTGCACCGCGTTGCCGTACGGCAAGTGCGTCACCGGCACGACCTGGGACGAGGAGTACCGGACGATCACGGCCTGCTCGTGCGCGTACGCGTGTACGACGGACGCGGACTGCGAGGGCGACGCCGCGTGTGTCCCGCCCGGGGTGGTGGAGACCGGGTTCGACTATCCCGTGTGCCGGTCGGCCCGCTGCGAGACCGACGCGGACTGCGCCTCGGAGGAGTGCGGGCTCACGTCGTACTTCGACGGGTGCGGCTGGGACGTCGACCTCTCCTGCCGGACGGACGCCGACGCCTGCCGCGTCGACGCCGACTGCGAGGCCGGCGCGAGCTGCGCGGGCGGCGAGGCGTACGGCTGCGAGGAGGAGAGCTGCGCGATCGGGCGCCTGCTGCTCGTCGGCGAGGGCGCGCGGGTGGCGCCGGCGGTCGCCCGCGGCGACTGGGCCGCGCCCGTCCGCCCCGCCGCCACCGACGACGCGCTCGCCACCCACTGGGCCGCCGCCGGCGCGCTCGAGCACGCGAGCGTCGCGAGCTTCGCGCGCACGACCCTGCAGCTCCTCGCGCTGGGGGCCCCGCCCGACCTCGTCCTCGACACACAGCGCGCCGCGGCGGACGAGGTGCGGCACGCGCGGCTCGCGTACGGCCTCGCGACCGCGTATGGCGGCCGGCCGGTGGGCCCCGGGCCCCTCGCGCTCGCCGACGCGGCGCCTGCGCTCGACGCCGCCGGCACGATGCGCGCGCTGGTGGACGAGGCGTGTGTGGGCGAGGTGTGCGGCGCCGCCGAGGCCCTCGTCGCGGCGGAGGCCTGCGACGACCCGGCGGTGGCCGCGATCCTCCGCGAGATCGCCGCCGACGAGGCCCGCCACGCCGCGCTCGCGTGGCGGACGCTCCGGTGGCTCCTCGAGGCGCACCCCGAGCTCCGCGCCGAGGCGGAGGCGCGGCTGCGCACGGCGATGGGGGCGCCGGGGCGCGCGGAGGTCCACGCCGCCGCGCTCGCGGAGGTGGTGGGCCCCGCGATCGAGGCGCTGTTCCGACGCGCGGCGGCCTGACGGCGGGCGCGCTACGCTCCTCGCGATGCTGCTCGCCCTCCTCCCTCTCGCCCTCGCCGCCGACCCCGAAGCCGCCCGCCTCGTCGCCGAGGCGCGCGCCGAGCTGCGGGCGGCGCAGGACCTCGTCGACGACGCGCGCTCGCCCGCGGTCCAGCGCGAGATCCACCGGAAGCTCGACCACGTCGCGACGCTGCTCGCGCAGGCCGAGGCGCTCGCCCGCGCCGACGCGGCGCCGCCCCCGCCCCCCGCGCCGCCGCCGCCGCGGGGGCCGGTGCCGTGTACGGCCGAGGAGCACGCGCGCATCGTCGCCGCCGTGAAGAGGGAGGCCTTCGGCGACGGCCGGCTCGCCGTGTTGCGCAGCGCGGCCGCCGAGCGCTTCTTCACCGCGGCGCAGGTCCGCGACCTCGTGAAGGTGTTCTCGTTCGGCGACGAGAAGGTCGAGGCCGCCGTGATCCTGCACGCCCGGACGGTCGACCTCGCCGACTGGTACGTGGTCTACGAGGCGTTCGACTTCGACAGCGACAAGGAGAAGTTGAGGAAGCGGCTCGGGCAGTAGCGAGGGGCGGGCGGGACGCCCGCCCCCACGAACAGGGGCGCCGGCCCCACGTGAAGGGCCCCAAGATCGGCTACGCGCGCGCGTCCTGGCACTTCGGGTAGACGACCTGCCGCATCGCGGTGAGCATCCCCCTCGGCGCGAGCCCGCGCCCTCCGGCGTAGGGCGCGAAGCGGAGCTTCGCCTCGTCGACCTCGGCGCGGCGGAGGAGCTTGACGCGGGCGATCGCGCGCCCGTCGGCCTCGACGACGAAGAGGGCGTCGCCGGCGGCGACGGCGGCGGCGAGGCGCTCGCCGCGGGAGGGCCCGGGAGGCGAGGGCGCGACGGGGACGGCGCGCAGCTTCGCGACGCGCCCGCCCACGTCGTAGGGCACGCCGGCCCAGTACGTGTTCGTCAGGTAGTCGCGACGGTCGGTGGTGAAGAAGGCCGCGGGCAGGAGCAGGGGCGTGCGGAACGTTGCGAACGACACGTCGACCTCGCCGTCGACGTGGCCCTCGCGCCCCTCGCCGAAGCGCACGGCGAGGCCGAGGACGTCGGGGAGGTCGTCCTCGCCGCGCCAGGCGGCGCCGCCGATGCGCACGAGCGCGGGCCCCGCGAGCGGGGCGCCGGCGTCGGACGCGGCCTCCACCTCCGCGTGCCACACGCGCCCGCCGGGGTGGAAGACGCGCGCCCGCCGCAGCTTCGTCCCGGCGACGAACAGCGGCGCGAGCACGTGCCCGAGCGCGCGGCCGACGGCCTCGCCTACCGCCACCCGATCCAGTCCTCCGGCACCCAGGCGCGCGACACGTAGAGGTACTGCGTGTCGATCCGCGAGCCGCTCGAGCCGAAGTACTCGGTGTTGTAGCCGATGCCGTCGGTGCCGGACTGGGTGGACCAGTAGGTGAGCCCGTCGGGCACGCCGTCGTCGTCGGTGTGGACCCACTCGACGAAGATGTTGTTGTGGCCGCTGCCGGAGTGGCGCCAGAACTGCACGAAGTCGCCGGGCCGCGCGTCGGAGAAGGGGTCGTCGAGCGTCTCGCCGAGGCCGTAGTTCCAGAAGGCGACGCCGGCGCCGTCGCCGTCGAGCTCGCGGACGAACCAGTCGACGCGGAACTCGTCGAGGTCGGCGAGGCTCATGCCGTTGAGCGAGCCGTCGCCGCCCGACGCGCGGTCGAGCTCCTGGAACGCCCGCATGTAGAGCTCGAACGTGAGGCCGACGCAGTAGCAGCGCCCGTACGGGTCGCCCGCGGCGTAGAGCGTGTCCTGGTACCAGACGTCCTGCGTGACGCCGAGCCACTCGTCGCCCTCGGGCCAGTAGTAGCCGTGCGTGCCGTCGGTCGGGTAGGCCTCGAGGTAGCGCATCACCACGTCGTTGAACGTGGCGTCGGCGGGCTCGTCGGCGGGCGTGACGGTGACGGCGATCGTGTCGGTCGCGACGAGGGTGTCGCCGGCGTACGCCTCGGCCGTGACGACGCGCTCGTAGCCGGTGCCCGTGAACGTGTAGGTGAGGAGGCCCTCGCCGTTGGCCTCGCCGATGGCGTAGCCGTCCACCGAGAGCGCGACGCGGTCGACCTCGTCGCTCGCCTCCACCGCGAACGTGACGGGGTTGGGGACCTCGGCGCCGTCGGACGGGCTGGTGATGGTGACCCAGGGGTCGCCCGCCGCGGCGACGCGCACCGTGAGCGCGTCGCGGGACACCTCGGCGTCGCTGGCGTCGAGCCCGACGAGCGCGAGCTCCCAGCTCCCCTCCGCCAGCTCGACGACGATCTCGCCCGCGTCGGGCTCGGCGAAGGCCACGACCGTCTCGCTGTCGGCGAGGAGCGTGACCCCCGCGACGTCGCGCCCGGCCTCGAAGGTCAGGACGAACGGGCTCTCGACCGTCTCGCCGTTGGACGGCGAGGACACCCGTACGGTCATGCCGCGGGTGAACCCGTCGCGCTCGGCGGGGGCTTCGTCGGGGGCGCACGCGAGGAGGAGGTACAACATGGCGGCCTCGGGCTAACGCGTCGGAAAGTGTCGGTCCAACTCGGCCAAGTCGGCGTCGCTCAGGCGCAGGTCGGCGGCGCGGGCGCTGTCGACCGCGCTCTGGACGCGGGACGCGCCCGGGATCGGGATGATTACCGGGGCCTTCGCGAGCAACCAGGCGAGCGCGACCTGGTAGGGCGTGGCCCCGTGGCGGGCGCCGACGCGGGCGAGCGCCGGATCGCCGCCGACGGCCGCCTTGCCTCGCCCGCCGCCCACGGGGCTGTACGGGAGGAAGGCGAGGCCGCGCTCGGCGCACCACTGGACGACGCCGCCCTCCCACGCGCGGCGGTCGTGCGGGTTGCAGCGGTTCTGCACGCTCACGATCGGCACGATGGCCTCCGCCTCGCGGATCTCGTCCACGCTGACGTTGGAGAGGCCCACGTGGGCGATCTTGCCCTCGGCGCGCAGGCGGGCGAGCTCGCCCACCGACTCGGCGAACGGCACGTCGTCGTCGGGGGCGTGGAGCTGCTGCAGCGTGATCCGCTCGACGCCCAGCGCCCGCAGGCTCGCCTCGGTGGCCCGCCGCAGGTGCTCGGGCCGCCCGTTGGTGGTCCAGGCGCCGTCGGGGCGCTCGAGGCCGCACTTCGTCGCGACGACCACGCGGTCGCCGTCGGCGCGCTCGCGCAGGGCCTTCGCGACGAGCCGCTCGTTGTGGCCGATGTCGGTGTGGTCGAGGCAGTAGACGTCGGCGGTGTCGACGAAGTCCATGCCCGCGTCGATCGCGGCGTGGATCACGCGCAGCGCGTCGGCCTCGGAGGGCCGGCCGCGGATGGAGAGCGGCATCCCGCCGAGCCCGACGCACCCCACCGCGATCCCGCTCGACCCCAGCACCCTCCGCTCCATGCGCGACCTCCGGCCGTTCCCCACGTAGCCGGGCGCGCGTCCGGTGCGTAGCCTCCCCGGTATGGGCGACGGCGGAGGAAAGGGCGGCGGAACGCCACATCCTGCCGAGGCGCGGCACCGGTTCCACCTCCCCGCCCTGCAGTCGATCGGCATGCCGATCCTCGGGCTGGTCACCCTGCTCGCCGTGCTCGGCGTGTTCGACCCGGCGCACGAGTCGCGCCTCGTGTGGGCCGGCGACCTCGCCGTCGTCGTGAGGTGGCCCACGCGGCTGCGCGAGACGCAGGCCGAGGTGGCGGAGATCGAGCTGCGCAACGAAGGGACGGCCCCGTTCTCCGCGTCGGTCGCCTTCGAGGGGGCGTGGCTCGACGCCTTCCGCGACGTCCACGTCGATCCGGGCGCCGAGGAGGCCCGTAGCGTCGCCTTCGCCGACATCGGGCCGGGCGAGTCGCGGCGCGTGCGCGTGCAGCTGAGGGCGGAGCGGTCCGGCTGGCACCGCGGCACGGTCCACGTGCTGCGTACGCCCGGGGACCGCGTCGCGGCCGTGCCCGTCGGCACGTGGGTGTTGCCGTAGATGGAAACGGTCCTCCGGGTCGCCTTCGTCTACCTGTTCCTGATGCTCGGGTTCCGCGTCCTCGGGAAGCGCGAGCTGGCGCGCCTGTCGCCGTTCGAGCTCGTCACGCTGATGATCATCCCCGAGATCGTGTCGCAGGCGCTCACCCGGGGGGACGGGTCGCTCACGAACGCGCTGATCGGCGTGGCGACGCTGTTCTGCCTCGTGTTCCTCACGTCGATCGCGACGTTCCGGTGGCCGAAGGCGCGCGAGCTCGTCGAGGGCTCGCCGACGGTGGTCGTGAAGCACGGGAAGGTGCTGCCCGACGCGCTCGCCCGCGAGCGCATCACCGAGGACGAGGTCTTCAGCGAGATGCACCACGCGGGGCTCGAGCGCGTGGAGCAGGTGGAGTGGGGCTACGTGGAGACGACCGGCGACCTCACGTTCGTGCCGGCGCGGCCCGAGGACAAGCAGATCAAGCCGAGGGAGGAGCTGCCGTAGCGAGGCCTTCCACGTGTCGCTGCCCGCCGGGTCCGGCGGCGCACGGAGCCAGCCCCCTTCCCGCAGGGAGTCTCTTGACCACCGAACCACCTCTGATCCTCCTCGTGGAAGACAACGACGACGACGTCGATCTCGCCCGGCTGGCGCTGGCGAGGTCGGGTCGCCCGCACGTGCTCGAGGTGGCCCGCGACGGCGCCGAGGCGGTCGCCCGGCTCGCGGACGAGCGGGCGCGGCACGCGCTCCCCGCGTTCGTGGTGCTCGACTGGAACCTGCCGAAGGTGGCGGGTCGCAACGTGTTGCGCGAGATCCGGGGCAACCCGTGGACCTCGCGCGTGCCGGTCGTGGTGTACTCCACCTCCCGCCTCGAGCAGGACGTGCTCGACGCCTACGTGATGGGAGGGAACTCCTACATTCGCAAGTCCGTGGACTTCGGCAACTTCACGAGGCACGTGAGCCTCCTGCTCGAGTACTGGCTCGGGATCAACCTGCCGCCGCACGTCGAGCGGGCGCCGTACGGGCGCGCCGGCGCGACAACCGGCCCGGGGCCCGACGCCCCGATCTGGGAGTGCCGGGGCGTCTCGGCGCGCGCGGACCGGCGCTACGAGGTCATGGTGATCGACTCGCACGAGCAGGATCGCCTCCTGACGTGCGGGGCGCTGTCGCCCGTCGTCGCACCCCAGGAGATCGCGGAGATGTGCACCTACGGCGACGCCGTGCGGTACTTCGCGGAGGTCGGCGGCCCGCCGCCCCACCTGTCGCCGAACGCGCCGTGGTTGCTCGTCGTGGAGACCGACCTCGCCGACGGCGACGGGCACAACCTCCTGCAGGCGCTGCGCTACCGGTTCGACCACTTCGGCGTGACCGTCGTGCTGACGCGCGACGCCTCGCCCGGCTTCGTGAGCGAGTGCTACCGCCTGAAGGTCAACGGGGTGGTGAGGAAGCCCGACGACCCCGTCGAGTACGCGCGCGTGGTGCGGACCCTGGGCGAGTACTGGTTCGGGGTCAACGAGCGGCCGCCGGCCCCCACGAAGACGATCCGGGCGAGCGCGCACCCCGGGTAGCCCGTCGGCCGTCGGGCGGACTATACTGCTCGGGTGTTCAGGCCCGCGTCGAACCCGCCGTCGCGCTTCGAGGAGCTGCACGTCACCTGGGACGCCGAGGCGCCGCCCGCGCGCCTGCGCGTCTACGACGACGACACGCGCGGCATCCTCGCGAAGAACGAGAGCCCGGACATCCCGTTCACCTGGTCGGTGAACCCGTACCGGGGCTGCTCGCACGCCTGCATCTACTGCTATGCGCGGCCGAGCCACGAGTACCTCGGCTTTGGGGCGGGCACCGACTTCGACACGCGCATCCTCGTGAAGCGCGAGGCCCCGCGCCTGCTCGCCGAGGCCTTCGACGCGCCGTCGTGGCAGGGCGAGCGCATCCTCTTCTCGGGCAACACGGACTGCTACCAGCCGCTCGAGCACCGGCTCGGCCTCACCCGCGGCTGCCTCGAGGTGTGCGCCCGCTATCGCAACCCGGTCAGCATCATCACGAAGTCCAACCTGATCGAGCGCGACGTGGCGCTGATCGCGGGGCTCGCCCAGCCGCGCGTGACCGTGTCGATCCCGTACTTCGACCCCGCGCTCGCCCGCGCCATCGAGCCCGGCGCGCCCACGCCGGCGAGGCGGCTGCGCGCGTTGCGGACGTTGTCGTCGGCGGGGATAGCGGTGGGCGTGAACGTCGCGCCGGTCATCCCCGGCGTGAACGACAAGGAGATCCCGGCGGTGCTCAAGGCCGCCCGCGAGGCCGGCGCGCGCTGGGCGGGCATCATCACCGTGCGCCTCCCCGGTCCGGTCGCTCCGTACTTCGAGCAGCGGCTCGCCGAGGCGCTCCCCCTGCGGGCGGCCAGCGTGATGGCGCGCATCCGCCGCGCGCGCGACGGGAAGCTGAACGATCCGCGCTTCGGCAGCCGGATGAAGGGCACGGGCGAGGAGTGGGAGGCCACGCAGCAGCTCTTCGACGTCTGGACGAAGAAGCTCGGGTACGAGCCCTGGGTGCGCGACGACGGGCCGTCGCCGTTCAGGCGGCCGGGGGAGGGGAGGCAGATGAGGTTGCTCTGACGTCAGGGCTCGCAGTGGACCTCGAGCGCCAGATCGTCGTGGTACCCCTCGCCCAGCGTCACCACCTCCCGATTCTCGCCGGTCACGTCGCCGTCGGGGTGACGTCCACCGTCGCGAGGCCCTCGTCGGGGTCGGGGGGGCTCGCGCAGGTCCCGTCGGCCGCACAAGCGAGCAGGAGCGCAATCACCGCTCGCTCACCGTGGGCTCGTCCGAGCAGGTGACGAGGATCTCCTCGGCGAGGTGGTCGCCGCCGGCGAGGTCCGCCCGGCCGTAGCCCCGGCACGCCCACGTGCGCCCCGTGACGGGGAGGCCGTCGACGTCGCCCGCGTCGACCCACGCGTTCAACGTGTAGAGGCCGGCCGGTCCAGCGCGCGCAGAAGCTGGTCGAGGACCTCGAGCACCTGCCGGACACACAGGTCGCGGTGGCGTGCGGGGAGATCTCGCTCGACGAGGCCCGCCGGATCGCGTCGGTCGCCACCGAGGACAGCGAGGAGGACTGGCTGCGGATCGTGCAGTGGTACACCCCGCCCGACTTCGCGCGGCTGGTCGAGCTCGCGGACCACGGCGTGCCGATCCGGCCTGTCGCTCAGCAGGTGATCGACTCGTTCCTCGACGAGCTCACCTCGAAGGACAGGGTCACGTTCTCGGGCATCGAGCGACAGGTGCCGGCACCCCGTCACCAGGCGGTGCACCGGGATCTGCCGGCCGCCGCCCGCTGGTACGTCGCCAACCTCCAGCCCGCGCCCCAACGGGGGTGCGGCAAGGTCAAGGAGCGGGACCGGTACCGCTGCAGGAATCCCGAGGACCGCCGCCCGACGCTCCGGGCGCACGCGCACCACAAGGACCCTCGTTCGGAAGGTGGGTCGGACGCGGACGGGAACCTCGTCACCGCCTGCGAGGCCTGTTACCTCCGGGGCATCCACGGCGGTTTCATCCGCCTCGAGGACCGGGGCGACGTGTTGATCTGGCACTACGCGGGCGGCCGGCGCGTGTTCGAGCGCGTGGGGCCGATGTGAGCTGCCTCAATAGACGACCGCCACGCCCACGTCCGGCAGCTCGCACCGCGCCACGTCGAAGTCCGCGGCCACGGTGCCGGCGGGCTCGCCGGCGTCGTCGAGGAGGTCGCCCTCGAGCGTCCCGGCCACGCGCGCCGCCGTCGCGGTGGTGAAGTCGGCCTCGCCCGTGAGGTAGCGGCGGACGTAGTCGCGGGGCCAGTCGGCGTCGAAGGCGCACGCGTCGGGGTCCCAGGCGTCCTGGGGCGGCGCCTCGTCGGTGTCGTAGCGGATCGCGGCCTCGAGGGAGGCGCCGTCTCCCACGGGGTGCACGCCGGCGGAAGGCGGCGCGAGGCACAGGTCGTCCTCGCACCAGCGCAGCCACGCCTGGTTTCCGACCTCGTGCGAGTTCGTCTCGGCGAGGAAGTCGCCGAAGGCCTCGCACGCGGCGGCGCGATCGGTCGCAAGGGACAGGTACGCGGCGCTCGCCTCGCCGAAGTCGGCCCAGCTCTCCCGCACGTCCTCGCAGTCGAGGCGCGTGGTGTACCAGCTCACCTGCGTGCTCATCACGGCCTCGCCCGCGGAGACGAGCTCGCCGTCCTCCATCAGCCAGAGCTCGCCGACGTGCCCGCCGGCGGTCCAGATCACGCTCTCGACCGCGCCGAATTCGTCTCCGCCGGTCACGACGAGGTCGCCGTCCGGAGCGTCGTCGCCCGGGCTGCCCGTGTCGTCGCCTTCGGGCTTGTCGGTCGGGGGGCAGCCGGCGAGGAGGAGGAGGAGCATGCGCCCGCCTATCTTGCTGTAGGCTCGCGTCATGATGCTCGCCCTGCTCGCCTGCGCGGCCCCCGACGACGACGAGAAGCCCGACGCCGACGCCGACACCGACTCGGACACCGACACGGACACCGACTCCGACGCCGATTCCGACACCGACTCCGACCCCGGCGGGTGCGCGGCGGACCGTTGGGATCCCGCCACCTTCGCGACGGTGATCGAGGTAGGGCCCGGCACGGGCGTGGAGACCCCCGGGGACGTGCCCTGGGAGTCGCTCGGCGCGGGCACGCTCGTGCGCATCTCGACGGCCGGCTCGCCCTACGCCGCCAAGTGGGCGATCGACGCCGCGGGCACGGAGGACGCGCCCATCGTGGTGATCGGCGTCTGCGACCCCGACACGGGCGAGCTCCCCGTGATCGACGGGCGCGACGCCGTGACGCGCGAGGCGCTCGACTACTGGAACGAGGACCGCGGGATCGTGAAGATCGGCGGGACCAGCACCGGCGAGGGCGTGGTCCCCGCGTGGGTGTACGTGGAGGACCTCGAGATCCGCGGCGCGCGCGGCGCCTTCACCGACGAAGCGGGCGAGGCGGCCACCTACGCCGACAACGCCGCCGCCTTCTACGTGGAGGAGGGCGAGCACGTCACCGTGCGCGGCTGCACGCTCGCGGACTCGGGGAACGGGATCTTCGCGTCGAGCGACACGAGCGACCTCACCGTGTCGTCCAACCACGTGTACGACAACGGCAACCCCGGCTCCGCCTACGAGCACAACAACTACACCGAGGCCCTCGGGATCATCTTCGAGTACAACTGGTTCGGCCCCCCTTGCGACGGCTGCGACGGCAACAACCTCAAGGACCGCTCGGCCGGCACGGTGATCCGGTACAACCGGATCGAGGGCGGCAACCGCCAGATCGACCTCGTCGAGTCCGACCACGACGCGCTGGTGGACGACCCGAGCTACCGCGTGACGTACGTGTACGGGAACGTGCTCGTGGAGCCCGAGGACGACGGCAACTCCCAGATCCTCCACTACGGCGGCGACGGCGGCGACACCTCCCGCTACCGCCGGGGCACGTTGTTTTTCTATCACAACACCGTGGTCAGCGAGCGCGCCGGGAACACCACGCTCGCCCGGCTCTCCGACGTCGACGAGGTGCTCGACGCCCGCAACAACGTGCTCTACGCGGCGGGCACGCTCGGCGTGCTCTCCACCGACGGGAGCGCCACGCTCGCGTGCAATTGGCTCCCCACGGGCTGGCGAAGCGCGATCGAGGGGGACCTCCCCGTCACCGACGAGGGCGGAAACGTCACCGGCGACGACCCGGGCTTCGCCGACGGCTACGCGCTCGCCGACGGGTCGGCGGCGATCGACGCGGGCGGCGACCTCGCCGACGGCGCCCCGCCCGCGGAGCGCCAGTACGTGCACCCGCAGGGGGGCGAGCCGCGGGTGGACGAGGGCGCGGCGGACATGGGGGCGTTCGGGCGCTGACGCCTACTCGCAGAACGGCCCCTCGAGCACGATCAGGTCGCCTTCGTGGCACTCCGCGACGCGCTCGCCGCCCGACCCGTCGTCGTCGGCGACCACGCGGACGCCGCGGACCTCGGCCACGTCGGCGTCGACGCGGACCTCCACGATCCCGGAGGCCTCGCCCGGGGCGACCACGGTGTCGGTGAAGGCGACGCCGACCGCGCCGGCGTTGCCTTCGTAGTACACGGCGACCGGCACGCCCGCGCGCAGCGCCGCCATCCCGCCGTTGCCGACGCGCACCCCGACGACGAGCGTGCCGGCGTCGCACTCGGCGCGGCACACCCCGGCGATGGGCACGGCGTCCGGCGACGCGCCGCCCGAGATCGGCGCGACGTCGCCGCTGCGGAAGGTGTTCCAGGTGGGCCAGTTGGACGCCGGCGCCGAGGGGACGCCGAGGTCGTCGTCGACGTGGACGAGGTCGTAGGCGTGCTGGTTCCAGACGGGGCGGTTCCCCAGCCAGGAGCCGTCGGCGCTCCCGAGCACGTACAGGCCGCCCGCGTCGTCCTCGTGGTGCCCGCCGCCGTTGGGCACGACGATCTCGGTGAGGCCGTCGCCGTCGACGTCGACGATCACCGGGAGCTCGTGGAGCGTGCGCGAGCTGTGGCGGTCGTCGGCGAGCCGGACCTCGCCGGTGCCGCCGTCGAAGATCCAGAGCGTGGTCTCGTCGGCGTAGACGACCTCGGCTCGCCCGTCGCCGTCGAAGTCGAAGACGGACGAGCCCGTGGTGTGCGAGGACGCGTCGGTGATCGGGGCGGACCACAGCAGCGTGCCGTCGGCCTCGTAGACGGCGTAGGCCGCGGCCGACGCGGCGCCGATCTCCGGGACGCCGTCGCCGTCGAAGTCCGCGATGGTGGGGGGCCCGCCGTTGCCGCTGCCGTCGAGGGGCCAGCTCGCCCGGACGGCGCAGGCGTGGTCGAACAGGCGCACGCCGCCGTTGCCGACGACCACCACCTCGCCGAGGCCGTCGCCGTCGAAGTCCGCGGCGGCGCCGAAGCCGTCGTCGCCCTGGGCCGTGCAGATCGCGGCGCCGTTGGCGTCGTAGAGCGTCGAGCCGGCGACGAGCTCCTGGACGCCGTCGCCGTCGAGGTCGGAGGCGAACGACATGTAGCCGACCTCGGCGAAGGCCTCGTAGCGGCCCACGCCGCCCCCGCCGGCGGAGCGGACCGCGCCGTCGGCGCCGGCGAGGATCGTGGCGCCGACCAGCACCTCGACCGCGCCGTCGCCTTCCATGTCGGCGAGCGCGGGGGCGTGGCCGCCGCAGGGGAGCAACGCGCCCGTCGCCACCCACTTGACGGTGCCGTCCGCCTCCCAGGCCACCGGGTAGCAGCCGCCCTCCGACGTCTCGGAGGGAGGCGGGGGGATGACCGGGACGTCGTCGGTGTCGTCGCCGGGGGCGCCGGTGTCGGCGGTGTCGACGTCGCCGCCGCCGGTGTCGCCCGGGGGTCCGCCGATGAGGCTCGCGACGGTGATCACGTCCGGGAGGGCGTCGCCGTCGACGTCGCCGAGGGCGGCGCCGCTGTAGCGGTAGGGCAGCACCTGCGAGTCGCCCCAGAAGGCGACCTGCACGGTGACGAGCGCCTCGCCCGTGTCGCCCGAGAGGATCCGCAGGACCCCGTGGGGGAAGCCCGCGTCGGCGCCGTCGTCGTCGGTGACGATCGCCACGTCGGGGACGTCGTCGGCGTCGACGTCGCCGTCGCCGTCGTCGTCCGTGAGGTTGCCGACCACGGGCGCCATGAGGACCTGGCCGTACTCGGGGAAGGGGTCGAGGCGGTCGACCTCCCACTCGACGACGGTGTCCAGCGTGCCGGTGACGGGCTCGTGGAGGCACGACTCGTCGATCGGCGCGCCGGTGGCGACCTCGTCCCAGGCGCAGGCGGCGAGGCCGGTGGCGCCGGTGTCGGGATCGGGCGGGCCCGTGGCGTCGGAGTCCTCGCGGGCGGACGGCTCCTTCTCCTCGAGGAGCTCGTACTCGCTGCAGCCCAGCAGCGTCAGGAGGAGAGCCACGCCTCGACCATTCGCGGCAGGGCGACCTCGGAGCCCTCGGCGAGGACCTCGTCGAAGTCGCCGCCCGCGGGCGAGGGGTTGACCTCCACGCAGCGCGCGCCCACGCGGCGGGCGAGGCTCGTGAAGCCGGCGGCCGGGTAGACGAGGCCGGAGGTCCCGACCGACACGAACGTGTCCGCGCTCCGCACGGCGTCCACGATGCGGTCGAGGTGGAACGGGACCTCGCCGAACCACACGACCGCGGGCCGGAGGCGGCCGCCGCACGCGCAGGTGGCGTCGGCGTCCTGGGGCCCGCGCACCGGGACCCACGGGTGGGTCTCGTCGTGCTCGCAGCGCAGGTGCCAGAGCGAGCCGTGCATCTCCACGACGTCGTCGCAGCCGGCCGCGCCCAGCAGGCCGTCGATGTTCTGGGTGACGAGCGTGACCCGCGCGCCCCACGCGGCCCGCAACCGCGCGAGGGCGTTGTGCCCCGCGTTCGGCGACACCTTCGCGCAGGCGACGCGCCGCTCGTCGTAGAAGCGGCGAACGGTCGCGGGGTCGCGCCACCACGCCTCGGGCGTGGCGACGTCCTCGACGCGGTGGCCCTCCCAGAGGCCGTTCGCGTCGCGGAAGGTCGGCACCCCGGACGCCGCCGAGAGGCCCGCGCCGGAGAGCACCACGACCCGGTTCGGCGGGCGGCTCGTCACCCTCGCATCGTAGGCCGCAGGATCCGGCGGATCAAGCGGGCGATGCCCCCTTCGGCGGGCGGGCGCTCGACCACCGGCCGGTCGCCTCGCCAGACGGCCTCGGCGAAGGACACGAGGGCCTCGGCGTCGAGCGGGCCCGCGTAGAACCCGTCGGCGAGCCAGGTGTCGAGCACGCTGGCGGCGGGGTGCGGGCGCCGGCGGGTGTCGACGACGCCGACGCGCGGCACGGCTCGGACGTCGGTGCGCAGGGCCCGGGCGAGGCGGAGCGCGGCGTCGGGCTGGCGGCCCTTCACGAAGACGAGCCCGAGGTCGGGGTGGGCCGCGCGGGCCGACCGGAGGGGGTCCTGGCCCTCCGACACGGTGACCACGTCGAAGCGCGCGGCCAGCGCGGACGCGGCCGCGAGGCGACGCGCGCTCTCCTCGTCGCAGAGCAGAAGGCGGGGTCGCAGCGGGGGGCCTCCGGCGGGGGGCGCGCTCCGCCTCCCGCATGCGTGGGCAGCGTGCCGGGGAGGGTCTTCCACGTCAAGCCGGACGCGCGTTGACTTCGCGTCTACGGTGCTGGTAGCGTCACCCGCCGGAGAACGCGCATGCCTCAGGACACCTCCGATCGTCTGGACAAGATCACGGCAGAGCTTCAGGGCATCCTGGAGGTCCGCATCCAGGAGCTCAACAAGGCGATGCGCAGCGCGGAGCAGATCACGCGCCAGATCGTGACCGCCGAGATGGAGATCAACCGCTACCGCCAGATGGAGGACAGCCTCGGCGGGGAGATGGGTGACCTGCAGCGCGAGCTGGAGACGGCGCGCGCGCGGGTCGAGGAGGTCCGGGGTCAGCATTCCCAGCTCGCGACGGAGCGCGAGCGCCTGCGCGAGCAGGTGGCGCGTCAGGAGCGCGACGTGCGCGAGGCCGACGCCGCCGTGGAGGAGGGCCGCGCGAAGCTGCGGAGCCTCGACGACGAGGCCGAGGCGCTGCGCCGCGAGAACAAGGACCTGCAGGCGAAGCTCAAGACCCTCGAGGAGAACGTGGCCCGCATGCGCAAGCTCAAGGAAGAGCTGATGGCCAGCATGGCGGGGCTCACCCAGCAGATGACCGCGAAGGAGTAGCGGCCCGCCATGCCCGAAACTCCCACCCTGCGGGCGGCGCGCGACCTGCTCGGGACGCTCTCGGGCGCGCGCGCGGCGTTGAACGCCCTCGCGGCCCAGCACCTGCCCCCCGGGCGCGTCATGGCGCTCGCCCGCGAGGCCGACACGCGCTTCGACGACCTGAACGAGGCCGAGGCGGTGCTGCACCGCCGCCTCGAGCTCTGGCGCAGGGTCGTGCAGGCCGGCATCCCGTCGGCCGTCGCCGAGGCGACGGCGGAGCGAGGGAAGCCCAACGCGTTCGTGATCGACGGCCCTACCAAGCCGCCGAAGACGAAGGCGCCGCGCGCGCCGGTGGTCGAGCCCGCGGAGGTCGCCCCCGTCGAGGAGAACCCGCTGGAGCTCGGGTCCGAGACCGACGAGGTCCCGCGGTCCCCGACCGAAGCGGAGTCCGGTCGGGTGGAGATCCCCGCGGACGTCCGGGTCGACGCGCCGGCGGACGATCTGCCGCCCATCGACGCCGCCGCCCGGGAGGAGGTCACCGATCCGGGTCTCGGCGGCGCGGGGTTCGCGGGGACGGACGACGCGCCGACCTACGACCCGGTCGAGCCCGAGGCCGCGTGGGCGCAGGAGGCCGCGCCCGCCGGCGAGGTTCAGCTCTCCGACTCCCTCGGCGAGGAACCGCCCGCGGAGGAGGAGGCCGAGGTCGGTCCCGCGTCCGTCGAGGACGAGCCCGCGGCCGCGGTGCTGGACGAGTCCGCGTTCGTCGTGGAGGCGCCGCCCGAGCCAGAGCCGATCGCCGAGGTGTACGCCGTCGAGGAGAGCGCGGTCTCGACCGAGGTCCCGCCCGTCGACCTCGCGCCCGTCGACCTCGCGCCCGTCGACGTCGCGCCGGAGCCGTCGCCCGAGCCCGCGCCGCTGGAGGCCCCGCCGCTCGCCGAGTTCGCCGAGCTCGCCGCCGCGCTCGCCGGGGACCTCGAGGACGCCCCGCCCGCCGCGGTGGAGCCCGCCGACGAGGCGCCGGTGGAGCCCGAGCGTCCGCGCCCGACGCCGGCCGCGCCCCAAGTGCGCGCGGTGGGCCCCGTACACGAGGAGGACGAGGAGGAGGACGACGCGCCCTCCG
>JBMOQZ010000145.1:0-21165 GCA_049322475.1 Myxococcota bacterium | reverse complement strand
GACCCGGCGACCCGCGTGAAGTGGTACCTCTACGCGCCGCTGCTCGCGCCGTTCGCGACGTGGGTCGCCCGCGGGCTCGATCGCGCCGGTCCGATCGGGCTCGTGCTCGGCGTCGCCGCCGGCGTCTGGGACACCACGCGCCTCGCGACGCTCCCGTCGAGCCCGGCGAGCCTCGTCGGGGTGACCCGCGCCGTGTACGACCTGCGCGTCGAGGCCCAAGCGCTCGCCCGGGTGCCCGGCGCCGCCGAGGGGCTCGGCCCCGCCGCCGGTCCCGCGCTGCAGGGGTGGGTCCGCTACGCGCCCGCGCTCGCCCCGGCGCTGGAGACCCGCGCGCCCCGGTGGGAGGCCCACACCCGCGCCACGCGCCCGCCGCCGATGCGCGGCTGCGTGCTCGATCACGCGTTCTCCGCCGTCCTCGCGGTGCCGCCCGCCGAGTGCGACGCCGTCCGCGCGGCGATCGCCGGCGTCCCGTACGCGCCGTTCCTCGTCGAGCGCGGCGACGAGGCCTCGCTCCGGGAGGCCATCGCGATCGCGCCGGCGTGGGCGACGCCCGACGTGCGGCTCGCCGCGCTCCTGACCGACGACGAGGCCGCCTGGGACGTGCTCGCCGGCGGGGCGAGGCGCGCGTGGTCGTGGGGGCAGTGGGCGGGCTGGCAGGAGGCGCTCGTCGCGATGGAGGCGCGCGCGGCGAAGGCCGGGTGGTTCGAGCGGCGGGACGAGGCGCGGGCGACGCTCGCGTGTGTCTCGCGCGCTCCGCCGGGGCCCTGGGCGGCTCGCTGCGTCGTGCCCGCCCTGCGTTGATGTTAGTGCCGCGGGGTCGCCCACGTTGTGGAGTCCCATGGATACGGTCCTCCCGGTCTACCTCGCCACCGTCGCCGCCTCGGACGAAGGCTTCTCCATCCTCGCGCTCGTCGGCGAGGCCGACTTCATCGTGCAGAGCGTGCTGTTTTTGCTCGTCGCGATGTCGATCACGTGCTGGGCGATCATCCTGAACAAGCTCACGGTCGTGTCGCGCGCGTCGTCGCAGTCGGCCGCGTTCGTGGACCTGTTCTGGAAGTCGAGCCGGCTCGACGAGGTCTACGAGCAGAGCGCGCGTTTCCCGCGCTCGCCCGTCGCGGCGGTGTTCAAGGCCGGGTACGTCGAGCTCGCCAAGCTCACGAGCGGCGGCGAGCACTCGGGCATGGACATGGGGCTCACCGAGAACATCGAGCGCGCCCTGCGTCGCGCGTCGAACACCGAGCTGACCCACCTCGAGAAGATGACGAGCTTCCTCGCGACGACCGGCTCGACCGGCCCGTTCATCGGGCTCTTCGGCACGGTGTGGGGCATCCTCCGCGCGTTCCAGAAGATCGGCGCCAGCGGCAACGCGAGCATCCAGGTCGTCGGCCCGGACATCGCCCACGCGCTCGTCGCCACCGCCGTCGGCCTGCTCGCCGCCATCCCCGCGGTCATGGCCTACAACTTCTTCAACAGCCGGATCAAGGGCATCGCCGGCGAGATGGACGCCTTCTCGATCGACTTCCTCAACATCGTGAAGCGCCACTACCGGGGGAGGTGACCGATGGGCATGTCCGGGCCCTCCCGCCAGGGCGGCATGATGGCGGACATCAACGTGACGCCCTTCGTCGACGTCATGCTGGTGCTCTTGATCATCTTCATGGTGACCGCGCCGCTCATGACGACGGGCGTGGAGATGGACCTGCCGCGCGCGGAGGCGCCGCCGCTGACCGGCAAGGACGACCAGCTCGTCCTCTCCATCACGAAGGACGAGCGCTACTACCTCGGCGACAACGAGTTCCCCGCGGCGGAGATCCCCGTGAAGCTCGCCGCCATCGCGAAGGCCAACCCCGACCAGCAGGTGTTCGTCCGCGCGGACGGCTCGCTGCAGTACGAGAAGGTGCTCCAGGTGCTGGCGGTCGCGAAGAACGCCGGCATCCCGAAGGTCGGCCTCGTCACCCAGCCCGGGAAGGTGGAGTAGCGTGGCGCGCGCCGCGACGAGCTCGTTCGTCACGTGGGAGGTCCCCGCGTCGATGCTCGTGCACGCCGCGCTCTTCGCGCTCGTGGTGCTCGCCCGCTGCGAGGCGAACAGCCAGCCGCTCTTCCGGCCCGAGGACACCATCGTCGTGGAGATGGCGGGCCCGATGGCCGCGCCCTCCGCGATGCCCCAGAAGGCCGAGCGCGCGCCGGAGGCGTCGAAGGGCGCCGACGCCGTCGCCCCGCCGCCTCCCAACCCGAGCGACATGGCGTACCGGACGCCGGACGCGCCGCAGGTGAAGGGCGACGCCAGCGCCGAGCGGCAGCGCCTCATCGACGAGATGAAGCGGCGGGCGCTGCTGGAGGGGCTGGACGACGCGCCGGAGGGGGAGGTGGATCGGGCGGCGAGCGGGGAGGCCGGCGACGGCGGGCCCATCCGCCCGGGCAAGAGCGACCCGGAGCTCGCCCGATGGGTACGCGCCGTGCGCGACGCCGTCGGCAAGAACTGGCACCCGATCGCGGCGCAGTGCGCCCAGGAGCTCGACGTGGTCATCAAGATCGACCTCGACGGCACCGGCGCGAAGACCGGCCCCGCCGAGGTGGCCGAGCCCAGCGGCAACACCTCGTTCGACGCGGCCGCGATGCGCGCCGTCGAGCAGACCGCCTCGCTCCCCACCCCGCCCCCCCGCTTCGCGGAGACCGGCCTCGTCGCCAGCGTCCGCTTCCAGTCGAAGGAGTGTCGATGAGAGCCGCCGTGCTCGCCGCCCTGCTCGCCGTCATCGGCCTCACCGCGCACGCGCAGGAGCCGCCCGCGCGCACGAACGTGCTCATCGACATCGGCAAGCCCGGCGACCGCGCCGTCCCCATCGCGCTGCCGAAGCCGACGGGCGGCTCGCCCCAGTCCCAGGAGGTCTGGGACGTGGTGAAGCGCGACCTCGAGCTCTCCGGCTGGTTCGACGTGATCGACCCGAACGCGTACCTCGAGCCCGCGGGCGCGGGCCTCCGCCCGGGCGAGTTCGACTTCGCCGACTGGCGCCCCACCGGCGCGGCGGTGCTCGCCAAGACCTCCGCCGCCAACAGCGACAAGCTCCGCAGCGAGGTGTGGATCTACGGCGTGGCGGACGGCCAGAAGCTCGGCGCGAAGGCGTTCTCGGGCTCGCCGGAGAGCCCCCGCGCGGTCGGCCACCGCATCGCGAACGAGATCGTGAAGGCGGTGACCGGCCACGACGGCTTCTTCGACACGAAGTTCGCCTTCGTCGGCAACTTCTCCGGCAACAAGGAGATCTACACGGTCGACGTCGACGGGCACGGGCGACGCCAGATCACCCGCGACGGCAGCATCCACCTCAAGCCGCGCTGGAACAAGGCGGGCAACGCCATCGCCTTCACCGGCTACCAGAACGGCAACCCCGACCTCTACGTCGCCGACCTCGTGAAGGGCGCGATCCGGCGCGTGTCGTCGCGCTCGGGCATCAACACGGGCGGCGCCTTCTCGCCGCTCGGCAACCTGCTCGCGCTCACGCTGTCGGTCGCCGGCGACGCCGAGATCTTCACCATCGACCCCGTCGCCGGCCGCGAGATCGCGCGCCTGACGAAGAACCCGGGCATCGACGTCTCGCCGAGCTTCAGCCCGGACGGCAGCCAGATCGCGTTCGTGAGCGAGCGCAGCGGCGGGCCGCAGATCTACGTGATGAACGCGGACGGCTCGGGCGCGCGCCGCGTCACCTTCCAGGGCAACCACAACGTCGACCCGTCGTGGTCGCCCGCCGGCGACCGCATCGCCTTCGTGGGCCGCGACAAGGGCTTCGACGTCTTCACCGTGCGGCTCGACGGCACCGGCATGGAGCGCATCACCCAGGGCGCCGGCGACAACGAGGACCCGAGCTGGTCGCCCGACGGCGAGTACGTCGCGTTCTCCTCGACCCGGACGGGGTCCGCGCACATCTGGATCGCGTCGGCCGACGGCCGCCACCAGATCCAGGCCACGACCGGCGCGGGCGGCTACACGAACCCCCACTGGTCGAACCACCTGAGCTGGTAGATGCGCGCCGCCATCGACATCGGGTCCAACTCCATCCTGCTCCTCGTCGTGGACGAGGCCGGCAAGGTCGTGCACGACGAGGCCCGGGTCGTCGGGCTCGGCAAGGGCCTCGGCGAGCGCGGGGTCTTCCGGCCGGAGCGCATGGAGGCCGCGCTCGCGTGCCTGAAGGACTACGCGAACATCGCGAAGGGCGCGCAGATCCGCGCGGTCGCGACGTCCGCCTCGCGCCGGGCGCTCAACGCCGCCACGTTCTACGCGAACGTCCAGAAGCAGACCGGCATCAAGGTCGAGGTCGTCTCGGGCGAAGAGGAGGCGCGGCTGACCTGGATCGGCGCGCTCGACGGCCTCGACGTACCGCCCGGGCCCGTGCTCGTGTGCGACCCCGGCGGCGGCTCCACCGAGGTCATCCTCGGCGAGGGCCGGCAGGTGCATTCCCGCGTGTCGCTCGAGATCGGCACCGTGCGGCTCACGGAGCAGTTCCTCGGCTACGGGCAGGTCGACGCGGCGTCGCTCGCCCGCCTGCGCGCGCACGTCGACGCCGAGGTCGCGAAGCTCGTGTTGCCCGTGCAGCCGCGGCTCGCCGTGGCGGTCGCCGGCACGGCCACGACGCTCGCCGCCGCGGAGCTGGGGCTCGCGGCCTACGACCCCGCGCGGGTCCACGGGTCCACGCTGACCGACGGGGCGCTGCGCGGGTGGATCGACCGCCTGCTCGCGGCCTCGCCCGAGCGCCGCAGGGAGCTCGTCGCCGTCAGCCCCGAGCGCGCCGACACCGTGCTCGCCGGCGCGGTCATCCTGCTGCGCGTGCTCGACGTCGCGAAGCGCCACGCCTTCCGCGTCAGCGACCGGGGGCTCCGCTACGGCGTGCTCCGCCGATGAAGGTGCTCCTCACCGGCGCCTCCCGCGGCATCGGCGCGGCGATCGCCCGCGACTTCGGCGCGAAGAAGGCCCACGTCGTGCTCGTCGCCCGCGACGCCGCCGCGCTCGAGCGCGTGGCCGGCGAGGTGCGCGCGGCGGGCGGCGAGGCGACGGTGGTGGTCGCCGACGTCACCCGCGCCGAGGACCGCGACCGCCTCCTCGCCGCCGCCGGCGAGGTCGACGTCCTGATCAACAACGCGGGCCTCGAGATCGCCGTGGCGCTCGCCGACCAGACCGCCGAGGACGTCGAGCGCCAGCTCGCCCTCGACCTGCACGCGCCCATCGAGCTCACGCGCCGGGTGCTCCCGGGGATGATCGCGCGCGGGCGCGGCGCGGTGGTGATGGTCTCGTCGATGTCGGGGAAATCGCCGACGCCGTACAACTCCGTCTACGCCGCCGCCAAGCACGGCCTCGCCGGGCTCGTCTCCAGCGTGCGCATCGAGCTCGCCGGCACCGGCGTGAACATCGGCACCGTGTGTCCCAGCTTCGTGGCCGACGCGGGGATGTGGTCGGACACGGGCGTGAAGGCGCCGGCGTTGATGCGCGAGGTGCCCCTCGCCCGGGTGGTCGAGGGCGTCCACGCGGTCGTCGCCGGGGCCGGCGAGGTGCTGGTGACGCCCGGGCCCGTGCGGCCGCTGCTCGCGCTGGCGGTGCTCTTCCCCGGTTTGCACGCGCCGGTGTTGCGCTGGATGGGCGTGATGGACGCGCTGAAGGAGCGCGCCCGCGTGATCGCGGCCAGGCGGGCGAGCTGACGCGGCCGTCCGGCCGATGAGCATCGGCCGCGACGGCGGCTACTTTTGACCAGCGGCAGTCCGATCCAGAGCGCTGCAGCCGACCCGGCGCGACCGCGCCGGCGCTCGCGCACCCCGTCCCCCGTCGTCGCCGCGAGACGTGGAGGACCCCATGAACACCACCTCGCTCCACCCCCTCCCCACGGGCCTCGGGTGCCACGGCCGCGGGGCACGCGCGCGCGACCTCGCGGAGGGCGCGCTGCTCGCGATCGTCGGCGTGCCCGCGGTCGCCCTCGCGGCGGCGTGGCTGGTCACCCTGGGCTGGAACCTCCTCGCGGGCGAGACCTCGCTCGGGACCCTCGTCACGCTCGGTCTCGTCCTGCTCGTGCTGCTCGCCGCCGGCGCCTGGGCCACCTGCGCGGGCGTCTGCCTCTGCGATCGCGCCTTCCGCCGCCGCGGGCCGCGCCCGCCCTGACGCCCCGCGCTACGTGCGCGCGTGCCTCGCCGCAACCCCCCGCCCGCCTCGCTGGAGCTGTCCGAGGCGGAGATGCGCGACATGGTCGATCGCGCGATGGACCGCATCGTGCCGTGGATCGCGTCGCTCCCCGCGCAGCCCGCGCACCACCTCGACGGCGGCCACGCCCTCGCGCGCGCCCTCCGCGAGCCGCTCCCCGAGCGGGGCGTGTCGTTCCGGAGCCTCCTGCGCGTGCTCTTCGAGCAGGTGGTGCCCGTGTCGTTCAACACCGCGGCGCCGGGGTACCTCGCCTACATCCCGGGCGGCGGGCTCTTCCACGCCGCCGTCGCCGACCTGATCGCCGACGCGACCAACCGCTACGTCGGCATCTGGCAGGCGGCGCCGGGGCTCGTCCAGCTCGAGACGAACGTGATCCGGTGGTTCTGCGGCATGGTCGGCTGGGGGGACGGGGCGGGCGGGCTCCTCACGACGGGCGGCTCGCTGGCCAACCTCGGCGCCGTCGTGACCGCGCGACACGAGAAGCTCGGCGAGGACTTCGCGCGCGGCACGATCTACGCCTCCGCGCACGCGCACCACTCCGTCCGCAAGGCCGCGCGCGTCGCGGGCTTCCGCGAGGCGCACGTCCGCGAGGTCCCGGTCGACGCGGCCTTCCGCATGGACGTCGCCGCCCTCGCCGCGCGGATCGCCGAGGACCGCGCCGCCGGGCTCGTGCCGGCGATGGTCGTCACGAGCGCCGGCACCACCGCCACCGGCGCGGTGGACCCCCTCCCCGCGATCGCCGACCTGTGCGCGGCCGAGGGCCTCTGGCACCACGTCGACGCCGCGTACGGCGGCTTCTTCCTCTTGACGGAGCGCGGGCGAGCCGCCCTCGCCGGCATCGAGCGCGCCGACTCGATCACGCTCGATCCCCACAAGGGCCTCTTCCTCCCGTACGGGACGGGGTGCCTCCTCGCGCGCGACCGCGACGCGCTCCGGCGCGCGCACCAGGTGAGCGCGAGCTACCTGCCGCCGTCCCAGAGCGACCCCGACTGCTGGGACTTCGCCGACCTCGGGCCCGAGCTGTCGCGCGACGCCCGCGGGCTGCGCGTGTGGGTCCCGCTCAAGATGCACGGCGCCGCCGCGTTCCGCGCCCAGCTCGACGAGAAGCTCGACCTCGCCCGCGACGCCTGCGCGCGCGTCGCGGCGCTGCCCGGCGTCGAGATCGTCGCCGGGCCGGAGCTGTCGCTGTTCGCGTTCGTGGTGCGCGGCGTCGAGACGCGCCAGCTGCTGTCGCGCGTGAACCAGCGCGGGCGCGTGCTCATCACCGGGGCCGACGTGGGGGGGCGGTACGTGGCGCGGGTGTGCGTGTTGTCGTTCCGGACGCACCGGCGGGAGATCGACGCGCTGGTGGAGGATGTGGAGGCGGCGATCGCCGGCTAAGCAGGCGAATGAACCGGGTCTCGATCGTCGGTGTGCTCGGGGTGGTCGGGTTGCCGCTCGTGTCCGGCTGCACGAGCGGGTGCGGCGAGGAGTTCGAAGGGTCGGGGTCGCCGGACGCCGAGCGGCTCGTGGAGCGCCTGTACGAGACGCTCTGGCGGTGACCCCGGGCGCGCGCGGGCGGCGGCCGGATCCCGGAGGCGCCCCATCCGCGCCTGCTATCCTCGGCCGCATGCTCGTCGCCCCGCTCCTCGCCTGCACGGACGGCCGCGACGACGTCGCCGGCGAGCCCCCGGCCTCGCCGGCGGGCTGGCTCGACGAGGCCGGCCGCGTGCGGCTCACCCGCGGGATGAACCTCGCGGGCGACGCCAAGTGGCAGGACGACCTGCGCGTGGAGCTCGACGACGCCACGCTCGAGCTGCTCCCGGCCCACGGCGTCGATCTCGTGCGCTACCTCGTGTTCTGGCAGGGCATCGAGCCCGAGGCGGGCCAGCTCGACGTCGCGTACATGGACGGCGTGGCGGAGGACGTCGAGCGGCTCCGCGCGCTCGGGGTCGACGTGGTGATCGACCTCCACCAGGACGTCTGGGGCGAGGGCTTCGGCTACACCGGCTTCCCCCGGTGGGCCTGCGACGAGGCGACCTACGCGGCGTTCACGCCCGCCGGCGAGCACTGGTCGCTCGACTACCTCGACCCCGCCGTCGTCGCCTGCTTCGACGCGTTCTGGGCCTCCGAGGACCTGCAGGCCCGGTACGCCGACGCGGCGGCGGCCCTCGCGGAGCGCGTCGCCGGGCGGGTCGTCGCCTACGACACGATGAACGAGCCGTTCTGGGGCTCGTGGGAGCAGGAGGCCTTCGAGACCGGGCCGCTCGCCGCGTTCGACGCGCGCGTGGCCGAGGCGCTGCGGGACGTCGACCCGGACGCGTGGATCGTGGTGGAGCCCAGCGGGCAGACCAACCTCCTCGGCACGAGCCACCTCGTCCTGCCCGAGGTCGACCGCGTGGTCTACGCGCCGCACTTCTACCCGAGCTACGCCGAGATGGGCACGGGCTACGACGGCGACTTCGCCGACGAGGCGGCGTGGATCGACGGGCTCTTCCGCGACGACGCGCCGCTCTGGCTCGGCGAGTTCGGCATCTTCTCCGACGTCGGCAACGAGGGCGAGTGGGTGCGCGCCGTGCTGGCCGCGGTCGAGGCGCGGGGCGGCTCGACCGCGTACTGGTCGTTCGACCCCGGCAACGTGCTGGAGGCGGACGGCACCGCCGGCTGGCTCCTCCCGACCTGGGCCACGCCGCGCCCGTCCGCGGTGCCGGGCAACGTCGTCTCGCTCGAGACGGCCGCGGACGGCTTCACGCTCACCTACGACGCGACGGTCGACGCCCCGCTGCGCGTCGTGTTGCCCCCCGCCGGCTGCGCCACCGTCCACGTGGTGGGCGAGCCCGCGCTGGACGGCGAGGGCGAGCTCCCCGCGACCGGCGGGGTCGAGCTCGCGGGCGAGCCCGGCGTACGCCAGGCGGTGACCGCGCGGTGTGTCGAGACAGGGTAACGGAGCGCCCCCGACCCCATGCCGCTCGACGTCTCCGCCGATCCCTTCGTGCAGGTCGACCTGGAGGGCTCCCACGCCTGCGGGGTGCGGCGCTCGGGCGCGGTGGCGTGCTTCGACGACGCCGATCCCGTGCTGCGCGCGGTCCCGGCGCTCGCCGGCGCCGCGCGGGTCGCGGTGAGCCCCGGCGGCTTCGCGTGCGCCGTGCTCCGCGACGGCAAGGTGCGGTGCGCCGACCTCGACCCCCACACCCGCTGGCCGCTCGTCCGCACGGCCCCGGCCGTCGCGGACGCCGTAAGCGTGTTCTTCGCGGAGCAGGAGATCTGCGTGCTCCGCCGCGAAGGCGCGACGACCTGCTTCGAGGCGTACGGCGACGCGCCGCCGCGCGCGGACGCCTGGCCGCGCGGGCTCCGCGACGTCGCGACCGGCGAGCACCACGTCAGCGCGGTCCTCGCCGACGGGAGCGTCCACGGGTGGGGCTCCAACGGGCGCGGCCAGCTCGGCCCGGACGCCCCCGTCGGCCACGCCGAGGCCGACGACGTCGTGCCCGCCGGCCCCGCGGGCGGCGCGCGCGCGCCCGTGCGGAACGCGACGGCGGTGGCCGCCGGCAGCGAGCACACCTGCGCGATCCACGACGGGGGGAAGGTCACCTGCTGGGGCACCCACTACGAGGGCGCGCTCGGGGTGGGCGACGCGGAGCCCGAGCCCGGCCAGCCCGTACGGGTGCCCGGCCTCGCGGACGCGGTGGAGATCGAGGCCTCCGCCTGGACGACCTGCGTGCGGCACCGCGACGGCGCCGTGAGCTGCTGGGGGGCCAACGGCGCGGGGCAGGTGGGCGACGGCGCGCTCACCCACCGGACCTCGCCGGTGCGCGTGCGCCCGCCCGGCTCCGCGGTCGACCTCGCGCTCGACGAGACTCGCGCCTGCGCCGCGCTCGCCGACGGCACGATCTCCTGCTGGGGCGCGTGGGACCGCACCCGCCCGGCGCGCGTCGCGGGCCTCGCCGACGTGGTCGCGCTGACCGCGGGCGAGGAGGGGACCTGCGCCCAGCGGCGCGACGGCGCCGTGTTCTGCTGGGGGCGCCTCGGCGCGCTGCGGGGCGACGGCTTCGTCTCGCTCGCCGTGCCCACGCGCGTGCCCGAGCTGGACGGCCTGCGCGAGCTCGGCCTCGTCACCGAGGAGTGGGACTGGCGAGCCTGCGGGATCGGGCCGGACGGCGCGCGCTGCGCGATGGCGCCCCCGAGCGCCGGCGGCGACGTGTACGAGCTGGCAGCGGTGCCCCGCCGGCTCTACCCCCTCCCCTTCGAGGCGCCTCGGCACCTCGCGCTCCACGGCGGCCGCGGGTGGGTGGTCGACGGGGACGGCGCCGTCTCCTGCTTCTGGTCCGACCCCTACGCGGAGGCGCCGATCTCCTCCATCCCGGTGCCGGGGCTGTCCGACGTCGCGCGCGTGGCGCCGATGTCGTTCGGCGCCTGCGCGGTGACCACCGGCGGCGAGGTCGCCTGCCTCGGGCGCCGGAGCGAGTCGTGGGCCGTCGCCGAGGAGCTGGGCGGGCGAGCCGTGCGGGTTCAGGGCGTCGACGACGTCGTGGCCCTCTCGGGGCCGGACTACCGCACGTTCTGCGCGGTCGAGCGATCGGGGCGCGTCGCGTGCTGGGCGTACGACGAGGAGGCGCAGGCCGTCACGTTCACCCGGGCGATCGAGGGGATCGCCGACGCGGTGGACGTCGCCGTCGGCGGCCCGCGACCGTGCGCGGTGACGCGGCGCGGGGCGGTCCTGTGCTTCGACGAGCCGCGCGCGGACGGCGAGATGGCGCCCCCGGAGCCGGTCGCGGGCGTGACGGACGCCGTGCGGATCGTCGAGGGCGACGAGCACACGTGCGTGCTGCACCGGGACGGCAGCGTGAGCTGCTGGGGGCAGAACCGCTACGGGCAGCTCGGCGACGGCCGCGGCGCCGGCCGCGCGTGGACGGTGCCGGTGGCGGCGCCTTAGGAGCGGGCGCGGCAAGGCCGTCGGAGCGCCCGGAGGCCCCTCCGCCCGTGTCCCGCGGCGCCGCTGGCGGCCCCCTCGCTCGCTCCCCGGGGGAGAGGGCCGTTCGAGGCGTGCGCGACGTCGCGAGGGCGCTACAGGAACGCGGGAGGCCCGGATGGTGACCGCGCACGACTTCCTCGTGAACCTCGCGCTCGTGTTGTGCGTCGCCGCGCTCGCGACGGTCGTCTTCCAACGCATCCGGCAGCCGGTGGTCCTCGGGTACATCCTCGCCGGCCTCATCGTGGGCCCGCACGTCCCCATCCCCCTCGTCGCCGACCACGCAATCGTCGAGGCGCTCGCCGAGCTGGGCGTCATCCTCCTGATGTTCTCGATCGGGCTCGAGTTCCGTCTCGGGAAGCTGACGGAGGTCGCGCACACGAGCGGCGTCATCGCGGTCGTCGAGGTGAGCCTGATGGCGTGCCTCGGCTACCTCGCCGGCCGCGCGTTCGGGTGGACTCCGGTGGAGTGCCTCTTCACGGGCGCCATCGTCTCGATCTCCAGCACCAGCATCATCGCGAAGGCCTTCGACGAACAGCGGGTGCAGGGGCGCCGCCGCGACGTCGTCTTCGGCGTCCTGATCGTCGAGGACCTGCTCGCCATCCTGATGATGGCGGGCCTGACCATCCTGGCGTCCGGCCGCGACCCCACCGTCCGCGAGCTCGGCACCGCGGCGCTGCGGCTCGGCGCGGCGCTGGCCGGCCTCCTCGTCGTCGGGCTGCTCGTGGTCCCGCGCCTCTTCCGCGCGATCGTGGCGCTGGGCCGTCCCGAGACGACGACCGTGGCGGCCGTCGGGCTCTGCTTCGCCGTCGCGCTCGCGTCGCAGGCGCTCGGCTACTCGGTGGCCCTCGGCGCCTTCCTCGCGGGGATGCTCGTGGCGGAGTCCGGCCACGGCCACGACATCGAGCGCCAGGTCCAGCCCGTGCGGGACGTCTTCGCCGCGATCTTCTTCGTCGCGGTGGGCATGTTGATCGACCCCGCGCTGATCGTCGAGAACTGGGCGCCGGTGGTGGCGCTGACGGTCGTGGTCCTCGTCGGGAAGGTCTTCGCCGTCTCGGTCGGCGCCTTCCTTGTCGGCACCGGGATGCGCGGCTCGGTCTCCGCGGGGATGAGCCTCGCGCAGATCGGCGAGTTCTCCTTCATCCTCGCGGCGCTGGGCCTGTCGCTGGGGGCGATCGGGAAGTTCCTCTACCCGGTGGCCATCGCCGTGTCCGCCATCACGGCGTTCACGACGCCGGCGTTCATCCGGGCGGCCGACCGCGTCGCCGATCGCGTGGATCACAAGCTCCCGGCGCCCCTGCAGACCCTCACCGCGCTCTACGCGAGCTGGCTCGAGCAGCTTCGGGGGGCGCCGCCCTCCGAGGGTCGGCGGGCCCGGGTGCGCGCCATCGTGCGCATCGTGCTCCTCGACGCGATCGTGCTCATCGCGATCGCGGTGTCCTACTCGCTCTTCGCCGACGAGGCGGCCGCGTGGGTGTCCGCGCGCCTGGGCCTCGCCGGGAATGCCGCGCGGTGGGGCGTGGGCGCGCTGAGCGTGGCCATCGGGACGCCCGTCTGCCTGAGCCTCGTGCGCGCCGGCGGACGCCTCGGCGACATCGCCGCCGAGGTCGTCGTCGACGGCGTGACCCGGGCGCGGATGCCGGCCGTGGGGCCCACCCTCGTCGCGATCGTCCGCATGGCCGTCGTCCTCGTCGTGGGGCTCCCCGTGGTGGCCGCGACGCAGCCGTTCCTGCCGACCCTCGGCGGCTCGCTCGTCCTCATCGTGCTGGTGCTCCTCCTCGCGCTCCAGGTGTGGCTACGGGCGTCGGATCTCCAGGGGGAGCTGCGCTCCGGCGCCGAGGTGCTGTTCGACTCCTTGCGTCGTCACGCGGGCGCGCCCGATCTCGCCGAGGCCCCCCGCGCGCCCGCCCCGGAGCCCGGCGCGCTCCAGCTCGCGCCCGGGGACGCCGCGATCGGCCGGACCCTGGTCGACCTCAACCTGCGGAGCCGCACCGGCGCGACCGTGCTCGCCATCACGCGGAAGCGGGGCGAGGCGCAGGTCCCCCACGGCCGAGAGGTGCTCGAAGCCGGAGACACGCTCGCGCTCGCCGGGACCCGGGAGGCGATCGAGGCAGCGGTCGCCGTCCTTCGGGAGTCCCCGGCCGACGACGGCGCGTCCTGATGCCGCGCGGTCGCGCCGCGCCGTAAGGCATCGCGCGGGCAAGGCACGGTCAGCGCGCCACGAAGACGCCGAGGTGGTTCGCGACGGGCCGCTGCCGGCCCGGGATCCCGTTGTCGATCGGCGAGTTGAGCAGCCGCGCGCGTCCGTCCGCGTCCGCGACGACCAGCGTGCTCGAGCCGCCGCCGTCGAGGTTCAGGGCCGTCGCGACGCCGTGCTCCCGCGCGACCCGGGCGAGCCCCGCGACGTCGATCCCCACGCTGTAGCCGGGCTGCCGGCCGTCCACGACGACGAGGAAGAGCCGCTCGCCGGCGGCGTCGACGCCCACGGCGGTCCGGGGCTGGCGCTGGAGGTGGTAGGGCGCGGCGCTCGGGAGGGCGACGCCGTCGCGCAGGAACACGAGGTCGCCCGAGACGGCGTCGTGCGGCGCGACGGCCGGCGGGTCGAAGAGGACCCGCCCGGCGGCCGTGAAGTAGACCGAGGGGCCCCGGGGATGCGGCTCGGAGTAGCGGACGCCGTCCGAGATCGCGAGGCTGCTGACCTCCACCGGGTCGCCGGCGTGTGGGTAGTAGTCCCACAGGGCGCGCGAGTGGAACGGGCCGAAGAAGTCGCCGTTGACGGCGACCTGAAGCCCGTGGGCCTCGAGGAAGTCGCCGGTCGTGCTCGCGCGCGCCTCGCCGTTGGGGGAGGGCTCGCCCGGGGAGACGAAGAACCGCAAGCCCGGCGCGTCCAGCGCGATCGTCACGACGTGGACGACGACCGGCCCCGGGTGGACCTCGCGCTCCCAGGTGACGCCCGGGGCGATCGTCTCGCGCGCCGGCGGCGGCGGCGTACGGTGCGTGAACCACCACGCCCACGCGCCCAGGCCGCCGGTCGGGACCGCGGCCACGAGGCTCCACGCCGCGCCGAACTGCGCCCAGGGACGCCCGCGGGCGATCCGGCCGAGCGCGGACCCCAGCGCGAGCAGGAGCGCGGCGTAAAGGAGGAACCGGTCCGCGTCGACGAGCGGCATCTCTCAGAGCGCCCCGAGGCTCACGTGCAGCCGCACGAGCTCCTCCTCCCGCTCCGGCAGCCGCGCCGGGTTGAACCCGAAGTCGACCTGGATCGGCCCGATCACCGTCTCGCGCCGGAGCCCCGCGCCCACGCCGAAGCGCGCGAGCGGGTCCTCGGCGGCGGAGTCGGTGCTCACGCCCTCCGCGACGAGCCAGACGTTGCCCACGTCGCCGAAGAGCGCGAGCTGCGTGCCCTGCCACTTGGCGAGCCCGAGGACCTCGAACGGCACGCGCACCTCGAAGGTGGCGAGCGCCATCGCGTCGCCGCCGGTGGGCACCCAGCGCGGCGCGGCGTCGCGGCTCGCGTAGTCGAGGATGGGGTCGATCGCGTCGGGGTAGTCGATGCGCTCCTGCGAGACCTCGTTGGCGGGCCCCACGCTGTCGAGGTCGAAGCCGCGCAGGTTCGCGCCGCCGCCCAGCCGGAACCGCTCCTCGAGCGGCAGGGTGGTGCCCGCGCCCGGCACCCACGCGGCCCCGCCCCGCGCGCGCAGCATGAGCCCCAGCGGCCCGGCCGGCAGGTACTGGGTCCAGCTGCCCTCGGCGCGCACGAACGCGACGTCGGAGAGCACCTCGTCGCTCAAGGTGAGGACCGCGCTGCCCAGCGCGCCGGCGGTGGGGTTGAAGGGGTCGTCGCGGCGGTCGAGCACGAGCGACAGGTCGAGCCCCGACTGCGTGCGCACCGCGCTCGGGAAGGTGGGATCCGGGTCGGCGACGTCGGAGAGGCCGAGCTCGTCGAGCCAGGGGTCGCCGGCGACGAGCGCGCCCGGGTCGACGTCGTGGAGGCGTCGCCACTGCAGCCGGTAGGCGATCTGCGCGGAGCCGTGGAGCCCTAGGTCGAGCGACACGGCGAGCCCGCCGCCCGTCCGCTGGAGCCGCCACGTCGGCTCCTGCTCCTGCTCGTTGAGGAGCACGTCGAGCGCGACGCGGTCGCCCGGGCCCGGGATGTGCGGCGCCTCGTACCGCGCCGCCGCCTTCCACTCCGGCGCGACGAGGTCGAGCGACCAGCCCGACCCCGCCCACCCCACGCCCACCTGCCCGAGCGTGGCGAAGCGGTGGCCGAGGCCGAACAGGTTGCGGTGCCCCTGCCGCGAGAACACGCGGATGCCCTGGTCGGTCGCGACGCCGAGCCCGCCCTCGAAGTAGAGGTTCGACTTCTCCTCGACGGTGACGACGAGGTCCTTCACGCGGTCCTCGTCGCCGACGAGCTCGGTGGACACGCGCTGGAAGAGGTCGAGCTCGTACAGGCGCGTGCGCAGGTCGGTGATCTCGGAGGGGGCCAGCGGGTCGCCCGTGTGGACGTCGACCTCGCGCTCGATCACGCTGCGGCGCGTGCGCCTGTACCCACGCAACACGACGGTGCGGAGGTAGACGACGGGGCCGGGGACGAGCTCGATCGTGACGTGGGCGTCGTCGGCGTCGAGGCGGGTGTGCACACGGGCGTCGGCGTCGAGGTGGCCGCGCTCGTTCAGCGCCTCGACCAGCTTGCGGCTGCGCGCCTCGATCTCGGCGGGGTTCAGCGGCGAGCCGACGACCTCGGCGAAGAACGTGCCCTCGTCGAGGCCCTCGACGTCGCCGTCGACGGTGACCGAGCGCAGGGTGGTGCGCGGGCCCGGCGCGACGGCGACCCGCACCTCGACGGGGACGACCGGCGGGAGGACGCCCAGCGCGCGGCGCCCGGCGCCCTCGACGAAGTCGAGGCGGGTGAGCTCCGCGTCGAGGTAGCCCTGCGACCGGTAGAACTCCTGCAGGGCCTCGAGCGCGGCGTCCACGCCCGGCGGCGTCACGCGGCCGCGCGCGAGCAGCTCCGGGCTCGCCTCGTCCAGGGCCTCGCGGAGGTAACGCTGGGACCAGATGGTCTCGCCCTCGAAGCGGACGCGCGCGAGCCGGTGGCGGGCCCCGACCTCGCCCGCGACGTGCAGGACGACGCGGGTGTCGGTCTCCTCGACCGTGACGTCGACGTCCGCCTCGAGCCAGCTGCGCGCGCGCAGCTCCTCGGTGAGCAGCCGCCCCGCTTCGTCCGCGAAGCCGCGGCTCGTGCGCGCGCCCTCGCGCAGGCCGAGCGTCTCCTCGATCCGGCGCCTCGACGGCAGGCCCCGGGCCTCACGAGCGATCTCCCAGCGCCGGCGGGGATCGACGATGATCACGAGGCGGTCGTCGTCCTCGTCGAGGGCGTCGGCGCGCACGCTCACCTTCGCCTCGTACCAGCCGCGCGCGCGGAGCTCGTCGGTCAGCGCCTCGCGGGCCTCGCGGAGGCGGTCGGGCGTCCAGGGGCGCCCCTCGACGATGCCGTGCCGCCCGAGGATCCAGCGCGCCTCCCACGCCGGGATGGCGTCCGCCGCGCGGAGCCGCAGCTCGGCGACCCGCTGGGGCGAGCCCTCGGTGACCTCGACCAGCACGTCGAGCCGCCCGTCGGCGTCCACCCGGGAGACCACCACCGCGGCCGCCCGCGGGTAGCCCTCCTCCGCGTAGGCGTCGCGCACCGACTTCTCGAGCGAGGCGGCGTCGTCGGCGTAGAAGGGGTCGCCCGCGTCGAGCCCCGTCGCGCCGAGCAACGCGCGCCGCCCGAGCACGCGGTTGCCGGTGAAGCGGATCTGCCGGAGGCGCGGCGGCGGCCACACGCGGTACTCGACCCGGACCGCGTCGATCGGGTTGCCCGCCGCGTCCTGGTAGGGCCAGGGCTCGACGTCCACCTCGATCCGCGCGACGTCGAGCGCGCGGTGGAGCATCGCGATGTCCTGGCGCACCTCCGACGGGTCGTACACCACGTCCTGCTGCACGCGCAGGAGCGGCTCGAGGCTCTCGTCCGGCAGGCCCCCCTCCGGCGCCACCAGCGCCCGCTGCGCCACCACCCACCCGGCGTAGCGCGCGGACGGCGGGACGTCCGGATCCTGCGCGAGCGCGAGGGCGACGGGGAGGAGCACCGCGGGAAGCTAACGGGTGGGCGCGCGGAGCCCGTGCAGCAAGGGCCCCGCCCCGCTCCCGAGGCTGTCCACGCTCGCCTCGATCAGCGCGGCGACGTAGGCGATCGCGCGCTCGCAGGCCTCCTCGATCGGGTGGCCCTTCGCGAGGTTGGCGGCGATCGCCGCGGACAACGTGCAGCCCGTCCCGTGCGTGTTGCGCGTCACGACGCGCCGGTGGCGCCAGACGCGCTCGCCGAGGCGGTCCTCCACGACGTCGCCCTCGCCGTGCCCGCCCTTGAGCAGCACCCGCTCGCCGGCGAGGCCGAGCTCCGCGGCCTCGTCGAGGTTGGGCGTGACGAGCGTGGCGCGGGCGAGGAGCCCGTCGAGCGAGGACCGGGCGAGCCGGGTGCCGTCCTTCGCGCGCAACACCGGGTCCACCACCACGGGCACCCCCGCGGGCAACAGCCCGGCCACGACGTCCGCGGCCTCGCCCACCATGCCGACCTTGATCGCGTCGACCGGGAAGTCGTCGAGCACCGCGACGAGCTGCGCCCGCACGACCTCGCCGGGGAGCGGGTGCACGAGCGTCACGCCCCGGCTGTTCTGCGCCGTGACCGCGGTGACGACGCTCATCCCGAAGACCCCGTGGTCGAGGAAGGTCTTCAGGTCCGCCTGGATCCCGGCCCCGCCCCCGGGATCGGAGCCGGCGACGGTCAGGACGGTGGGTGGGCGCATGCCCGCGGGATAACCGCGCGGACGATGGAAGAAGAGGCGCGACGACAGGCCGAGGGGCTCCCCGGGTGCGGTCTCGCCGCGTTCGCGGGCCTGTTGCTGGTGATCTTCACCATCGGGGTGATCGGCGTCAGCGTGTCGACCTACTCGGTGTTCACCGCCGGCGAGCAACTCTCGCCCCAACTGTTGTCGTACGGGGGTGTGGTGGACCCGAGCTTGCTCGGGCCCATGCGCGACGCGGGCCTGCTCGGCAAGGACGAGATCCCGGACGCGTTCCACGCCGAGACGCTCGACGGCACGAGCGCCTGTGCGTTGTCCGCCGGCAAGCTCCTGCGGCTGGAGGAAGGCGTCGGCAGCACCCTGTCGCTCGACACCGTGACCGACGTGCGCGAGGAGGCCGACGGCGTCGTCGTCGTGGGCGCGTCGACCGTCCGGTGCGCGTTCCGCCCGGACGAGGGCGCCGAGCGGTTCGCGCGCATGATCCGCAGCCGCCAGAAGATTTGACAGGATTTTGACGGTCCGGGGCGCCGTCCAGAAGCGCCCGCCCCCTACACACCCGAGCGCTCGTCGGCGGTCGAGGCCGGCGGAGCCCCCCGCGCCTACATCCTGACTGTCACCACACGGGGGGACGCTTGCGCGCGGATCGGGTGCGTCGTTGGGTGTTCGGGTCGGCCCTGCCGTTCTGGGCGGAGGTGGGCGAGGACCGCGTCCGCGGGGGGTTCCACGAGGCGCTCGACGCCTCCTCCACGCCCTTGCCGGACGCCCCCCGGCGGCTGCGCGTCGCCTGCCGCCAGGTCTACGTCTTCTCCCACGCCGCCTGCCTCGGTTGGGGACCGGGGCTCGCCGTGGCGCGCCGCGGCGCCGAGTGGCTCGTGGCGAAAGGCTGGCAGGGGGCCGACCGCGGGTGGGCGAAGGTCCTGTCCCCCGCGGGCGAGGTGACGGACCCCACGCCCGACCTGTACGACCACGCGTTCGCCCTGTTCGCGTTCGCGTGGCTGCACCGCGCCGGCGGCGACCCGGACGCGCTCGCGTGGGCGCACCGCACGCTCGACTTCGTCGAGGCGCACCTGCGGCACCCGTCGGCGCCCGGCTTCCTGCACGCCCGGCCCGCGGTCGGCTGGCGGCTCCAGAACCCGCACATGCACCTGCTCGAGGCCGCGCTCGCCGCCTGGGAGACGTGGCACGACCCGCGGTTCGCGGACCTCGCGCACGAGCTCGTGGGCCTCTTCACGACGCGGTTCTTCGACGCGCGGCGAGGCACGCTCGCCGAGGCCTTCACCGACACGCTGGAGCGCGCCCCCGGCGACGCCGGCCGCGTGGTCGAGCCGGGCCACCAGTTCGAGTGGGCGTGGATCCTCTCCAACTACCAGCGCCTGTTCGCGCGGCCCGTCGCCGCCGAGGCCCGCGCGCTCGTGACCTTCGCGGAGGCCCACGGCGTTCGGCGTGGCGTGACGCTGAACGCGGTCCGGGACGACGGCGAGCCGCTCGACCGCGGCTCGCGGACCTGGCCCAACACCGAGCGCATCAAGGGCCACGTGGCCCTGTTCGAGCTCGACGGGACCGATCCGACGGAGCCGATCGCCCAGTCCACCGCGGTCCTGTTGGGACGCTACTGTCACCCGGACGGCACGTGGACGGACGAGCTCGACGGCGCCGGCGCCCCGGTGGCGAAGGCCATCCCGGCGTCCACGCTGTACCACATTTTTCTGGCGTTCACCGAGATGTTGCGTGTCGAGGGGACGCTGGGTGCCGACATTCGTGGCGAGCACGGGGGCGCTCCGCTCCCGGCCACGTTGGGGGGAAAGTGAGGATCGCTGTCGTGGGGCTCGGTTACATCGGCTCGGTCAACTGCGGCTGCCTCCCGCGGTTTGGACACGTCGTGCTCGGGCACGACATCGACGCGGGCAAGGTCGCGGCCCTGCGGGAGGGCCACGCGCCGGTCATCGAGCCGGGCCTCGCCGCGCTCGTCGCCGAGGCCCACGCGCAGGGGCGCCTGACCGCCCGCGAGCGCCTCGAGGACGCCGTCGCCGAGACGGACGTGGCGCTGGTCTGCGTCGCGACCCCGTCCCTGCCAGACGGCGGCGCGGACGACTCGCAGCTGGTCGCGGCGGTGTCGGACATCGGCAGGGCGGTGCGGGACCTCGGCCGGCGCGGGTACACCGTGATCGTGCGCTCGACGTGCCTGCCGGAGGTGCACCGGCGGCTGCAGGAGCTGCTCGCCGAGACGACCGGGCTCTCGTACGACGACGGCCTCGGCTACGCGAGCAACCCCGAGTTCCTGCGCGAAGGGAGCGCCGTGGAGGACTTCTTCGCGCCGCCCAAGATCGTGTTCGGCGCGCGTGGCCGCGCGGCCGAGGCGGCGTGCCGGGCGCTCTACCGGGGCCTCCCCGCCGACACCTTCTACATGGACCCGGGCGCCGCGGCGATCGTGAAGTACGCGGACAACTACTACCACGCGGTCAAGGTGACGTTCGGCAACGAGATCGGCTTGTTGTGTCGTCAGCTGGGCGTCGACCCCTACGCGGTCATGGACGTCTTCTGCGCCGACCGGAAGCTCAACATCTCGCCGCGGTACCTCCGCCCCGGCGCGCCGTTCGGCGGCTCCTGCCTGCCGAAGGACGTCCGCGCGCTCCGGTACGTGTCACAGAAACACGACGTGCCCCTGCCCATGTTGCAGGGCGTCTACGCGTCGAACCGCTGGCAGATCGAGCGCATCCACGCGCAGATCGAGGCCGCCGACCCCGCCGCCGTGGGGTTCGTGGGGCTCTCCTTCAAGGCGGGGACGCCGGACTTGCGCGAGTCGCCGTTCCTCGAGATCCTGCGCCGCCTCGCCGGCGCCGGGCGCGCCGTGCGCGTCTACGATCCGCTCCTGCTCGAGCCGGTGGCCGGCGAGCACGACCCGGTCGCCGAGCTGCGCCCGCACCTCACCCGGGACCTCGCCACGCTGGTGAACACCTGCGACTACCTCGTCGTGACCCAACGCCTCGGCGAGGCGGCCTGGGCCGGCCTGCCGCTGGACGGACACCACCACCTGCTCGACCTGACCGCCGACGACGGCCTCCGCCGCCTCGGCCGGTACGAAGAGCTCTACCGCTAGGGGGATGGCCGACGTGATCCAGGTCAAGCACCTCGCGCCGAGCCGGCGCAAGTTCGACCGCGTCCACGCGCCGCTCCACGTCGAGGTGGGGCCCGACCGCCTC
>JBMOQZ010000144.1:0-21334 GCA_049322475.1 Myxococcota bacterium | reverse complement strand
CGCTCGGCCTCGGCGTGGTCGCCGCCGCGGCGCTCCCCTGGACGCTGCTCGGCTGGGTCAACACCCACCCGGTCCGGTCGCGCGCCCTCGCCAGCTGGGGGCTCGTCGCGCTCGTCGTCGCCGGGCTCGAAGGCGGCGTCCGCCTCACCGCGCTGAACACGACGTGGACCCGCACCAGCGGCTGGAAGCGCGCGAGCGAGGAGTTCAAGGAGCTCCTCGAGATCCGCCGGTACCGCAGCTACCCGCGCGACGGCTTCCCCATCCAGCCGCCGCCGGCGGACCCCGCGAAGAAGCGCGTCGTCGCCCTGGGCGGCTCGTCGACCGGCGGCGCCTACCAGATGGACGACCTCTCGCTGTTCTGGCCGAAGCGCCTCGACGAGCTCGTCGCCGGCGAGGGCTGGGAGGTCGTCAACCAGGGCGTCGGCGGCTGGAACACGCTCCACGTCCGGCTCTACGTCGAGAGCCAGATCGAGCGCCTCGACGCCGACGTGCTCGCCGTCTACGTCGGCCACAACGACGTCCTCTCCCCCGCGCCCGTGCCCTACCGCGAGCTCTACGCGCGCTACCGGACGGGCGACGCCTCCGTACGCGCCGTCTCCGACGCGCTCCACGGGTCGCGCCTCTACGTGGGCCTCAAGTACGCGCTGCTCGCGCTGCGCGACCTCGGCGGCGCCGTCGCCGTACCGGTCGCGGACGCCCGCGAGAACCTCGCCGCGGTGATCGACGTGGCCGAGGCCCACGGCGCCCGCGTGTTGCTGATGACCGAGGGCCTCAACCCCGACCCGCTCCCGATGCGCGAGTACGCGGACATGCAGCGCGCCCTCGCGGAGGAGCGCGGCCAGCTCTACTTCGACGCGGCGGGCGCCCTCTGGAGGGCCCGCGACCCCGACCTCTTCCTCGACGACTGCCACCTCTCCGCCGAGGGCCACCGCCGGCTGGCGGGGTGGATTCGCGACGAGCTGTTCCCGAAACGATAGACCACGGGCGATGCCCTCCGAGCTCGTCCTCTCCCTGACGATCAACGGCGAGCCCGTCCGCAGGCTGATCCCCGCGTCGCGCTCGCTGCTGGAGCTCTTGCGCGACGACCTCGACCTCACCGGCACGAAACACGGCTGCGACGTCGGCGACTGCGGCGCGTGCACGGTGCTCGTCGACGGCGAGCCCCGGCTCGCCTGCATCACGCTCGCCGCCGACATGGACGGCCGCGACGTCCGCACCGTCGAGGGGGTCCCCCACGACCACCCGATCGTCGAGGCCTTCGACCGGCACGTGGCCGCCCAGTGCGGCTACTGCACCCCCGGCTTCGTGATGACGATGGTGGGCCTGCTCGAAGACGACCCCCACCCCGACGACCCCGCGCTGCGCCGCGCGCTCGGCTCGAACATCTGCCGCTGCACCGGCTACACCAAGATCCTCGCGGCCGCGAAGGAAGCCGCAACCGCCGAACGAGTGCCCCTCTCCCCGCTCGCGGGGAGAGGGTGGCCGAAGGCCGGGTGAGGGGTTCCGATGGCCCACGGCCCCACCGACACCCACGCCGGCCAGCCCGCCGAGGCCGGCGTCGTCGGCTCCGCCGGCCCCAAGGTCGACGGCCGCGCCCGCATCACCGGGCAGGCCCGCTTCGTCGCCGACCTGAAGCTCCCGCGGATGGTGCACGGCAAGTTCGTGCGCTCGCCCCACCCCCACGCACGCATCGTGTCCGTCGACCTCTCCGCGGCGCTCGCGTTGCCCGGCGTGGTGGGCGCCATGACCGGCGAGGAGCTCCCCGAGCGCTACGGCGCGATCCCCGTCGCCCGCGACGAGACGGCGCTGGCGATCGGCAAGGTGCGATACATCGGCGAGCCGGTCGCGTGTGTCGCCGCGCTGGACGAAGAGACGGCGCTGCGCGCCTGCGCGCTCGTGAAGGTCGAGTACGAGCTCCTCGAGCCCGTCCTCACGATCGAGGACGCGCTCGACCCCACGAAGCCCTTCGTCCACGACGAGGCCCGCAAGCCCTCGAACGTCCTGCGCCGCGTGTGGCAGGAGTTCGGCGACGTCGACGCCGCCTTCGCCACGTCCGACCTCGTGCTCGAGGCGACGTACGACTACCCCGGATCCACCCACGTCCCGCTCGAGAGCCACGCCGCCCTCGCGCAGGTCGAGCCCGACGGCAAGCTCACGCTCTGGACCTCGACCCAGAACGTCCACTACGTCCACAAGGACGTCGCCCGCGTGCTGGGGATGCGCGAGCAGGACGTCCGCCTCGTGAAGCCGGCCGTGGGCGCCGGCTACGGCGGCAAGTGCGACCCCTTCTGCACCGAGCTCTGCGCGTCCCACCTCGCGCGCAAGCTCGGGCGACCCGTCCGCGTCGTGCTCTCCCGCGAGGAGGTCTTCTACGCCCACCGCGGCCGCCACCCGACGCGGATGTGGCTCAAGATGGGCCTCACGAACGACGGCCGCGTCACCGCCATCGACTTCAAGGCTTGGGCCCGCGGCGGCGCCTACGCCAGCTACGGCGTCGTCACCAGCTACTACCTCGGCGTCTTCATGACGCTGCCCTACGACCTCGGCGCCTACCGCTTCGAGTCCCAGCGCCTCTACACGAACGAGCCGCCCTGCGGCCCGAAGCGAGGCCACGGCGCGATCCAGCCCCGCTTCGCGCTGGAGGTCCACCTCGACAAGGCCGCCGCCCAGCTCGGCCTCGATCCCGCCGAGCTCCGCCGCCGCAACCTGCTCGGGAGCGACGTCGAGACGCTCAACGGCCTGAAGATCACCTCCAACGGCATGCAGGCGTGTATCGACGCGGTGACACGTGCGTCGGGGTATCACCAGCGCACCCGCAAGAAGGGCCGCGGCATGGGCCTCGCCGCCAGCGCGTACATGTGCGGCGCGCTCCACCCGGTGTATCAGAACGAGCTGTCGCAGTCGGGGGTCTTGCTGAAGGTCGATCGCAGCGGCGAGGTCACGCTCTTCTCCGGCACCGCCGACGTGGGCCAGGGCAGCGTCCACATGCTCGCGGGGCTCGCCGCCGAGCGGCTCGGCATCGCCCCGCGCGACGTCCGGGTGATCGAGGGCGACACCGCGCTCACGCCCGTCGACCTCGGCAGCTACAGCTCGCGCGTCACCTTCATGGCCGGCAACGCGTGTATCGAGGCCGCCGACGCCATCCGCGAGAGGCTCGTCGCCGCCGTCGCCGCGAAGCAGAACGTCGACCCCGCCTCGCTCGTCCTTCGCGACGGCAAGGTCGGCGAGGTCCCCTTCGTCGACGCCGTCTGGCTCGCCGAGGAGATGTTCGGGCCGCTCTCGGCGTCCGGCGGCTACAAGCCCCCGAAGATCGGGAGCCGCTTCCGCCGCCAGTCGGTGGGGCCTTCGCCGGCGTACTCGTTCACGGCGCAGGTGGCCGAGGTGTCGGTCGACGAGGAGACGGGCGTCGTCACCGTCGAGCGCGTCTGGTGCGCCCACGACTGCGGCCGCGCGCTGCAGCGCACCATCGTGGAGGGCCAGATCGAGGGCTGCGTCTACATGGGCGTCGGCGAGGCGATGACCGAGGAGCAGCGCTACCGGAACGGCGTCCACGTGTCGCCGAGCATCCTCGAGTACAAGATCCCGACGCTCCACGAGACGCCCGAGATCCACGCCATCGTGGTCGAGACCCACGACCCCGGCGGCCCCTTCGGCGCGAAGGAGGCCGGCGAGGGCCCCCAGCTCTCGACCGTGCCGGCGATCGCCAACGCCATCGCCGACGCGGTCGGCGTGCGGCTCGACGCGCCGCCCTTCACCCCCGACCGCGTGCTGCGCGCGCTGGAACGGCGCCGCTGATGCTGCCGTTCCCCGCGCTCGACCACGTCGCGCCGGCCTCGCTCGCCGAGGCGCTCGACGCCTACGTGCCCGGCGCGATCCTCGTCGCCGGCGGCACGGATCTGCTCCCGTCCGTGAAACATCGCTTGTTTCAGCCGCGCCCCCTCGTGTCGCTCCGCCGGGTCGCCGAGCTGCACGGCGTCACCGAGACGGCCGACGGGCTCGCCCTCGGCGCCGGGCTCACGCTGCGTCGCGTCGCGCGCCTCGTCCGCGACCGATACCCCGCGCTCGCCGACGCCTGCGAGACCGTCGCCACCCCCACCATCCAGGCGATGGGCACGCTCGGGGGCAACGTGATGCTCGACACACGCTGCGTGTATTACAACCAGCCCGAAGGCTGGCGCGCGGCCATCGGCGGGTGCCTCAAGGCCGAGGGCTCGGTGTGTCACGTCGCCCCGAAGGGCACGGGCTGCTACGCCGCCCACAGCGCCGACACCGTGCCCGTCCTCTGGCTCCTCGACGCGCGGCTCGAGCTCGCCTCCCGCGAGGGCGTGAGACAGGTCGCGATACACGACATGTATCGGCCCGAGGGTCGCCGCTGGCACAAGGCGCTTCCCGGCGAGATCCTCACGCGCGTGCTCCTCCCGCGGCCCGCCGCCGCGGTGGTCCACCGCAAGGGCCGCACACGCGCGGCCATCGACTACGGCTGGCTCGTCGTCGCCGCGTCGCGAGACCCGAGCGGGTATCGCGCGGTCGTGAGCGCGGTCGGGCCCGAGCCGGTCGAGGTCCGCGGCGCGAGCCCCGCGGAGCTGGCCGAGGCCGCCTTCCGCGCGGTGCAGCCGCTGGCGACGCACCTGCAGCCCGCGACCTGGCGCAAGAAGATGGTGCGGGTCGAGGTCCGGCGGGCCGCGGAGTCCCTCGGGTGAACCCCGCGGACCTCGCGCGCTGGGCCTTCTACGTGCAGCTCCGGCGCGCGCTCGATCCCGGTCGGCCGGCGCCGTTCCGGGTGCTGCGGCGCCTCGGGCGCCTCACCGCCATGTCGCCCGCGCCGCTCATGGCCGACGAGTACCGTCGGTGCGGCATCGAGCCCTGTGTCCCCGCGGCGCGGCGCGCGCAGTACCGCGCAGCGGTGGACGAGCTGGTGCTCGGGAAGCTCACGCGCGAGACCATCGACGGCTTCGTCCGCTTCGAGGGGCTCCAGCACCTCGACGCCGCGCTCGCCCGGAAGAAGGGCGTCGTCTGGGTCTACCCGCACGCGGGCGCCGTGATGCTGATGCTCGCCGGGCTGGTCCAGCGCGGGTACCGATACACGCAATACGCGGCCCGGGGGCTCGCGCCGAAGGAGGTCGCCGAGGCCCACCCGGAGCTCCTCGGCCACAACCGCTGGCGAGCGGCGGTGCGCGAGGCGCGCGAGGCGGACGAGGACCACACCGGCGCCACCTTCCTCACGCTCTCCGCGCCCACGCGCGAGCTCTACCGCGCGTTGTCGCGCAACGAGCTCGTCGGCATCGCGTTCGACGGGCGCATCGGCAACAAGTGGCGCCCGTTCCCGTTCCTCGGCCGTACCGCGCTCCTGAACCCCGGCCCCTTCCGGCTGGCGGCCTCCACGGGGGCGATGCTGGTACCCTGCTACAACACGGTCCAGGGCGACGGCCCCGCGCTCTGCACCGTCGGCGAGCCCGTCGACCCCGCCCGCCCCGACGCCGCCGAGGCCGTCCTCGCCTTCGCCGAGCGCGCCATCCGTGCCTCCCCCGCCGAGTACGGCGCCTGGCTCCTCCACTGCCGGCTGCGCAACGACATCGACGATCACCCCCTCTTCACCGACCATGCCGTCGACGACCGATGGAAGCGGTGGTCCGAGCCGTAGAGGCAACCGCCAAGACGCCAAGAGAGCGCCAAGGCCGCCAAGGGAGGAGAGAGGTCGCCTTCGGCGCCGAGGGCCTCTCCCTCTCACTCCTCTTGGCTTCCTTGGCGTGTCCTTGGCGCCCTTGGCGGTTGCCTCTCCCGCCTCTCAGCCCATCGCCCGCATCCACTGCTGCAGGTCCTTGACCCTCAAGTAGGGGTTGTTCTTGCGGACCTCGCCCATCTTGGCCTTCATGCCCCCGTACGCGTGGCCCGGGAGGAGAAGCATGTCGTCCGGCAGGGTCGAGAGGCGCTGGGTGAGCGTGTGATACATCTGCTCGGGGTCGCCGCCGGGGAGGTCGACGCGGCCGCAGCCCTGGAGGAAGAGGGTGTCGCCCGACACGAGCGCGTCCCGCACGCGGAAGCAGCTCGACCCCGGCGTGTGCCCCGGCGTGTGCAACCACTCGATCTCGACGCCCCCGACCTGCACCTTGTCGCCCGAGTCGTGCTCGACGAGGTCGGAGGGGGAGAGCCCGGTGATCTTGCGGATGCCGTCGGCCTCGTATCGGTGGCAGTGCAGCTTGCAGGGGTTCTTCGCGACGAGGCGCGGCGCCCCCTCGACCGTGAAGCCGAACATGGTGCCCCCGACGTGGTCGGGGTGGTAGTGCGTCGCGAGCGCGCCCACGACCTCCATGTCGTCCGCGGCCGCCACGGCGAGGAGGTCGTCCACGGCCCACGCCGGGTCGACGATGACACATTGCCGTGTGTCACGGTCGCCGACGAGGTACACGAAGTTCTGCATCTGGCCGCAGATCGGGTCGTCGGCGCCGAAGTCGCGGCCCGCGAAGAGCTGCTTGAGGTAGAGCTGGCTCACGGGTTGAACCCCAGCTCGCGCAAGTACGTGTGCTCGAGCTTCGACGTGCTGCGCGAGAACTGGCTGCGCACGAAGAGCATCGCCCCGAGCGCCATCGCCCAGAGCCGGAAGGGGAGCCCGGGCCGCTCCGCGGGCACGAAGCCGAGGTCCTGCCCCTGCTTCCACACCCGCGCCTTCACGTAGCCGACGAAGCCGGGGAGGTGCTTCAGCACGGGGTGGCCGGCCGCGCGCTGCTCGAACGCGCGGACCACGAAAGGCGCGACGGAGAGCTGGAGCTCGAGCAGGCCGTAAAAAGGCGTGCGCAGCCAGGGCTTCTCCGCGAGGAGGCGCCTCGTCTCCTTCTCGCCCCACGCGACGTGCTCCTCCTCCTCCTTGCAGACCACCGCGAGCTTCTTCTTGATGTCGGGCACGCGAGGGTCGTCGTCGGGGAGCGTCTGGAGCAGCACCTCGCGGAAGATGTCGAGCACCATGCCCTCGCCGAGCGCGTGCTCCATCAGGACCTTCAGCGGGTAGTAGTTGTTGTGCGCGGAGAGCAGCCGGATGACCCAGTGGCCGGGCAGCGGGTCCATCTCGAGGATGCGGAAGATCTCCGCGAAGAGCTCGAGGTGGTTGAGCTCCTGGCGCGCCTGCCGCAGGTAGAACCGGGCGGCCTCGAGCGAGTGCGCCGCGTACAGCGACTTGCCGCAGTACACGCCCGTGGCCTCGCCGTAGAGCGCCTGGGACAACACGAAGCGCACGAGCTCGCGGTCGGAGGGGTCGCGCAGGTCGAACGTCGCGCCCTCGAAATCGTATCGGTCCATCGTCCGATCCCTAATCGAGGACGAGGGGCGCCGCAGACTTGCGCGCCGCGTTGAGCGCGTCGATCTCCTCGGGCGTGAAGGGCTCGCCGGAGGACTGGACCACGCCCTTCACGAACGCCACCGTGGCGCGCTTCGCCGCCTCGCCCTCCGGCGTGTCGGTGCGGCTGTCCCAGAACTCGAAGAGGGCGGCGCGCCGCGCGGACGCGGGCACGCCCTCGCTGGCCCAGAGGGCCTCGAGCAGCTCGGGGATCGCGCGGCCGAGCCGGTGCTCCATCTCCCGCGCCGCCACCGCGTCGTTCATCGCGTCGACCTCGTCGTGGGTGGCGTCGAGGACCTCCTGCTTGAGCCGGTTGAGCTTCCGGTCCGACATCATCTGTCCGCCCACGGCGACACACGCGGTGCCGAGCGAGAGCGGGCAGAACACCCACGTCTCCCACCGATCCGGCCGGAAGAAGCCGTAGCCGGGCGTGCGGAAGCGCACCGGGTTGCGCCGCGCCCGCACCCAGCCGTCGTCGTACACGACCACCTGGGGGTGCCACGGCGTCTCGTGGATGAACACGGTCTTGTCGCCGAGGTCCTTCCGGCGCGTGTACCCCTCCTGCTTCAGCGCCTCGTACACCTTCGCCCTCGCGGCGAGCACGGCGTCGTCGTCGCTCTCGTAGACGTCGAGCTCCTCGCGGACGCGCGTGTCCGCGGGCGGGGCCTCCTCCGCGGGCGGCGCCTCCTCCGGTGCCGACGGCGCCTCTGCGGGCGGCGCCTCGGCGGGCGGCGCCTCGGGCTCCTCGGCGAACGCGACGGCGACGAGCCAGAGCATGCGTTCCGCTATCCGAGCCCGGCATCCGAAGCCCGCGCCGGGGGGCAGAGCCCCCTCGAGCGGGACGATTTCGGAGCAGAGCCCCTCCGACCAGGAATCCCTCGCCCCTCCCGGCCCGGTCGCGGCGAGCCGCGACGGACAAACGCCCGTTTTAGCGGACCCGCCCGCCGCCGTCGTCGACCCGAGTCCCGCTCGGTCCGGCTCTGCTCCGGAGTCGTCCTGGTCGGCCGGGCTCTGCCCCTCACCAGAGCTCCAGCGCCCGCTCCGACGCCCGCCCCGCGTTCAGCGCCCGCAGCACGTTCACGGACGAGCGCGTCACCCACGGTCACCCGCCCAGAACGCGCGCCATCTCCGCGATCTGGACCCGCGCCGACCGCGCCAGCGCCAGCTGCCCCTTCGCCCGGAACAGGTTGTGCGCCGGCCGCGACGGAAAACGCGCCGAGTTCCAACCGAAGTAGGAGTCCTCCCACGTGTCGCGGCAGAAGCGGGACGCCAGCTCCAGCGCGATGCGCTCGGCGGCGAACGGCAGCGCCTCGCGCTCCTCCCGGGTCAGGGCCCGCACCGCGACGTACCCGCGCACGGCGGCCTCGAACACGTCGAGGTCGAAGCGCGTGTCGGGCGAGTCCTCGCCGACGGGGTTGCACCAGGAGCGCCACGCGTCGCCGAGCTCGACGTCGATCGGCCACCGCGAGAGCGTGTCGAGATCGAGCAGGCAGAGGGCCTCGCCCGCGTCGTCGAAGCGGAGGTTGGAGATCTTGAGGTCGCCGTGCACGTGGCGCGGCGGCAGGTCGAGCCGGCCGCCGAACGTGCGCCAGCCCTCGAGGATGGCCTCCGCGACGGCGCGCGCCTCGCCCTCCGCGCGCGGCAGCCCCGCCTCGAGCTGCGCGAGGTGCCAGCGCGTGTCGTGGGCCTGCGGCCTCACGTTCCGGTAGTCCCAGCGCAAGTCGTCCACCGCGAGGTGGAACCGCGCCACCAGCCGCGCGCCCGCCTCGGCGATCGCGGGCGACTCCACGCGGTGGAACGTCTTCCCGGGCACGAAGTCCATGACACGCCACGACGCCCCGCCCTCGGCGAGGTGACACAGCCGGCCGGCGTCCGTCCGCAACAGGCGCGGCGTACGCAGCCCGCGCGCGGCGAGGTGCGCGGTCACCGCCTCGATGTCCTCGTGGACCTCGGGGCGGAAGATGGGGTTCACGCGCTGGACCACCCAACGCGGGGGATCCCCCGCGTAGTACGTGGCGTTGATGAGCCCCCCGTCCGCGGCGGGGCGCACCGGCAGTCCGCGCAGCGCGCCCCAGGCCTCGGGGATCACTCGAGCTCGTCGCCCTTCTTGCCCATGGCACCGACGGCGAGCAGCACGACGCACAGCACGGCGGACAGGCAGCAGCAGCCGCTGTTGACGTACTGCATGTACCCGATCACCGGCCCGAGGGTCGTCGCGATGTCGGGGCTCGCGTTCACCGCCATCGTGTAGATGGGCGTGGTGAGGAACATGAGCGCGAGGAAGATGAAGGCGAGACACCCGAAACAGCCGGCGGCGATCTTCATGCGGTCTCCGGAACTTGGCGGCGGTGAGGCTATACCAAAGCGAGCACGCGTGCGAGCCCTCGTCCGCGAATTCGGGGATGAGGCACCCCGCGCGCCGGGTTTGGAACTTGGGTTGTCAAGCGCCCCGGACGCCCTTAGAAGCCCGCTACCTGGAGGAACACCCGCGTGAAGCGCTCGCTGCTGATCCCGCTCGTGCTGATGCTCGGCTGCAAAACCTGCAAGCGCGAGGTCGAGCCCCCTCCCGTGGTGGAGCCGCCGCCGCCCGTTCAGGAGGCGCCCAAGCCGTCCGTCGCCCCCGAGCCGGTCCAGCGCATGGCGAAGAACTTCAACCGCGTGTTCTTCGAGTTCGACTCGGCGACCCTCACCGCCGACGGCAAGGCCGCGCTCGACGAGAACGCCACGATCATGCAGGAGTTCTCCGACATCAAGCTCGAGGTCCAGGGCCACGCCGACGAGCGCGGCACCACCGAGTACAACCTCGCGCTCGGCCAGAAGCGCGCCGACGCCGTCGTGCAGTACATGCTCGCCAAGGGCATCTCGTCGAGCCGCGTGAAGAGCGTCAGCTACGGCGAGGAGCGCCCGCTCGACGGCCAGACGTCCGAGCAGGCGTGGTCGCAGAACCGCCGCGCCGAGTTCCGCATCGTCTACAAGCCGGGCGACGCGCCGGTCCAGGGCACCGCCCCGTAGGGATCGCCCGCTGATCGACACCCACTGCCACCTCGACGATCCGCGCTTCGACGCGGATCGCGACGGGGTGCTCGCCCGCGCCCGCGCCGCCGGCGTCACGCGCGTCCTCGTCCCCGGCGTACGCGCCGAGCAGTGGCCCCTCCTGCGTCGCGACGCGGCGCGCCGGGGCTTCCTCTTCGGCGTGGGCACGCACCCCCAGGTCCTCCCCGAGACCCGCGCCGTCCCCGACGACGTCACCGGCGCCGCGGCGATCGGCGAGTGCGGGCTCGACGGCCCCACGCCCGTCCCGATGGAGGAGCAGGAGCGGGTGCTCGCCCTCCACCTCGCGCTCGCCCGCGACACGGGCCTGCCGCTGATCCTCCACTGCTGGCGCGCGCACCACCGGATGCTCCCGCTGCTGAAGAGGTGGGCGCCGCTGCGCGGGGTCATGCACAGCTACTCGGGCGGGCCCGAGCTCGTCGGCGACTACGTCGCGCTCGGCCTCTTCGTCTCGTTCACGGGCGCCGTGACCTGGGCCACCGCGAAGAAACCTCTGCACGCGCTGGTGCGCGTGCCCCGCGATCGCCTGCTCGCCGAGACCGACGCCCCGGACCAGTGCCCGCGGCCCCACCACGGTCGCAACGAACCGGCGTTCCTCCCGCACGTCGTGGAGGCGATGGAGCGCGTCCGCGGCGAGCCACTCCGCGACGCCCTCGACGCGAACGCACGATCGCTCGGCTGGTGACTCGGCCACCGGGCGCATCCCGGTGATCAAAACCGCGCGACCCTGGCTATGGTGCGCCCCATGCTGCTGCTCTCCCTGCTGATGGCGTGCCCCGGCCCCGAGCCCAAGGACACCTCCCCCGACACCGACACCACCGGCGAGACCGGCGACGACACCGGCACCCCCGTCCCCGTCCAGGACGAGGACGGCGACGGGTACACGCCGACCGACGGCGACTGCGACGACGAGGACGCCGACGTCCGACCCGGCCGCCTCGAGGATTGCAACGGGATCGACGACAACTGCGACGGCACCGTCGACGAGGGCCAGGCCGACACCGACGGCGACGGCACGCCCGACTGCTCCGACGTCGAGGACTGCGACGGCGCCGACAACGACGGCGACGGCTCCGTCGACGAGGACAGCCCCGACGTCGACCTCGACGGCACCGCCGACTGCGTGGACGTCGAGGACTGCGACGGCGTCGACAACGACGGCGACGGCGAGGCCGACGAGGGCTTCGACGGCGACGGCGACGGCTTCCCCTCCTGCGACGACTGCGACGACGGCGCCGCGTCGGTCTACCCGGGCGCGAACGACCCGGAGGACGGCCTCGACAACGACTGCGACGGCCTCGCCGACGACGGCCTCTGGGGCCCCGGCGACCTCGCCATCGTCGAGGTCATGGCCAACCCGCAGGACGTCCGCGATCCCGACGGGGAGTGGGTCGAGATCCTCAACACCTCCACCCGCAGCTTCTCGCTCGACGGCATCGTGCTCCGGACCACCTCCGGCTCCGTCGCGATCGAGGGCTCGCCCGTGCTCGCTCCGGGCGAGCGCGTGGTCGTCGGCAGCGCCGATCAGGTCTGGATCGACGTGGTGTACGCCGGGCTGACGCTCGCGAACGAGAGCGACACCCTCGCCGTCCTCGCCGACGGGACGGAGCTCGACTCGCTCGCCTGGGACAACGGCGCGACCATGCCGGACGTCGCCGGCGCGTCGATCTCGCTCGACCCCTGGTACCTCGACGCCGTCGCCAACGACCTCGCCGACCGCTGGTGCGCCTCCACGCTCGCGTTCGACGGCCCCGTCGGCGACTACGGCTCGCCCGGCATGGACAACGAGCCCTGCGTCACGATCGACCACGACTACGACGGCCTGCCCGTCGACGCCGGCGACTGCGACGACACCGATCCCGCCGTGGCCCCGGGCCTGCCCGACGCCTGGTACGACGGGGTGGACACCGACTGCGACGGCTGGAGCGACTTCGACGCCGACCTCGACGGCTTCGACTCGGGCGACTTCGGCGGCGGGGACTGCGACGACGCGGACGCCACCGTGAGCCCCGCGGCCGACGAGGCGTGCGACGCGTCGAACACCGACGAGGACTGCGACGGCCTCGCCGACGACGACGACACCGACGCCGACGGCAAGTCGACGTTCTACGCCGACGGCGACGGCGACGGCTACGGCGACCCCGACGCGTCCGCCGAGTACTGCGACGCGCCCGCCGACTACCTCGCCGACGACACCGACTGCGACGACTCCTCCGACGCCGTCAGCCCCGGCGCGGCCGAGGTCTGCGGCAACGGCGTCGACGACAACTGCGACGACGCGGCCAACGGCTGCGGCCCGAGCGGCGATCAGTCCATCGCCGACGCCGACGGCGTCGTCCTCGGCGTCGACGCCTCCGACAACGCGGGCCGCGCGCTCACCGGCATCGGCGACATCGACGGCGACGGCATGGACGACCTGCTCGTGGGCGCCTGGGGCGGCGACGCCGGCGGCACCAACTCCGGCGAGGCCTACGTGCTCTACGGGCCCGTCACCGACTACACGGCGCTCTCCGAGGCCACCGAGACCCTCCTCGGCGAGGACCCCTCGGACTACGCGGGCTACGCGGTCCAGGGCATCGGCGACGCCACCGGCGACGGCACCCCCGACTTCCTCGTCGGCGCGTACGGCGACGACGTCGGCGGCTCCGAGGCGGGCGCGGTCTACCTCGTCTCCGGCGGGCTCTCCGGCTCGCTCGATCTCGCCGACGCCACCGCGAAGATCACCGGCGAGGACGCCTCCGACGACCTCGGGCAGGCCCTCGCGTCGGTGGGCGACGTCACGGGCGACGGCATCGCCGACTACGTCGCGGGCGCGATCAACGACGACGACGGCGGCAGCAACGCCGGCGCCGCCTACCTCGTCGCCGGCGACACCGTCGGCGACGTCGACGCGGGGCTCGCCGAGGGCAAGATCTACGGCGAGGACCGCGACGACGCGGCGGGCGTCGCGCTCGCGGGCGGGTCCGACCTCGACGGCGACGGCATCGAGGACCTGCTCGTGGCCGCGCGCGGCGACGACACCTCGGGCTTCGAGTGCGGCGCCGTCTACCTGCTCTACATGCCCGTGAGCGGCTCGCTCGACCTCGCGTCGGCGGACGCGAAGGTCTACGGCGTCCGCGCGAGCGACGGCCTGTACCGCGCGGCGATGGTCGGCGACGTCGACGGCGACGGCGGCGAGGACTTCGCCGTGGGCGCGACCAGCGCGCGCGGCAGCGCCGGCCAGACGGGCGTGGCGTACGTGTTCACGTCGCTCCCCGCCGGGTCGGTCGCGGCGTCCACCGCCGACACCACGCTCGAGGGCGTGACGGCCAGCGACTCCGCGGGCGCCGGCCTCGCCGGCGCGGGCGACCTCGACGCGGACGGCACCGACGACCTGCTCGTCGGCGCTTCCGCCCTGGACGACGGCGCCGACCGCGACGTGGGCGCGCTCTACCTGCTCTTCGGCTCGCTCGCGACCGGCACCTCCGCCCTCGACGACGTCGCCGACGCCACCTACACCGGCGAGGACGGCTCCGACGCGCTCGGCACCTACCTCACGGCCGCCGGCGACCTCGACGGCGACGGCTTCGCCGACTTCGCCGCGGGCATCCCCGCCTCGGACGACGCGGGCACCGACGCGGGCGCGGTCCACGTCATCCTCGGCGGCGAGGGCTGGTAGGCCGCCTTCGCTGCAGGCTTCGGGCTTCAGGCTTCGGGCTACAGCCTAGAACCCCATCCCCTTCAGCCGCTCCACCTCCCCCAGATAGAACTCCACGTGGTCGAACGCCGGGTTGTCCAGGTCCTGGAACTGCCCGATCTCGTCGGCGTGGTCGGCGTCGATCTCGCCGCGGTAGTCGCCCCATGCGACGGACTCGACGGGCACCATCCCGTCGTTGTCCATCCCGTAGAGCCACAGGATCACGTACAGCGGCTCGAGCAGGGGATCGACCACCTCGCCGCCGTGCGCATCCTGGCAGTCGGGCTCGAGCGTGCCGCAGCTGTGGCCGGCCCAGGTGGCGTAGTAGATGCCGGGCACGTCCGGCACCTCGTCGTTGAAGGCCGCCATCGTCTCCGTCGTGAGCTGCCCCATGCTCTCGACGAGGGACTGGTCGTCCTCGCCGATGCCGTAGATCGCCGCGAAGGCCTGCGCGCCGAGGTCCACCCAGTAGGCGTCGACGGGCCCGTCCTCCACGGTGCCGTACAACACGTCGGCCACCTGCGTCCCGTGGTTGGGCGTGGCGACCATGTCGATGGACACGATGCGATCGCCCTCGCCGAGCACCGACGCGAGGTAGCGCGCGTCGAGCCCGCCCTGCGAGTGGGCGATCACGTTGAACCGCCGGCCCTCGCCCGCCTCGACGAGCGCGCGGAGCTGCTCCTGGAGCTGGAGCGCGCGCGTCGGCGTGTCCGCGAAGGGCTCGACCGCCGGCGTGAAGGCGAGGTAGCCGGCCTCCTCGAGCAGCTCCGGGACGCCGAAGTAGTAGGAGACGCCGGCGAACGCGTCGGCCCCGCCGAGGCCGTGCAGCAGCAGCACGGGGTACCGCGTGAAGGCGCCGTCGCAGCCTTCCGCGCAGGCCACCGCGATCGTGTAGGCGGTGTCGGCCTCGCCGGCCTCCACGTGCAGGAGCGCCTCGCCCGCGCGCGGCAGCACGAGCGGGTCGAGCACGTTCCCCAGCAGGTCGGTCGCCGTGACGGTGACGTCACCCTCGACGAGCACCTCGAGCCGCGCGCCCTTCGGACCGGCGGTCGCGTGCAGCACCTTCTCGCACGCGGCGAGCGTGCCCGAGAGGGTCGTCCCCATCGCGACGAAGTCGCCCTCCGGCTCCTCGTCCTCGGGCGTACACGGCGGCGCGGTGTCGGCGGGCTCGCCCGTGTCGCCCGATGTATCGGTCGATGTATCAGATGTGTCGACGTGCGCCGTCGGCGTGTCGTCCGGCTTGACCGCGCGGGTGGAGACGCAGGCGAGGAGCCAGGCGAACATCCGCCCCTTTTACCGCATCTCAGGAAGAAAAACCGCCAAGACGCCAAGGTCCGCCAAGGACGCCGAGAGTGGAGAGAGGGCGAAGCCCCTTCCAGACCTTGGCGCTCCTGGCGCATCCTTGGCGCCTTGGCGGTTGCCTCTCCCCCTCCTCAGCTCGGGAAGAGCATCTCCCGATACTTCGGCAGGGGCCACCGCGCGTCGGACACCACACCCTCGAGCGCGTCGCAGGCGCCGCGGAGGCGCAGGAGCGCCGGCATCACGCGCTCGGCGTTGGCGACGGCCTTGTCGGCCTCGCTGCCAGACGGGAGCGCCTCGACCACGTCGCTCACGGTCGCGCGGGCGTCGGCGAGCTCGTTGACGAGGCCGGAGAGCCGCTCGTACCGGGCCTGCGCGGCGCGGCCGCCGGCCTCCTTCGCCACGCGCGAGGCGTCGCCGAGGTCGGCCAGCGCGGCCGGGAGGATCTGCGTGTCCACCATGCCGACGAGCACATCGGCCTCGATCTCGACCTTCTTGTTGTACTGCTCGACGCGCACGTCGTAGCGGCTGTGGAGCTCCTCGCCGGAGAACACCTTGTGGCGCTCGAAGAGGCCACGGGCGGCGTCGGTCGCGAGGCCCCGCAACGCCGCGGGCGTGTTGCGCGCGTGCGGGAGGCCGCGGCGCTCGGCCTCGACGACCCACTCGGCGCTGTAGCCGTTGCCGTCGAAGCGCACGGGCGCGGACTCCTGGAGCGCGCGGCGCACCGCCGTCATCACGTCGGCGCCGCCCTCGATCCAGGCCGAGAGCTGGTCGACGCCGTCGGCCACCGCCGCGTTGAGGCAGGTGGTCGGGAAGCTGATCGACGCGCTCGCGCCGACCGCGCGGAACTCGAACTTGTTGCCGGTGAAGGCGAAGGGCGAGGTGCGGTTGCGGTCGGTGTTGTCCTTCGCGATGGCCGGCAGGCGCGAGACGCCGAGCTCGATCATCGCCTGGCCGGCGGGCAGGTTCGCCACGGTGCCCGACGCGATGGCGTCGCACATCTTCGTGAGGAAGTCGCCGAGGAACACGCTGATGATCGCCGGCGGGGCCTCGTTGGCGCCGAGCCGGAAGTCGTTGCCGTGGCTGGCGATGCTCGCCCGCAGCACGCCGGCGTGGCGGTGCACGCCGAGCATGACCGCCGCGAGGAACGCGAGGAAGCGCAGGTTCTCGTTCGGGTTGTGGCCCGGCTCGAGCAGGTTCTCGCCCTGGTTCGTGGAGAGCGACCAGTTGACGTGCTTGCCCGAGCCGTTCACGCCCGCGAACGGTTTTTCGTGCAGCAGCATCGCGAAGTCGTGGCGCGCGGCGACGCGGCGGAGCGTCTGCATCACGAGCTGGTTGTGGTCGGCGGCGAGGTTCGCCTCGGCGAAGATCGGCGCGATCTCGAACTGGCTGGGCGCGACCTCGTTGTGGCGCGTCTTCGCGCTCACCCCGAGCAGGTAGAGCTCGGTCTCGACCTCCTCCATGAGCGCGAGCACGCGCGCCGGGATGCTGCCGAAGTAGTGGTCCTCGAGCGACTGGCCGCGGGGCGCGTGCGCGCCGCACAACGAGCGGCCGGCGATGTTGAGGTCGGGGCGGAGGCCCACCCAGGCGCGGTCGATGACGAAGTACTCCTGCTCGGGCCCCACGGTGGGCGTGACGCGGTGCACGTTCTGGGCGCCGAGCAACGCGAGGAGGCGGACCGCCGAGTGCGAGAGCGCCTCCATCGAGCGGAGCAGCGGCGCTTTCTCGTCGAGCGCCTCGCCGTGGTAGCCGACGAAGGCCGAGGGGATGACGAGCGTGCGGCCCGAGGCGCCCTCCATCACGAACATCGGCGAGGTGGGGTCCCACGCCGTGTAGCCGCGGGCCTCGAACGTGGAGCGCATGCCGCCGGAGGGGAAGCTCGACGCGTCGGGCTCGCTCTGGATCAGCATGGCGCCCGTGAACTTGTCGATGGCGCGGCCCTCGCGGTCGAACCACAGGAAGCTGTCGTGTTTCTCGGCGGTGGCGCCGGTCATGGGGTGGAACCAGTGGCAGAAGTGCGAGCACCCCTGCTCCAGCGCCCACTCGCGCACGGCGTGGGCGATCGCGTCGGCCACGGGGCGCTCGAGGCGGGCGCCGCGGTCCACGGTGTCGGTCCAGCGCTGGAAGATCTCGGGGGGGAGCCGCTCGCGCATGCGGTCCGCCGTGAACACGCGCGCGCCGAAGAACGCGCTGATGCGCGCGGGGCGACCCTGGGCGTCGGTCGGGCGGGAGGGGACACGGACCTGGCGGGCAGACGTGGTCTGCACCGCACGGAGACGCTCGGCGGACTCGGACATGTGGATGACCCCGTGAGGCGCGCGGTTTAGCACGGGGGGGGTGCGGGGCCAAGTGAGAATCGCTTAGTCCGAGCAGGCCTCTTCCCACGCCAGCACCCGCGCGGTCATCGTGTCCGGGGACGCGGGCTCGACCCTGCGCGCCGCCACCCAGGGGTCGACCCCCTCCGTCAGCATGCGATCGTACTCGGCGAGGTCGACCTCGAAGCGGCCGTCCGCGAAGTAGGCGTCGCGATCGTCCTCCTCCTCGGGCACGAAGTTGTCGACGTGCAACACGAAGTACCAGGTGTTGACGTGGCCCTCGCGCACGTGGGCGAGCGCCTGTGACAATTGGCGGCGGACGAACTCCGTGATCCGGGGGTGGTCGACCTCTCGCGTGGGTGACCCCGGGAGGTACACGACGGGGCCGTCCGGGTCGTGCTCCACGAAGGCGTCGAGGTCCGCGGTGCCGGTCCGGTCCTCCGGGCGCCAGGGCTGGACGTACGCGAGCGGGAGGCCGAGCTGCGTGTCGGGGTCCTTGAACGCGGAGACGCTGACGATCCCCTCGCGCGAGGCGAGCCCCCACGCGCCGGTCGCGAAGCCGCCGTTCATGTCGCGCACCTCGGGGAGCCCGGCGGCGGCGAAGGCGGCGCGCGCCTGCTGCGCGGCGTTGCCCACCGACTGCGCCGACCCCTCCTCCTCCGCGTGGAGGTGCACCGAGAACGCCACGCCGGCGGCGGCGAGGTCGCCCACCCAGCCGGGGACGAGGCGCTCGCCGGCGCGCACGAACGTGAAGTCGGGCTGCACGGTCAGCACCGCGTCGTGGCGCGCGAACACGTCGGCGAGCCCCTCGATCACCTGCTGCCGATACCACCACCGGTTCGGGCTCTCCTCGAACGACGCGTCGCGCTCGACGTGGATCAGGAACCCCAGCAGGAGCGGGACCGTCGGGTCGGCCTCGACCTCGAGCCAGGTCTCGGCGAGGAGCCCCCAGCGGTCGAACCGCGCCTCGCCCGCGTCGACCTCGAGGACGACCTCCGCGCTCTCGCCCGGCTGGGAGAAGGTGAACTCGAGCTCCACGTGCTGCTCGCCGGCCGCGACCACGGCGCGCGCGACCTCGACGAGGCTGCCGGTGCCGCTCACGTGCCGGACGATCACGCGCGCGCCCTCCGTGCTCGCCAGCGTGCCGACGAGCCGCCACGGGATGCCGCGGTCGGCGACGAACGGGGCGGTCGCGACGGCGGGCCCGGTCAGCGCGAGGCAGCCGACGCACTGGCCGATGCCCGTGCCCTCCCACACCGCCGTGTGGGCGTCGAGGCGCGTCTCCTCGCTCACGAGCGGCGCCCAGCCCTCGGTGCGGGGGCCGTCGCAGGCGGGGAGCGTCCGGCGCTCGCAGGCGGAGAGGAGCGCGAGGAGGATCAACCGGGCTCCGCCCTCGCGAACCGGTCGCGCGCGGGGGACTCGCCCGGCTCGCGGACCACGGCGCGCTCGTTCGTCGCGAGGCGGGTGAGCAGGAACCACGCGGACTCCACGTCCTCCACGCCGGCGCGCGCGCACACCTCCGCGACCGGCGCCGGATCGTCCGTGAGCGCGGCGAGCAGCCTCGGCTTGAGCGACAGCACCTGCGCGGCGGCCTTCTTGCCCGCCTCGACGCCGGGCTGGTGGTACGCGTTGATGCCCACGCGCGCAGCGTAGAGCCCCACGGCCCGCTCGTACAGCGCCACGAGCGCGCCGAGCCGCTTCGCGTCGAGCGTGTCGAGGAGCACGGTGAGCGTGCCGCGGCCCTTGTCGCGGAGCGCGCGGCGCGTCCCGAGCAGGAGCCCCTGGAGGAAGTCGCCCGAGTCGAGGCCCGGCTCGACGTCGATCTGCCCGAAATAGCCGTCGTCGAGCACGCCCACGAAGGTGGCGAAGAAGTCGTCCGGGCCGTCGCGGAGCTGCTGGATGTAGGCGTGCTGGTCGGTCGAGCCCTTGTTGCCGTAGACGGTGAGGCCCTGGTGCACGACGTTCCCGTGGAGATCGTGCTCCTTGCCCAACGACTCCATGACGAGCTGCTGGAGGTACTTCGAGAGCAGCACGAGGCGGTCGCGGTACGGGAGCACGACCATGGCGCGCTTGCCGTGCCCCTCGGCGAGCCGGTGCCAGGCCATCGCGAGGAGCGCCGCCGGGTTGCGACGCACATCCGCGACGCGCGTGGCGACGTCCATCGCGGCGGCGCCGTCGAGGAACGCGTCCGCGTCGACGCCCTGGAGGTACATCGGCAAAAGCCCCACCGCGCTGCACAGCGACGTGCGGCCGCCCACCCAGTCCCACATCGGGACGCGCGCGCGCCAGCCCGCGGCGGCGTGCCAGAGCGCGCTGCCCTCGCCCGTGACCGCGACCGCGCGCGGCTCGAAGGGGACGCCGGCGCGCGCGTAGGCCGCCTGCGTCTCGACGAGCGCGTTGCGCGTCTCGGGCGTGCCGCCGGACTTGGAGATGCAGACCGCGAGCGTCTCCTCGAGGTCGAGCGGGCCGAGGATGCGCGCCATCCCCTCGGGGTCGGTGTTGTCGACGAACACGACGCGCATCGGATCGTGGGGCTCGCCGAGGGCGTCGGCGACGAGCTGCGGCCCGAGCGCGCTGCCGCCGATCCCGAGCACGAGCGCGGTCCGGAGCCGCTTCTCGCGGTGCAGCTCCGTCGCGAGCGCGCGGCACTGCTCCCGGGTGGCCTCGATCACCGCCCCGAGCCCGTCCGGGGCGAGCTCCGGGGCGCGCAGCCAGTAGTGGCCGACGCGGCGGCCCTCGTCGGGGTTGGCGATCGCGCCGGCCTCGAGCGCGCGCATCGCCTCGAAGGCGGGGGCCCACTCCGGGCCCGCGGCGGCGATCGCGGCGGGGTCGAGGGGGACGTCGAGCAGGACGCCGAGGTCGGCGTCGCGCCACGCCGTCGCGTCGAGGCGGTCGAAGTGCATGGGGGCTCCGGATGGCTCGCGGGGGGCGTAACGGATAGTCGCCGCGCCTCATGTCCGCCATGCTCCTCGCCCTGCTAGCCTGCGGCTCGCACGACCCGTCCCGCGCCGACACCCGCCCCGCCGCCGCCACGATCGCCCGCAAGAGCGCGCCCGCGTCGGTGGAGGGGATCGAGCCGGTGCGCTCGGCGACCGGGCTCGTGTACTACGTGCTGCAGGAGGGCACCGGGCCCACGCCCACCGCCGGCCAGACCGTGCTCGTTCACTACACCGGCTGGCTCGCGAAGAGCGGGCGGAAGTTCGATTCGAGCCTCGATCGCGGCCAGCCGATCGCCTTCCCCGTGCAGATGGGCATCGTCGTGAAGGGTTGGGACGAGGGCATCGCCACGATGAAGGTCGGCGAGAAGCGGCAGCTCCACGTGCCGTCGGTGCTCGGCTACGGCGACCGCGGCGCCGGCGGGGTCATCCCGCCCAACGCGGACCTCGTCTTCGACGTGGAGCTGGTGGGGCTCCGTTAGCCGGCGATCACGCGCAGCTTCGCGACGCCCTTCACGTTCGCGCAGGCGCTCCGGCCCTCGCCGGGCGGGACCAGCACGCGGAACGGGCCGCCCTGCGCGTCGGGGAGCGGGCCGCCGCCGAGCGAGTGGGCGAGCAGGGCCTCGCCGACGTCGGCGACGGGCGCGGGCGGGGTGGTCAGGCCGTCGCGCGCGGCGACCACGAAGCGGGCGCCCGGCGGGACCGGCACGAGGGCGAACAGCTCGCGGAG
>JBMOQZ010000143.1:0-2370 GCA_049322475.1 Myxococcota bacterium | reverse complement strand
CACGCGCGCGGCCTCGGCCTCGGTGGCGGGCACGGGGCGGCCGGCCGCCTCGGCGAGGAGCGCGAAGACTTCCGGCAGACCGAAGCCCGGCTCGGCCGACGGGCGGACCTGGCCGCGGTAGGCGTCGTAGATCTTCTGGAGGAGCCCGTCGCCGCGCCGCTCGCGCGTCGGCGCGGGCTCGGCGGCCGCGTCCTCGGGGCGGACGATGAGGCGCTCGAGCGGCAGGTGCTCGCCCGTGTCCGGATCCACGGCGACGGGCAGGAGCTCCGGGTCGGTGTCGAAGCGGATGCGCACGCGACGGCGGCGCGTCCGCATGGCCTCGGGGACGGCGAACTTGCCGCAGGGCAGGTCGACCTCGCCGGTCACGCGATGAGGCATGAGCTGGCGCTCCTCGCGGAAGGCGTCCTCGAGGCGCGCCGCGGAGACGGCTCGCGAGGAGACGGCGCCGGCGAGGGCCTCGGCCGGGGAGCGGCCGAGGTCGCGGTTCTTCCGCGGCATGTAGACGTGCTCCATGACGCCGACGAGGAGCTGCTCGGCGTGGACGAGGTCGACGAGCTGCTGCGCGTGGAGCCGGCGCGCGAAGAGCGAGGCGAGCGAGCGGTGGTAGGCCTCGATCTTCCCGTGGGCCTGGGGATTCCTCGGCTTCGTCGCGATCCGGTGCGTGCCGAGCTCGGCCAGACCGCCGCGGAAGGCGTGCGAGTCGAAGATCGACGCGCGGTCGAGGTACAGGCGCGCGGGCAGGCCCCAGCGCTTGGCGGCGAGGCGGAAGACGCGCACGGCAGCGCGGAGGTCGGGTGTCCTCGCGATGATGATCGCCAGGACGGCGCGAGTGGCGTCGTCGAGGACGGTGAGGACGTGGAAGCTCACGCGCTCGCCGGAGACGAGGCGGGCCTCGATCGGTCCCTTGGCGTCGCAGTGCCAGATCTCGTGCGGTGCGCGGGCCACGAAGCGGCGGCGGCGGCGCGCGTGCGCCCGGGCGCGCTTGAGCCTGGCGTAGGCCGGGTCGGCGGCGAGGCGGCGCTGGAGGGTCGAGCGCGCGACGCGGGCCCTGCCGTCGCGCACCTCGGGCTCGAGCGCGAGGAGCGGCAGCAAGAGCGAGAAGGTGAGGCCCTCGTCGCGGGTGAGGTAGTCGACGGCCTTGCGGACGATCGAGGTCGGGAGCGGGGCGCGGGTCGCGCCGCGGTCGGAGCGTGGCGCCGGCCGCAGGCCAGAGAGGCCGCCCCTCTCGTAGGCGCGGATCCAGCGGTAGAGCGTGGCCACCGACGGACGGCGCGTCTCGCGTGCGCCGGTCGGCCACTGGACCGGGGTCCGGGCGATCCGGCGCACGAGGTCGGCACGCACCTCGCGGGCCAGGTCCTTGCCGAGGGCCTCCTGGATCAGCTCGTAGCGCCAGCGCGCGATCGCCCGGGTGTCGAGTGCCATGGCCCGAAGGATCGACGTTTGCGCCGGGGAAATCGCTGGCAATGGCCGTTCGGATCGGGGCCGACGGGAACAGGAGTACCGCCTGCCGGAACACCTCGGCGCCCAGCCGGGCGGTCGAGTCGATCCCACCCAGGCGGGCGACGACCGTCAGCAGCGCCCGCGCCGCGGCGAGCAGGACCGCGAGCAGGCCGTCACGCGTGTCCGCGACGACACCGAGGCGCAGGGTGATCCCGCAGCGCCGCTCCGCCTCGACGACGAAGGCGGCGAACAGGACGAGCAGGCCGGCCTCGTGAGCGAGTGGCGGTGCGAGCTGCGCGCGCCGGCGGAGCAGGCGCAGCAGGTCGAGCGCGCGCCAGCCGAGCCCAAACGCCCAGCAGCGAACGATCCCTCGGCTCACCCCGTGGCGACGCGCGACCCGGGCGATCGGCTCGCCGGCCAGCGCAGCGCGCGCTGCGCCGACCGCGAGCTCCGCCGACGACACCTTGCTCGCCAGGGCGTCGTACGGGAGCACGCGCTCGAGGTGCGGGCAGTGGAGGCACCCCGCGAGACGCACTCGCAGCACCACGCACCCGTCCGGCCGGTGCAGCTTCCGCTCCCGCCAGAGCGGCGTCAGCCAGAGGTCGAAGCTCCCGCACTTCGCGCAGCGGCAACCCCGAAGCAGCAGCCACGCCCGTGGTCCGCGCACGGCATCCGCGTACTGGGTAGAGTGCACCGCAGGTACGTGGACCACCCACGTGCCCTCGACGGCCCCGGTGTCCGCCAAGACTTGCCGGGGCCGTCACTCCATGTACGCGGCCCTCTACCCCCTCGCGACGCCAGAATCACGGTCGGTCGGGATGCGCCGCTCAACGAGCGTGGCCTACGACAGGCGCATCTTCGAGGTGCAAACCCGGCTGCTCGCCCGGTTCCTCATGGGCGAGGTCCCCGAGTACCCCGAGTTCAGGACCC
>JBMOQZ010000142.1:0-21490 GCA_049322475.1 Myxococcota bacterium | reverse complement strand
GGCGCCGGGCGTGGGTCGTGCTCCTCGGCGTCGCGCTGGCGATCGCGCCGGCGACCGCGCGCAACCGGATCGCCGGCGGCGAGTGGGCGCTGCTCTCGGCGAACGGCGGCTACAACCTCGCGCTCGCGCACCCGCCCGGGCTCGCCGCGAACCTGCCGCCCGTCACCGCCGGCAACCTCGACGAGATCGGCGCGCGCGCGCGCACGGAGGCGTCGCGCGCGCTCGGCCGGCCGGTCACGACGGGCGAGGCCGACCGCTGGTGGCGCGCCGAGGCCTTCCGCCGCGTCGGCGAAGACCCGGGCGGCTTCGTGTCGCGCACGCTCCGCCGCGCCGCGCTGGCCGCCGGCGCGCTCGACGTGCAGGACCACCGCGCGTGGCACGCCCACCGGCGCGACCGTCTCGGGTGGCTGCCCGACCCCACGCTCCTGATCCCCGGCCTCGCGCTCTGGGGCCTCTGGGTGGGCCGCGGGCGCCGCGAGGTGCGCATCGCCGCGCTCCTGTACGCCGCCGGCCTCGCGAGCGTCGCGCTCTTCCTCGTGGTCGACCGCTATCGCCTCGTGCTCTACGCGATCACCCTCCCCCTCGCGGGCGTCGGGCTCGCCGGCCTGCGCCCCGTCGCGATCCCGCTCGTGCTCGCCGTCGCCGGGCTCGCCAGCGTGGAGCCCTTCCGCGGCAAGGTCTACCTGCCGCCGATCCTCGCCGGGCCGCTCGGCGTCGCCAGCACGCTCGCCGCGGAGGGCACCGTCCGCGAGGTCGACGAGCTCTCGAACGTCGGGTTCGCCTTCGCGCGCGACGGCCGCCCCGCCGAGGCCCTCCCCGTCTACGCCCGCGCGCTCGAGCTCGACCCGGGCGAGCCGGGGCTCGCCAAGGAGGCCGCCGCCGCCGCGGTCGCCGCGGGCGAGCCGCTCCGCGCGGCCACCTGGCTAGGCGAGGCCCGGCGTCGTAACCCCCGCGACCCGGACCTCGCGCTCGTCACCTGCGGCGTGCTCCTGCGCATCCCGACGCTGGCGCAGGGCGCCCGCAGCACCTGCGAGGCCGCGCGCACGCTCGCGCCGGGCTCCGCCGCGGCGTGGTGGCAGGCCGGGATGGCGCGCTGGCAGCTCGGGCTCCTCGACGAGGCCGAGGCGGCGATCCGCGAGGCGCTGCGGCTCGACCCGGGCCTGCCGGACGGGGAGCGGGCGCTGGCGACGCTCGCCGCGGAGCGCGCGCGCTGATCCGGGTTAGCCCGCCCGGATGCACGGAAAGGTCTGCATCGTCACGGGCGCCAACACCGGCATCGGGCTCGCCACCGCGAAGGCGCTCGCGGGGATGGGCGCGCACGTGGTGCTCGCCTGCCGCGACCGCGCGAAGGGCGAGGCCGCGGCGGCCGGCGTCGGGGAGCTCATGCTCCTCGACCTCGCGTCGCTCCGGTCGGTGCGCGCGTTCGCCGAGGACTTCCGCGCGCGCTTCGACCGCCTCGACGTACTCGTGAACAACGCGGGCCTGCTCGCGCCCGCGCGCACGGTCACCGAGGACGGCCACGAGCTCACGTTCCAGGTGAACCACCTCGGGCCCTTCCTGCTCACGAGCCTGCTCCTGCCGATGCTGCGGGCGAGCGCCCCGTCGCGGATCGTGAACGTCTCCTCGCGCGCGCACGTGGGCCGCAAGCCGGCGCTCGACGACGTCGAGGGGGAGCGCCGCTGGTCGTCGTGGGACGCGTACGGCCGGTCGAAGCTCTACAACATCCTCTTCACGCGCGAGCTCGCCCGGCGCCTCGACGGGACCGGCGTCTCCGCGAACGCGTGCCACCCGGGGCTGGTGGCGTCGAGCTTCCAGCGCAACGTGCCGGCGATCCTGCGCGGCCCGTGGGAGCTCCTCGGCCTGTCCCCGGAGAGCGGCGCGCGCACGCAGATCTGGCTCGCGACCTCGCCCGAGGTCGAGGGGAAGTCCGGCGGGTACTACTGGCGCCGTGCTCCCTCGTGGGTGTCGGGCCACGGGCGCGACGACGCCGCGGCGACGGCGCTCTGGGAGCTGAGCGAGGGGATGGTCGCCGCCTGACGCGCGCAGGACCTCGGGCGTGACGACTCCCGCCCCACCGCTTAGTGCGCGCGCTCCCGATGAAGCGCGCCCTCCTCCTCCTGCCGATCGTCCCGATCGCCGTCTGGCTCGCCCGGCCGGAGGTCACGACCATCCACCCCGTGCTCGCGCCGCTCGCGGCGCTGGCGATCGGGCTCTTCGCGGCGCTCGCCGCGGGCGGGGTCGCGCGCGAGCCGACGCTGTCGCCCCGCGCGGGGCTCGCCGTCGCCGCGGGGCTCGCCGTCGCGTACGGCGTGACGTTGTCGGTGTTCCACCTCCAGCACCACCGCAACCTCGGCACCTCCACCTGGGACCTCGGCATCTACGTCAACACGCTGTGGCACACCGCGCGCGGCGAGTGGATGGCGTGCTCGCTCCTGTCGAGCGGCACGGACCTCACGGCGCACTTCGAGCCCGCGCTCACGCTGCTCGCGCCGCTCTTCTGGTCCGAGCACGGGGTCGAGCTGCTCCTCGTGTTCCAGGCGGTGTGGATCGGGCTCGCCGCCGTGCCGCTCTACCAGCTCGCGCGCGAGCACCTCGCGCCCTGGGCCAGCGCGGCCATCGCCGCGGCCTGGCTCCTCCACCCCGCGGTCCACGGCTTCAACCTGTGGGACTTCCACACGCTGTCGCTGATCGCGCTCCCGATCTACGCGGCGCTGTGGGCGCTCGAGCGCGGTCGGACCGTCGCGTGGCTCGCCTGGCTCGTGCTCCTGATGGGCATGCGCGAGGACATGCCGCTCGTCGCGATCGGCATGGGGCTCTGGGCGATCCTCCGGGGCGAGCGCGCCGGGCTCGGGATCGCGACGATCGTCCTCGCCGCCGCGTGGTTTGCCGCCGCCAAGCTCTGGATCATGACCGACGCGGAGAGCTACGCCAGCTACTACGCGGCGCTCCAGATCGAGGGGAAGTCGATCTACGAGAGCATCCTGGTCACGGCGGTCACGCGGCCGCTCTTCCTGCTGCAGCACCTCGTGTCCGCCGGGAAGCCGGTCTTCCTGCTCCAGGTGTTCGTCCCGCTCCTGCTCCTGCCCGTGCTCGCCGGGCGGCGCTGGGTCCTGTTCCTCTACGGGCTCGCGATCCTGCTGCTCGCGTCGAAGCCCGCGGTCTTCAGCATCGCGTTCCAGTACACGAACCTGCTCCTGCCCTTCCTCTTCGCGGCCACGCCGCCCGTGATCGCCCGGCTGGGGCGCCGCTTCGGGGTGGTGCCGCTCGTGGCGGGCGTGCTCGCGGCCAGCCTCGCGATGTCGGCGCGCTACGGCGTGCTGGTGCCCAACGACGCGTTCCGCGCGGGTCCGCGCAGCTTCCAGCGCGCGCCGGGCAAGAACACGCGCGCCCGCTGGGAGACGGTGGAGAAGGCGAAGGCGCTCGTGCCGGGCGAGGCCGCCGTCGTGGTGAGCAGCCGCGTCGGCCCGCACTTCTCCTCGCGCGACCGCGTCTGGCAATTCAAGAAGCACCAGAAGCGCGGCGAGGTCGCCGACTACGTCGTCGTCCTCACGACGGACACCCGCGAGGAGTACGAGGCGAACAAGCTCGCGGAGCTGCGCGCCTCCGCGCGGTGGGAGATCGTGCTCGAGGAGAACGACGTGGTCGTCTTCCGGCGCGTCAGTCCCACGTGAGCGGCGGCGCCCCCATCGGCGGCTGCGACGGCGACAACGTGACGCGACGGGTCTTGCGCCACGTCTCGTAGACGTCGGCGGCCTTCTTCGCGCCGTCCGCGTACGGGGTGCGGCCGATGACGACGAGCTCTTCGGCGCGCGGGAGGTCGCCCGACGCGAGAGGCGCGACGATCGTGCCGTTGCTGCCGGCCCGGTCGGCCTCCGTCAGCTTGCGCATGCCGACGAGGAACGCGATCTCGCCGGTGGGATCGTCGTTCATGAGGCGCACGTTCGTCTTGTCCTGGATCACCTTCCCGACGGGCCAGAGGTTCGTCGGGAGCATCCAGTCGCCCGGGAGGTGCTCCTCCCTGCGCATGTCGCGGTCGGCCATCTTGCCGTCGACCACGCGCCGGGCCTCGAGGTGCACGACGTAGCTGTCCGTCACCGGCTGGTCCGTCGTCCAGTACAGGACCACCGTCTGCGACGAGCAGGAGCTCGCGACGAGGCCCGGGCTCAAGAGCTCGAAGCCGACGAGGCGGATGCCGCTCTCGAAGCGGACGTCGAGCGGCGTGACGCCCTCGGGGAGGTTGTCGTGCAGGACGTCCGTGGGCGCCCAGCGCACGCCGCCCTCGCGCAGCGGCCGGGCGAGGGCCTGCGCGCCCTTCGTGGGCTCGAGGATGCCGCCGGGATCGAGCTCGAGGCGGGCGCGCTCGTCCTTGACGACGAGCTGCGAGCCCATCTCCGCGGAGAGCCGCTGGACGCGGTCGAACGCCTTGCGCTGCTCCTCGCCGCGGGCGATCCGCGAGCGGTTGCGCTTCATCTTCACCGGCACGCCCTCGATGGCGTGGACGCCGGCCCGGCTCACCTGCACCTGCCAGATCATTCCGCGCGAGTCGTGGTCGTCGGAGGAGTGGTCGAGGAAGACGTTGCCCGCGTCGTAGATGACCGGCTTGCCGTCGAAGACCTCGACGCCCTGCGGATCGTGTCGGCCGTGCGCGAGGATGGCGTCGAAACCCGCGTCGCGGACGAGCCGCCCGGCGAGCGCGCGCATCTCGGGCGTCACCGCGGGAGGGTCCTTCCACGCGTCCCAGTGCGGGACGAACACCACGACGTGCGCGTGCTGGCGGGCCTCGGCCACCTTCTCGCGGAAGTAGGCGACGAGCTCGTCGTCGTGCTCCGGCTTCTTGAACGCCTTGCGGACGAAGTGCACGCCCGGCTCGGTGGGCGTGGCGTCGTAGATCTCGGTGACCGAGAGCTCGGCGCTGACGATGGCGACGACGGTGTCGCCGAGCTGGCGGTAGAGAGGCCGCGCGGCGTCCTCCTCGTTCTCGCCCGCGCCGGCGTAGTCGATGCCGGCGAGCCGAAGGTGGTCGAGCTGCTCTCGGAGCGCGTCCGGGCCGTAGTCGCCGTTGTGGTTGTTGCCGATGGTCACCACGTCGACGCCCATGTCCGTCAGCACCTCGGTCATCCGGGGGTGCGCGCGGAACATCCAGGTGCAGCTGCGGAGCTGGTTGTAGTAGCCCCCCATGCTGATCATCCCCTCGAGGTTCACCACCGCGAGGTCCGCGCCGCGCAACACGTCCGCCACGTCGCCGAAGAGCTCGTTGCGCTCGGCGTCGGACTCCGGCCAGAGCGCGTGGTTGAGGCGACGGGCGGTGATGAGGTCGCCCGTGTAGGCGAGGGTGTGTCGCGGCAGCTTGGCGATCGCTTCGCGGTCGACGCCGTCTCCGCACGCGGCGAGGAGGAGGAGCAGCATGGGGGCGACGCTAACGCGTCTCCGCCACCTCGATCGCGTCGATCCCGAACCAGTAGGGATCGCCTCGCACCTCGATCCCGCTCCCGAGCGAGATCCCGACGCGCAGCTCGAAGCCGAACGCCGCGCTCGTGCCCGCGTATCCGGCGAGGTCGACCTCCACGCGCCCGGACCCCGCCTCGGCGAGCCCCGGGATCGACTCGGAGATCTCGCTCCCCACGGCGTCGTCGAAGAGCCGGTAGCGCACGCCGCCCCAGTCGAGCTCGAGGTTGTGGAACCACTCCAGCGAGAGCGTCGCGCCGGAGGTGCCGGTGAGGTCGAGGCGCTCGGCGAGGCGGATCGTACACGCGATGCTCACGGCGTCCTCGGACTCCCAGAGCGCGCCGCCCCAGGCCGGGCTGCGCTCGCCCGAGACGTCGTAGGTGAAGCAGCCGCTCGACACCCCCGCGGGCGGGGGCGCGTCGTGCACGTCGAGCCCGCCGGCGTCCACCTCCCAGCGGCCGAGCCCGTCGTCGAGGTCGTCGCGGAAGAGCACGCCGTCGGGGAGCGGATCGCCCGTGTCGGCGTCGCGGTCGCGGCCCCGCCCGTCGGTGTCTTCGGGGGCGGGCCCGCAGGCGAGCGGGAGGAGGATCAGCATGGCGGGGAGACTGTACTAAAGGTTCCGGGCGACCCTCACGCCGAGCCCGAAGTACCGATACGACGGCCCCGCGGTGTAGCGGCAGGCCGAGCGCACGCTCGCGACGTGGAACCCCCACGCGCCGCCGCGGTAGGGCCGGCGCGCCTCGTCGCCGCCGGCGCACCAGGTGCACGCGTTGCCGGCGAGGTGGCGCACGCCGTACGGGCTCTCGTCGACGGGGTGGCTCTCCACGGGGGCGAGCCCCGCGCCCGACGGCGCGCTGTCGCGCATGCGCGCGAAGGTCGGGTCGAGGCGATCGCCCCACGGGTATTTGCGCCCGTCCACGCCGCGCGCGGCCTTTTCCCACTCGTCGTCGGTGAGCAGCCGGCCCCCGCGCCACGCGGCGAACGCGACGGCGTCGTGCCAGTCGAGGTGGACGACGGGCGCGTCCGGGTGCCACGCCGCCGGGAGCACCCAGCGCTCGCCGTCGCGTGTCCCGAGGAACGGCCCCTCCGGCTCCTGCCGCAGCGCGTGCCGCTCGGCCTCGGCGAGCCGGCCGGCGGCGACGAGCCCGTCGAGGAACGCCTGGTACTGCCGCGTCGTCGCCGGGAACCGCGCCACGACGAAGCCGTCCACCCAGCGGCGCGCGGCGTCGACCGACCCGCTCGCGAGCGCGTCGCCGCCCACCACGCAGACGCCCCCGGGCACGTAGACCTCGTCGGGGCCGAGCTCGCCGTCGAGCGGGAGCCGGACGGGTCGCCCGCCGTCCCAGTGCTCGAGCCGGCCGACGTGGACCGGGTAACGGACCGGGGCTCGCCCGGGCGCGCGCAGGACGAGGAGCCAGCGCCCCATCGCGAGCGGCACCTCGCGCAGCGGCGTGTGGCCCAGCGTGCCGGCGCGCTCGGGGACCAGCCGTCGCCCGCGCTCCACGTAGCGGAAGTACTCGACCTCGGCGCCGGGCGGGTCGGTCTCGAGCGTGACCGCGCCGTCGCCGCGGAGCCAGGCCGCGTGGCGCCCGCGGTCGTGGGCGCGGAGGAAGAGCTCGTGCCGGCGCGCGGAGGGGTCGCCGGCGCGCTCGGCGCGCGCGTGCCGGTCGCGGAAGTGGTCGGCGAGCGCCTCGTGGGCCTCGGCGAGGTCGGGCATCTCGGCGAGCGCGGCCTGGAGCAGCCGGAGCGCGCGCACCTCCTCGACCTCGACGCGCTCCACCAGCCGGTCGGCCTCGTCCTCGAGCTCCCAGGCGGCGGCCTTCTCCTCGACCGGCGCCCAGGGCTTCACGCCGGCGAGGCGCCGCTTCGCCGTCGCGCGCAGGTCCTCCGCGCGCCCCTCGAGCGCGCGCACCTCCGGGAGCAACGCGCGCGCCTGCTCGACGAAGGCCATCGCGGCGTCGCGCCGGCGCGCGCCCTCCGCCCAGGCGGCCACCGCGGCGCCGAGCCCGCTCGCGTCGGCGAAGCGCTCGCCCGGGTCGCGGGACATCGCGCGGAGGCAGGCGGCGACGAGCTCCTCGGGCAAGGGCGGGCCCGCGCCCGCGGGGACGGGGGGCGGTGCGTCCCGCTCGTCGTCCGGCTCGGCCTCGAACATGTCGGGGTGCAGCGTCTCGGGCGCGGGGTCGGACGAGGGCCGGCGCAAGGGCTCGGGCGGGCCGGAGATCACCTTCTGCAACACGACGCCGGCGTCGCGCCCGTCGTAGGGCGGGCGGCCGGCGAGCAGGTGCCAGAGCATCGCGCCGAGCGAGTAGACGTCGCTCGCGGGCCCGATGCGGTCGATCTCGCCGCGCGCCTGCTCGGGCGACATGTACGCGGGCGTGCCCGCGACGGTGCCCATGCGCGTCTCGAACGCGGCGGCGTCGGAGCGGTCGGTGTGGACGGCGCCCGCGCCCGCGTCGCGCCCGCGCACCATCGCGATGCCCCAGTCCAGCACGAGGACCTCGCCGAAGGCGCCCACCATCACGTTGTCCGGCTTGAGATCGCGGTGCACGACGCCGCGGGCGTGCGCGTAGGCGACGGCGTCGCAGACGGACCGGAACGCGTCCACGAGGCGGCGGAAGGTCCAGCCGCTCGCGGTGGCCTCCCAGCGATCCGTGGCGGCGGCGTGCACCTCGCGGAGCACCTCGAGGAGCGTGCGCCCCTCGACCTCCTTCATCGTGAAGTAGAGCCGCCCGTCGGCGAGCCGGCCGATCTCGTGCACCGGCACGATCCCCGGGTGCTGGAGCTGCGCGGTCGCCTGCGCCTCCTCCACGAACCGCGCGACGGCGGCCTCGTTGGCGACCCGGTCCGCGCGGAGGATCTTCATCGCCATCACGCGGTTGAGCCGGCGGTCGCGCACGCGCCTCACCTCGCCCATGCCGCCGGTGCCGATGAGGCCGATGTCCTCGTAGTCGGCTTCGACCGTCGTCCGAAGCATCCGCGTCAGCCTATCTCCGAAGCCGGATGACCTTCCCCCTGCCCTTCGGCTTCGGCCGGTACTCGAGCTGCGCGCGCTCCTTCGCGAGGAAGGACAGCGCGAGCCCGGCGACGAAGCCGGCGATGTGGGCCCACCACGCCACGCCGACGGCGCCGCTGACCGAGCTCACGACCTGCAGCAGGAACCAGAGCCCGAGGAAGAACAGCGCGGGCAATTCGGTCCACTGCAGGAAGACGAAGATGGGCACCACGGCGAGCACGCGGGCCCCCGGGTAGAAGCGCGCGTAAGCCCCGAGCACGCCGGCGACCGCGCCGCTGGCGCCGATCATCGGCACCTCGCTCCCCGGGGCGAACAGCACCTGGCTCATGGCGGCGATCACCCCGGCGATCACGTAAAACACGGCGTAGCCGACGCGCCCGAAGCGGTCCTCGACGTTGTCGCCGAAGATCCAGAGGAACCACATGTTCCCGAGGAAGTGGAGCAGGTCCCCGTGGAGGAACATGCTCGACAGGATGGTGAGGCCCTGCTGCGCGGCCCCGAGCCCCCCGGCGGCGACCCCGGCGAGCAGGCGCGCGGGGACCACCGCGTGCTCGACCACGAAGGGCTGCAGCGCCGCCGGCCCGAGCATCATCTCGTGCACGAACGCGGCGAGGTTCGCGGCGATCAACCCGACGGTCACGATCGGGAAGCGCCGGGAGCGGAGGCTGTCGCGGATGGGGATCACGTGTCGCTGGGCTATCCTGCCGACCATGCGCACAGCTGCCCTCCTCGTCCTCGGCGTCGCGTGTACGGAGGTGACGCCGGACTCCCCGGCGGACACGCCCCCGGAGGAGACCGTCGACACCGGCGGCACCACCACGCCGGCCACGACGTGCGCGGACGGCACGCCGGTCGAGCTCTTCACGCCGGGCAGCGCGATGGACTTCGACCTCCCCGTCCCGGACCTCACGCTCCCCACGGCGGAGGGCGACTGGATCCTCTCCGAGCAGTGGTCCGGCTGCGACACCTACGTGTTCGTGCTCTACGACCCCCAGGTCACCTACTCGCAGCAGCTGATCGACGGGAACCTCCGCGAGTGGCTCGAGGCCTCGCCCGAGAACGTGCACTACTTCTTCGCGACGCACCGCCGCGGCGACAACGGCACCGAGGACCTCGCGTACGTCGCCGAGGAGCTCGAGAACGGCCTCGATCGCCTCGACGACGACGGCGCGTACTGGGCCCCGCGCCTCCACCTCGTCGAGGGCGGCGCGAGCGCGGTGGAGGTGCTCGGCGACTTCGTGGACGTCTACGACAACGAGGGCAACGGGCTCTGGGCCTTCGGGATCGACCGCTTCGGCGTCGCCCGCGAGGTGGGCTACCTCGCCGACCCCGCGACGGGCTGGGCCGAGGCCGAGCCGGTCTGGCTCGCCTACGAGCCGAAGCTCTGGAACTTCGAGGCGGCGCGCGAGATGCGGCTCGACGCGCAGGGCGCCACCGTGGTCACCGTGTTCGACCACGTCGAGGTGAGCGACGGCAGCTGGTCCGGCGCCACCGCCGCCGCGGAGATCGAGGTCCCGGCGAACGTGGGCGACTTCGACTCGCTCGAGGTCGACCTGCGGCTCGACTGCACGGGGCACCCGGAGGCCGACCACTGCCCGGCCTGGGACTACCTCGTGTACGCCTACGTCTGCGACCCCGACGACCCGGCCACGACCGACGTCGACGAGTCGACGACCTGCACCGAGCTCGGCCGCTTCATCACCACGTACTGGCGGCCCGGGCGCTGGGTGGTCGACGCGAGCGGGTTCCTCCCGCTGTTCCAGACGGGTGGCACGCGGGTGATCCGCTTCTACACGACCCAGCTCTACGACGTGACGCTGTCGCTGCGCTTCTTCGACGCCGGCAAGGCCGCCGTCCCCTTCGCGATGGAGCCGCTCTGGACCGGCGGCGCGTTCGACGAGACCTACAACGACGCCCACCCGCCCATCGCGTTCACCCCACCGCAGGGCACCACGAAGGTCGAGGTGATGGCGATCGTCAGCGGCCACGGCTACGGCGACGACCGCGAGAACTGCGCCGAGTTCTGCAACCACCAGCACGAGTTCGTGGCGAACGCCGGGCAGGCCCACCTGCTCGAGTTCCCCGAGGCGGGCTCCACCTACGGCTGCGCCGAGCAGGTCGCGACGAAGGGCACCATCCCGAACCAGTCGGGGACGTGGGTGTACGGGCGCGGCGGCTGGTGCCCGGGGCTCGAGGTCCCGCCCTGGTACGCGGACGTGACCGCGGACGTCGACCTCGCCGGCGAGAACGAGCTCGCGTACCGCGGCCTCTTCGAAGGAGGCACGTACGTCCCCGAGGATCGCCCGGACGAGTCGCGGACGTGGTTCGCCGCGCGCGTCGACGTGCAGTCCTGGCTCGTGTACTCGCGGTAGAGTGCCGCGCGTGACACACGCGCGCTACGAACGCATGCCGAGCGCGGCCATGGGCCGGCCGGTGCACCTCTGGAGCTACGGCTGGTGGGGCGAGCCCGTGATCGCCCTGCCCACCGCGGCGGGCATGGCCCACGAGTGGCAGCACGTCGGCATGGTGGAGGCGCTCGCGCCGTGGATCGAGGGCGGCCGCATCAAGCTCTACTGCCCCGAGACGAACGTGTCCGAGGCGTGGACCGGCGAGGGCGACCCGGGCTGGCGCATGGCGCGCCACCACGCGTACGAGGCCTTCGTCGTCCACGAGCTCGTCCCCCGCATCCGCGCCGAGTGCCACACGCCCGGCATGCCCGTGGCGATCGCCGGCGCGAGCATGGGCGCGCTCTACGCGGCGAACTTCGCGCTGAAGCACCCCGAGACCTTCACCTGGGCGCTCTGCATGTCCGGGCGCTACTCGGCGCAGCGCTTCTTCCCGGGGCTCGACGGGCTCGACCGCTACTACAACGACCCGCTGTCGTACGTGCCGAACCTCCACGGCGACGCGCTCGCCCGGATCCGGCGCCACACGCGGCTCGTGCTCGTGGTCGGCCGGGGGCCCTTCGAGAACGGGTGCATCGGCGAGACCGTCTCGATGGCCGACGCGCTCGCCGAGCGCGGCGTGCCGCACGAACGAGACCTGTGGGGGCACGACGTCTCGCACCAGTGGGAGTGGTGGCGCCGGCAGGTGCTCTACCACTTCGGCCGTCGCTTCGCGTAGCATTTCGGCGGATGCTGGCGCCCGGACACCTGGTCGATCGCTTCGAGGTCGTGTCCCTCGTGGGACGCGGCGGGATGGCGACCGTCTACAAGGTCCGGCACCGCACGCTCGGGACGCTGCACGCGCTCAAGGTGCTCTCGCACGTCCAGCCCGAGCTGCAGCGCCGCCTCGTGAACGAGGGCATCATCCAGGCGAAGCTGCGGCACCCCGGCCTCGTCGCCGTCACCGACGTCATCGAGGCCGACGGCTCGCCCGCGTTGCTCATGGAGTACGTCGAGGGCCGCACGTTGCGGGACAGGCTCGACGGCGGCCCGCTCGCCGTCGGCGACGCCCTGCGCGTCGCGCGGCAGGTGCTCGAGGCCGTCGGCGTCGCCCACGCCGCCGGGGTGCTGCACCGCGATCTGAAGCCCGGGAACATCCTGCTCGACGTGACCGGGACGCCGAAGGTCACCGACTTCGGCATCGCGAAGCTGCTCCAGGAGAGCACGGCCGGCACCACCATCCCGGGCATGGTCCTCGGGACGCCCGGCTACATGGCGCCCGAGCAGGCGCTCGCGCCCAACAAGACCGACGGGCGCGCGGACATCTACTCGATCGGGGCCATCCTCTACGAGATGCTCGCGGGCGTGCCGCCGTTCCGCGGCGGCGACGTCGTGGCGACCGTGGTCGCCAGCGCGAAGGGCGACTACGTGCCGCTGGGGCAGCGCGTGCCGGGGCTCGCCACCGAGGTGCTCGACGCGGTCGCCCGCGCGCTCGACCAGGACCCCGAGAAGCGCTTCGAGAGCTGCGAGGAGTTCGAGTTCGCGCTGCAGCTCGAGGACGTGCCGCGCATCCGCAAGCCGGTCGCGGGGCCGCCGCCGAGCTTCGGCGACGCCGCCGCCAAGGACGCGCCCGACTCGGGGCCGCCGACCGGGTTCTCCGACAGCGCCGCGCGGCCACCCGACCCGCCCGCCGGGTCGAGCGCTCCCACCCACGACATCGAGGTGATCGCCAGGAAGATCATCGACTCCGAGCGGCCCAACAACCCGCACGAGGTCCGGATCGGCGCGGTGCGCGCCGCGGGCGAGGCGCCCGTCGAGGTGGGGCCGCCCGCCACCATCGCCGCGCCGACGGCCCTGCGCCCGCAGAAGGCGAAGGCGCCCCCGCCCCCGCCGCCCGTCGCGGCCGCGCCCGCGCCCGCGAGCTCCCCGGCGGCCGGCGTCCTCCTCGTGGTCGTCGTGTCGCTCGCGCTCTTCGCCGGCGGCTTCCTCCACCTGCAGACGGCGAGCGCGAAGGCGCGCGCGGTGGTGGCCGAGCGGGTGATCCGCGAGGGCGAGCTCGAGCGGATCGCGGGCGAGACGGTCGCGGCCGCGCGCGAGGTCGCCGGGCCGCGCGACGACGATCCCATCGTGGCGGCGGTGCGCAAGTGGGAGGCCGCGCAGGGGGGCGACCCGGTCCCCCGCACGCGCGCGCTCGTGTACGCGCTCGCCCACGCCCAGTCCGAGCTCCCCGCGGCGCGGGGCGCGAAGGAGACAGAGCGGCGCGCGCGCCTCGCGGACGCGGTGAAGCGCGCCGACGCCCTCGTCGAGGAGCTCGCGAAGGCGCGCGAGGGCTGGGACCACGAGCTCGGGCGACCCGAGGTCCGCATGGCGGCGGCGATCGGCCTCGTCGAATTGTGATCAAGTACATCGGCAGCAAGCGCGTGCTCGTGCCGCGCATCCTCGAGGTCGTGCGCGCGCTGGGGGGCGTGCGGACGGCGCTGGATCTGTTCTCGGGGACGTCCCGCGTCGCGCACGCGCTCAAGGCCACGGGCGTCCACGTCACCGCCAACGACCACCTCGCCTACGCGCACGCGCTCGCCCGCTGCTACGTGCAGGCCGACGGCGCGCGCGTGCGTCGTGACGCCGAGAGGCTCGTGGCCGAGCTGGACGCGCTGCCTGGGCGCGCGGGCTGGTTCACCGAGACCTACTGCGTCGCGTCGCGGTACCTCCACCCGAAGAACGGCGAGCGCGTGGAGGCGATCCGGGAGCGCATCGCCGCGCTCTCGCTCGACCCCGACCTCGAGGCGGTGCTGCTCGTCTCGCTGATGGAGGCGGCCGACCGCGTGGACTCGACCGTCGGGCTGCAGATGGCGTACCTGAAGACGTGGGCGCGCCGCGCGCACAAGGACCTCGCGCTGCGGGTCCCCGAGGTGCTCGACGGGCCGGGGCGCGCGCTCCGCCTCGACGCCCGGGAGGCCGCCGCGACGGGCGAGTACGACCTCGTCTACGTGGACCCGCCGTACAACCAGCACCGCTACCTCGGGAACTACCACGTGTGGGAGACGCTGGTCCGGTGGGACCGGCCGGAGGTCTACGGCGTCGCGTGCAAGCGCGTGGACTGTCGCGACTACGACAGCCCGTTCAACTCGCGGAAGCGCATCCACGCGGCGCTGCGCGAGGTGTTCGCCTCCGTGCGCGCGCGGCACCTCGTCGTGTCCTTCAGCGACGAAGGTCACGTCACGCGCGCCGAGCTGGAGGCGATGCTCGGCGAGCACGGCGAGGTGACGACGCACGAGGTGGACTTCAAGCGCTACGTCGGCGCGCAGATCGGCATCTACAACCCGGCGGGGGAGAAGGTGGGGAAGGTGGGTCGGCTGAGGAACCGGGAGCACCTGTTCGTGGCTCGGGTGGGCTGAGGCAGGCTCGCAGCCACTCTCCGGCCGTGGCGACCGGAATCTCGCCACCTGACCGGAAGGTCTCCCACTTTCCGGCCGTGGCGACCGGAATCTCGCCACCTGACCGGCAGGTCCCCCACTTTCCGGCCGTGGCGACCGGAATCTCGCCACCTGACCGGAAGGTCCCCCACCTTCCGGCCGTGCCGCCGGCTCACCTCAGCAGCCGCACCGCCACCCCCACGTCCGGCACCTCCCGGTCCGGCGCGAACGCCCCCGTGAGCGTGGCGGCGACACACCCGTCGTCGTAGCCGACGCGCGTGCTCGCCCCGGCGTACGCGCCGGCGAGCACGTCCCAGGCGAGCCCGCCGCCGCTCACGAGGCGTCCGATCCGCACCGTCGCGTCGCCCCAGCCGAGCCACAACGACGCCGCGCGCGCGCTCCCCGCCACGGCCGTGACGCCGCCGAGGCTCGCCGTCAGCGACGCCGCCTGCACCTTCGGGTCCGCCTGCACCCGGGCGCTCACGACGTCGCCCAGCACCTCGACCGCCACCTCCGGCCGCCACCCGGCCTCCGTCCAGCCCAGCGCCGCCTCCCCCCCGAGGAACGCGGCCTGCGCGCGCACCGACGGGCCCGCGAACCACTCGCCCGACGCGGACGCCTCCGCGCGCGCGCCCGGCCACCACTGCACGCGCAAGGCGCCCGCCTCGCTCCAGAACGGGAGCTCCGCGCGGCCCGCGGCCCGCGCCACGATCTCGCCGTCGGTGCCGATCGCCGCGTCGGCGGCCACGTCCGCGAGCTTCGCGGTGGCGCGGGCGTCGACCCCCACCCGCCCCACCGGGGTCATGTCGCCGTCGCGGGCGATCGCCGCCCACTCGAGGCGAGGCGCGATCGCCACCGCGCGCGTACGCCCCAGCTCCGGCCGCAGGCGCATGCGCACGTTGTCGGACACGCTCCCGTCGTCGGCCCACCACGCGTCGGCGCGGAAGGCCTCCGTCGCGAACACGCCGCGGCTCTCGCGCCAGGCCACGCCGCGCGCGACGTAGTCGACGGCGAAGTCCTCGACGTAGTCCGGGTCGCTCGCGACCTCGACGTCCCAGGCGGCGCGCACGTCCTTCGCGACGCCCCCCTCGGACACGACGAGCCCGCGCGCCCGCTCGTCGAGCGTGTCCCACCCGCCCTCGCCCCGGAGCGAGAGCGGCCCGGCGACGCCGAGCTCGCCGCGCACGCCGCGGTCCTGCCGCCAGGCCGGCCCGCCGGAGATCGTCCAGTCGCCGACGCCGCCGCGCCCCCCGATCGCCGCGGCCCAGCCGTACTCGCCGTGCGCCACCTCCGGGAAGTCCAGCCGGAAGCGGCGCGGGTTCAGCGGCACCCGCCAGTACGGCACGGGCAACACGGGCACGTCGAAGAGGCGCGCCGTCCCGCCGCGCACCACCGCGTAGCGGTCCGGCACCACCTCGATCGAGCGCGCCCGGAACGTGATCGCCGAGCAGGGGCACGTCTCCAGCCGCGCGTCCGTCGCCACCCACGTGTCGCCCACCTGCAGCACGCGCGCCTCGACGCCCGCGTCCCCGAGCCGGGCCCGCACGTCGACGACGCTCGCGTCGTCGGCGCGGACGTCCGCGGACGCGAACGTGAGCTCGCCGTCGGGGCGGGTCCAGACGCCCTCCTCGACGTGCAACACGCCGTCGCGCCACGTCGCGCGCGCGGCGGTCACGCGCTCCTCGCCCCAGCGGACCGACACGTTCCCCGAGGCGGCGGCGCCCCCGTCGACCCAGTCGACGCGGTCCGCCTCCAGCACCAGCTCCACTACTTGATCCCGAGCAGGTCCCGCACCGCGCCGACGAGGAAGAGCGAGCCGGCGACGACGACGAGGTCCCCGGACTCCCGCGCGAGCGGCAGGGCCTCCTCGATGGGCCCGGCGGGGCTCACCGGCACCGGGAGCCCCTCCAGCTGCGACGCCACCTCCGCCGGCGCGCGCGCCTTCGGGTGCGCGCAGCTCGTGGTGAAGACGCGGTCGACCTGCGGCGCCAGCGTGAAGCCCACGCCGCGCACGTCCTTGTCCGTGCCCGCGCCGAGCACGAGCGTGCGCCGCCGATCGCGGGGCAGCCGCGCGAGGTAGCCGCCCAGCACGGTCGCGCCGTCCGGGTTGTGCGCGCCGTCCACGAGCAGGTCCGGGGCGAGCCACTCGAGCCGCCCGCGGTTGCGCGCGGCGAGCAGGCCGTCGCGCGCGGCGAGCTCGCCCACCTGCAGCTCGGGTGGCAACAGCTCCACGATCCGCAGCGCGACGGCCGCGTTGACGACCTGATGGTCGCCGGCGAGCACGAGCCGCAGGCCCTCGATCTCCGTCCGGCCGCGCCGGTAGGTGAAGGCGTCCGACGAGCCCGTCGCGAAGAAGTCCTCGCCGAACACGTGGAGCGGCGTCCCGCGCTCGGCGGCGACGCTGCGCACGACCGCCATCGCCTCGCTGTTGAGCGGCCCGATGACCGCGGGCACGCCGGGCTTGAGGATGCCCGCCTTCTCGCCGGCGATCGCGGCGTGATCGGGCCCGAGCTGGTCGGTGTGGTCGAGGCCGACGGTGACGATCGCGCTGACCAGCGGGTCGAGCACGTTGGTCGCGTCGAGCCGCCCGCCCATGCCCACCTCGACGACGCCGACGTCCACCCCCTGCTCGGCGAACCACAGGAACGCCGCCGCGATCGTGAACTCGAAGTAGGTGAGCGCGTCGCCTTCGAGCCCCTCGGCCGCCGCCCAGCGGTCGCGCGCCTCGGCGACGCGGCGCAAGAGCCCGTCGAGGTCCTCGTCCGAGATCGGCTTCGCGCCGATGCGGATGCGCTCGTTCACGTCCTGGAGGTGGGGCGACGTCGTGACGCCGACGCGGTAGCCCTGCTTCTCGAGCATCGCCGCCACCATGCGGCAGACGCTGCCCTTCCCGTTGGTCCCCGCGACGTGCACCGCCGGCCACTTGCGCTGCGGGTCGCCCACGCTGGCGAGGAACGCGCGCATCCGCTGGAGGCCCAGCCGGATGCCGGCGTTCGCGAGCCGGTCGAGGATGGGGTGGCTGATCACGGCAGGAGGAGTCGGAAGAGCCGGGCGAGCGTCGCGCGCAGCTCGGGGCGCGGGACGATGAGGTCGACCATGCCGTGGGCGAGCAGGTACTCGCTCGTCTGGAAGCCCTCGGGGAGGGCCTCGCCGATGGTCTGCTGGATGACGCGCGGCCCGGCGAAGCCGACGAGCGCGTCGGGCTCGGCGACGATCACGTCGCCCAGCATGGCGAAGCTCGCCGCGACGCCGCCCGTGGTGGGATCGGTCAGCAGCGAGACGTAGGGCATGTGCGCCTCGTCGCGCAGGCGCGCGAGCGCGGCGCACGTCTTCGCCATCTGCATCAGCGAGAGGATGCCCTCCTGCATGCGCGCGCCGCCCGACTGCGAGATCACGAGCGCCGGCACCCTGCGCCCGGCGGCGCGCTCGAACTGGCGCGTGACGAGCTCGCCGACGACCGAGCCCATCGAGCCGCCCATGAAGCGGAAGTTGAAGGTCCCGACCTCGAGCGGGATGCCCTCGATCGTGGCGGAGCCGGCGATGTACGCGTCGAGCTCGCCCTGCTGCCGCTGCGTCGAGTTCAGGCGCGCGCCGTAGGGCTTGCTGTCCACGAATCCGAGGCGATCGACGGGGGCGACCCCTTCGTCGTGGCGGACGAAGCTGCCGGGATCGATCAGGGCCTCGAGCCGGGCGCGCGCGTCCCAGCGGTGGTGGTGCCCGCAGTGGGGGCACACCGCCATCTGCTCGAGCAACACGGCGCGGTAGAGGATCTGGTCGCAGCCGGGGCACTTCGACCACAGGTCCTTCGGCGGCGGGCCGGACCGGGGCTCGGACACGATGGGGTTCGGCGGCTGCTCGAACCAGCGCGGACCTTCGTTGCTCACTCGGCTGCTCGTGAAGCCGCGAGTCTATCCCGTCGCGCAAGCCCGGAGGCGGACGCGCCCGCGAGCGCGAGGCTCGCGAGCGGGAGCGGCGCGCGGATCCCGGCGAGCACCACGGCGAGCACGAAGAGCCCGAGCGCCACGACGTTGCGGGGCACGCGCCCGCCGAGGACCACCGCCGGGACCACCCAGACGGCGAGGTCGTACGGGTGGCCGTGCGGCACGAGCGCGGCGGCGAGGCAGAGCGACGTCGCGAGCGCGCGCGGCCAGTCCAGCGCGCGCCCGGCCGCGAGGCATCCCGCGACAGCGGCTGCGTACACGGCGGGCGCGGCGCCTCGCCAGCTCGCCGGGGCGATCGCGAACCAGTTCGACATGAGCGAGAGGTCGCGCTCGGGGTGCGAGCCCGCGACGAGCGCGATCCAGGCGCGCCAGGGCCCCTCCCCGAACGCGGCGAGCGAGACGCCGGCGAGCCCCGCGGAGACGGCCGCCGCGACGGCGAGCATTCGCCACCGACCCGCCCCCGCGCACGCCGCGGCGACGCAGAACGCGTAGTGCGGCTTGAGGCCCACCAGCCCGAGCGCAACGCCCCCGAGCGCCTCCCCGCCGAGCATCGCGAGCGCCCCGGCGCCGAGCAGCGTGCCCGTCTGCCCGAGGTAGGCCGACAGGAAGGTCCACCCGCCGTTCCCGGCGGCGACGGCCGCGAGCGGGCCCGCCCGGACGGCGACGGCGGCGAGGAACACCGCGGTGGTCGCCATCGCGATCGCGACGTGCGCGACCTTCGGCGCGGCGAGCCCCCACGCGGCGACGAGCGGCAGCGCCGGCGGCGGGTAGAGGAACGGCAGGTCGAGGCCGCCGAGGTCGACGGGCGCGTACGGGTCGCCGCCGGCGAGGAGCCGGGCGCCCACCGTCGCGAACACGCGCGCGTCGCAGCAGTTCTTCGCGGCGCACACGTCCGTCGCGGACGTGGAGATCCACGCGACCGCGCCCATCCCGGCGACGAGGACGGCGAGGTTGAGCGCGAGCAGGGCGCGACGGTCCACGCCCGGACCCTATCGCGGCGGCTCGGCCCCCCAGCAGACCACGTCGCCGTCGCGCCGCACGCCGCACGAGCTCGTGTCGCCGGCGGCCACGTCGACGAACGCGCCGCGCGCGGCCCGGCTCTGCCGCGCCTCGTCCGCGCCCCAGCACACCGCCGCGCCGTCCCTGCGCACGGCGCACGCGTGGCGCTCGCCCGTGGACAGCGCCTCGAAGCTCCCGGCCGGCGCGCGCAGCTGCCGCTCGAGGTCGAAGCCCCAGCAGGTCAGGCGCCGGTCCTCGCCGATCGCGCAGGTGTGGGTCGCGCCCGCCGAGACGTGGCGGAACGTGCCCTCGGGCGGGCTCGCCTGGCCGGCCGCGTCGTTGCCCCAGCACGCGATCGTCCCGTCGGCGCGCACCCCGCAGCTGTGCACGGCCCCGGCGCTCACCTCGACGAACACCCCCTCGGGCGCGCGGGTGTGCCCCGACACGTCGTGGCCCCAGCAGACCGCCGCCCCGTCGTCGCGGACCGCGCAGGAGTGCACGGTCCCCGCGCTCACCTGCACGAACGTGCCCTTCGGCGGCGAGGCCTGCCCCACCTCGTCGTTGCCCCAGCACGCGAGGAGCCCGCCGAGCGTCACCCCGCAGGTGTGCCCCACGCCCACGTCGACCGCGCGGAAGCGCTCGGCGGGGGGCGAGGACTGCCCGTAGACGTCGGACCCCCAGCACGTGACGGCGCCCCCCTCCCCCACGGCGCATGCGTGGCTCGGGCCGACCGACACGCGCGTGGCCTCGCCGGTCGCCCGGGGCGGCGCCCACCCCGGGGCCGGGTCCGCCCGGCGCTCGACCGACGCGACGAGCTCGTACGGCACGCGCACCACCTCGCCCCCGGGCGTGCGCACGAGGAACGCGGTCGCGCCCTCGTCGACGATCGTGCCCACGACGGTCGTGCCGTCCGTCCGCCGCACCACCGCGTCCGCCTCGATGGCGAGCGCGGGCGAGGCGAAGATCGCGAGCGACAACCACGCCATCCGAGGACGCTACCGCGGGCGACCCGGGCGGCCATCGGCCAGAAGTCAGGGCTCGACGTACCCGAGCGCCTCGAGCTGCGCGCGCATGCCGGCGCCGATCGGCACGGCCGCGCCCTCGTCGCCGGGCACGGGGGGGAGGAGCGGCTCGAGCGCGACATCGTCGCCCGGGGAGCGCTCGCCCGGGTCGGCCGCGAGGTCGTAGCTCCAGCGCTCCTCCCCGCGGGCGACGCGTTTGGCGTCGCCGACGCGCACCGCGCGCAGGTCGAGCGGGCCGTACAGCGGGTTCGTCGCCGTCCGGGGCGCGGTCGGGTCCGGCGTGAACGTGGCGCCGGGCACCCCGGCCGCGGCGGGCAGGGCGCGGGCGAGCTCCCGGGTGGCCACGACCCCGTCGAGCGCCGGCTCGTTCGTCGCCAGCGGCACCGCGAGGAGCTCCTCGTACATCGTGTGGCCGTGCTCGAAGCCGCCGTGCTCGCCGAACTCCTCCCCGTGGTCGGAGGTCACGGCCACGATCGCGCCCGGCAGGGCCTCGCGGACGCGGGCGATCGCGCCGTCGACGACGTCGACCTCGCGCGCGTAGGCCTCGCGGAGGCGGGCGAGGAGCGCGTCGTCGAGCCGCGGCAGGAGCGCGACGCGGGTGGCCGCGCGGAGCTCGGGGTCGGCGGCGTGGCGGTACGGCAGGTGGGGGTCGAGCAGGTGCACCCACAAGAACAGCGGGCGATCGCGCCGGGCCGCGACGATCGCGCGGACGTCGGCGACCCGCGCGTCGGCCCCGCCGGGGTCGCCCGGGGCGAGGCCCGCGGCCGCGAGCAGGACGCCGGCGACGCTGCGCGCGCGCTCGCCGGTCGGCGCACGCGGCACGATCCAGTCCCGCTCGGCCGCCGCCCGGTAGCGCGCGAACCCGCGGTGGAGCCCGAACGCGGGGTCGCAGAAGGGGCTCTCCACCGTGGCCGCCGTGTCCCACCCGGCGCGGGCGAACACCTCGGCGAGCGGCTCGGCGTGGTCGGCGACGCGGCCGAAGCCCTCGGACAGCCGCAAAGCGCCGTGCTCGCCGGGCTCGAGCCCCGTGTGCAGCGACGCGAGCGACGGCAACGTCCAGGGGGACGAGGTCCGCGCCGCGCGCACGGGGCCCGGGAGGTGGCGCATCGCCCGCGCGGCGTCCACGCGCAGCGTGTCGACCGTGATCAGGACCACGTCGCGGCCCGCGGGCGCCGGCCCCTCCGCCGTCCACCGCCCCTCCGGGTGCGGCCAGAACACGAGCGGGGCGAGCACCGGGGCCCAGCGCCCGAGCGCGACACACGCCCCCGCCGCG
>JBMOQZ010000141.1:0-21628 GCA_049322475.1 Myxococcota bacterium | reverse complement strand
GTTCGGCGAAGGCGGAGTCGGCAGGGGGTGGCCTCCTCCAACTCTTCACCTTCGACCCTATGCATGCGACCCCCTGGATCAAATGGGAAACGTCGGTCCTCGAAGCGCTTCGGCGCCTCGGCGGCCGAGCTCACCTCTCCGACCTCTACGGGGAGGTGGCCAGGCTCCGCCGCAAGCGGGGCCTCACGCTCTCTGCGACCTACGAAGCCACGATTCGGCGGACCTTGCAGTTCAGTCGCGGGGCGGCCCCCGTGCGGGGCCGTCCCGGCTACTGGCGCCTGATCCGTCCGCATCGAGCATCGTCCGACGACACCGCGTAGCGACCTCGCGTCTCCGGCTCTCTCTGCCGGGCCGGCGCGGGCCGCAGGGGGCCACCCCGACTGCGACCTCGTCTTCTCCCGCGTCCGTGTCCACGCCGCGCCGCAGCGCGCGCCGCGGCTTCGTCCCACCATCCCCACGCCCCGCCGTCCTCGGCGGGCCGTTCTTGCGGAATGCCCTCGCCGTCGTGACCCTCGGGTCGCAGGGTGGCGTGCTCGCGAAGCGGTGCCCGACGCTGTCCGCGTCGTCCTTCCCGGCGCCCGAGAGGAGCCTCCCGGTGAACGACGAACGGGCGATCGTCCGCGCGTGGTGCGTGCGCGTCTCGCGGGCCTCGTGCCCTTGGGGCGCGTGCTCCCCGTCGACGGTCCGGCCTCGGCCGACGTCCGGTGCCACGGGGATGGGGGCGGCGGAGCTCGTCGTGCGGGTGCACGTCGGTCTGGACCGGGAGCGCAGGAGAGAGGGCGCGGGGCTGTTCCCTGCGGCCTCGCGCCGTGTACTTCTCTCGAGGGCGCCGGCAGCGGCTCGACCTCGTCGACCACGGCGACGACGTGGGCGCGCTTGATCGCCACCTTCGCCGCATGTGGCGCGCCGCCCTGACCGCCGACGCGCTCCTCGACCTCGAGGAGGTGTGCGAGGCCCTGCCCGGCAGGGCGAGCGAGGCGAGCGCGTGGGTTCTCGCGAACGTCCCGCCCTGCGGTGAGGTCGCTGGGGTGCCATGTTGGAGGTGGGGCGAGGTCGTGGCGGCGCTCGAGCGCGCGGCCGAGACGCGTCCGGGCAGAAGCGCGCCGGCATCCTCGAAGGTGGGCTCTTCGCGCGACGATGAAGGCCAGACCGTCTGGCTGACCGTCGAGGAGGCCGCCGCCTACCTCAACATCTCGCAGCGACTGCTGCGCCGGTTGCTCGCCGAGGAGCGGGCACTCGACGCGGCTGTCGTCAGAGCGGGACGGACCGTGCGGCTCAATCGGGAGCTGCTCGTGGCCATCCTCGCCAGCCGGAAGGAAGGAAAAAATGGCCTGGCTCACCGAGGCGAAGCGCCTCAACCGGGCGACCGGCAAGAAGGAGCCCTACTTCGCCATCCAGTGGCGGGAGGGCGGCAAGACCAGCACGAAGGGCCTCGGGTTCGTGACGAGCAGCGAGGCAAGACAGCTCCTCAAAGTGGCAGAGGGGAAGCTCGCCGCGGGCGAGTCGCTGGATCCGCCGCCTACCGCGAGTGGCTCCGCACGGGAGGCCGCGGTGGCTGACGTGCCGACGCTCGGCAGGTACCTCGACGACGTCTACCTGCCGGTCGTGAAGCGCGACAAGGCGCCGAAGACGGCACGCAGCGCCGAGACCGCCGCGAACGCGGTCAAGGCGAAGCTCGGCGCGCTCGCACTCACCGCCGTGGACTTCAAGTCCGTCGACGCGTACTTCACGGCGCGGAAGGACGAGGGGCGGCGGTCGCGCACCATCGCGATTGAGCTCTGGCTCCTGCGCGGCTGCCTCCAGCACGCCGCGGACTGCAAGGTCATCGACGCCATCCCAAGGCTTCCCACCGTGAGGATCCGGGACAGGAAGCCTCACCGCTTCTTGACCCCCGAACAGTCAGTCAAGCTCCTTGAGGCCCTGCGGCCTCTGGACGCCCAACCGCACGTCGTGACGCGCGGGGCGCCCCCCGTCACCCGCGACCGGCTCACGTACCTCGCCGTCCTGATGGCCCTGAACCTCGGGATGCGCAAAGGGGAGATCCTCTCCCGCGCGTGGAGCGACGTCAGGTGGGCCCAGGGCAAGAACGGCGCGCTTCTCGTCGGGAGCCACCCTGAGATCGGCTTCGAGGTGAAGACCCGGCGGGAGCGCACGGTCCCCCTCACCCCCGACCTCCGCGCCGAGCTGCTCGCCGCGAACGCGGAGGCCGACAACTCGACCAGCGGCTGGATCTTCCCCTCCCCGGGCGACGCCTCGAAGCCCCGCAAGGACTTCGGGATCGCGCTCAAGCGTGCCTGCCGGCGTTCCGGGCTGCCGGTCGTGCATCCGCACGCGCTACGGCACACCTGGGCCTCACGCCTCGCGATGCAGGGCGTCGACCGGCGCACGCTCATGGAGCTCGGGGGCTGGTCCTCCGGGTCGATGCTCGATCATGTGTACGCACACAGTACCGACGAGCACATGGACGAGGTGATGGACCGTTCGGGGCTCGGGTCCCGACACCTGAAGTGAGGTGCGACCTCCTCGTGCGCAAGCTGAGGGCGCTGACGGGCAGCTTTCCGCAGGTTCACCTGTACAGCCGTTCAGAACCTCTGGTATGCTGCTTGCGCAGGATGCGTCGTTCGGCTACGCCGCACCTGCTTGGAGGAGAGATGGATGCTCCCCTGGTCGCCGGAGTGATCGGCGGCCTCATCGTGTTCGCGCATGTGGTGCGCATGGCGGTCGACGTCGCCCATGCGCTGAGGTTCGAGCAGCTTCACGACCGTAGCCCCCAGCCCGGCATCCGTGAGGTCGCGGAGTCGACCTTCGATCCGGAGGAGTTCCAGAAGCTCAAGACTCACGTCGCCACGCTGCACAGCTGGGACATGCAGGCGACCGAAGATGGCCTCGGCTACTACGGCCCCCTGAAGACCCTCGAGCTCCAGCGCTGAACGCGCACTGGGAGTGGTCATCTGACCACTCCCTCTTTCTTTGGAGCGCCGATGATCCTCGCGACGATCAAGAGGAACGTCCAGTTCTGGCCTTTCATCAGCGCCTCGATGGGCACAGTCAACAGCGTGCTCGGTGCTCTGCTGCTGCGCAACGACTCGACGCTCATCCCTTGGTTTGACGAACACCCTAGAGCGGCCGTCATCGGGTACATCCTGTGGGCGCTCCTGCCCTTCGCCTACGGGTTTGTCAGCCTCTTCGATCCCCTGCGCCTCTGGAGGTACGTCACCCCCGGAAGGCAAGGACCGAGGGAATTCGAGGGCTACCTCAGGGAGTGCTGGGGCCGCCTTTCCACCCTCTCGTCCGACCCCAATGTGAAGATTCGCGTGACCCTCTTCATTCCCGAGGAGGAAACCAAGCTTCTCTATCAGGTCGCGCGCTATGAGGGCACCGGGAAGACGGCCATATCGGCTACACGGGTGCGCTGGGGTACGTGCGACGTGGGGGACGCCTTCAGTCAGCGGCGCCCGTATCAGGTGAAGAGCATCCCGAGCGAGGGCTTCCACGGAGCCCTTGTCAAATGCGGGCTCGCGCAGGACGAGATCGAAGCCCATCGAAACAAGGAACGCAAGTTCTTCGGCTCGATCCCTCTTTTTCAAGATCCCGTCAACCAGACCCCATACAAACGGGTGGTCTACCCGGAGGAAACCGCGGTTGCGGTGCTGTCGGTGGATGCGGCGACGGCCGACGCGCTCCCGGACGACTGGTACAATTCCGTCCTGGATCTTCTTCCCGGCCTCGTTGAAGTGATGCGGCAGAACAAGGCAACGAAGCACCTCTTTACGCGGCGGTAGAGTACAGGAAAGGGGACCTGCTGGACGATAGGTCAGCAGGTGTCGCAAGGCATAAACGCCTCTCCAGACAGCCTGTCCCAGACAGCCTGCCCTCCCATCGCAAGGACAAGAACGCCCGCCTCCGTGATTCACGAGGGCGGGCGTCATCTTTTTAGGTGGCAGGGGCAGAGGGACTCGAACCCCCGACCTGCTGATTTGGAATCACGCGATCTCGCGTTGACGGCTGATTACGTGCGTTGACGCGAGGACAGAAACCGTGTATTCATGGGTGCATGAGCGTTGACGTCGGTACGACTCGCGTTGACCCCCCGGTACGACTTCGGTACGACTTGGGGCCGCGGTACGACTTCGGTACGACTCGGTACGACTCGCGCCGGCCTCGCTCAAACGCCCACAATCACGGAGAGGCCACCTCATGAAGGCGAAGATCACGAAGCGGCTCGTCGACGCGACGAAGGCCCCGGCTACCGGCACGGTCAAGGTTTACGACGAGGAGATCCGCGGCTTCGGGCTCGTCGTCTACAACAGCGGCAAGCGGGCGTTCTTCATCGAGTACGGGCCGAAGGGCGCCCGGAAGCGGATGGTCCTCGGCCCCTACGGCGCTCTGACGGTCGAGGCTGCCCGGGAGATGGCGAAGGCGAAGCTGGGGGACGTGGTGAAGGGCGCCGACCCGCTCGCCGAGCGCGACGCGCGCCGGGCCATGCCCACCTTCAGCAAGTGGCGCGACGACTACATGGCCGAGGTCCGCCGGCGCAAGAAGCAGCCCCGGCACGACGAGCGGTATCTCAGCCTCGCGGCCGAGCGCTGGGGCTCCCGCCCTCTGGACTCGATCACGCGGCGCGACGTCAAGGCGGCGATGGAGGCGATGGCCGAGCGGGGGCACACCACCGCGAACCGGTGGCTGGCGTCCGTCCGCGCGTGCTTTCAGTCGGCGGTCAAGGACGACGTGATCAAGGACAACCCGGCGATGGGCGTCGAGCCGTTCCGCGAGGCCCCGCCGCGCGCGCGCGTCCTGACGGACGAAGAGTTTACGCGCGTGGTCGCCCGCTTCGATGCCATCCGCGACCCGTTCGTCCGCGCCGCGTTCGTGGTCCTCATGGACACCGGCGCCCGGAAGTCCGAAGTCCTCGGCGCGCGCTGGGAGGACATCGACCTTGACGCCGGGCTCTGGCGCATCCCGTCGCCGAAGGCGGGCACGCCGCAGGTCGTCCCCCTCGCGGACACCACCGTCGCCTTCCTGCGGGGCGTCGAGCGCCTCGGGCCGTGGCTCGTCCCCGGGCGCGACTCCGCGCAGCCTCGCGCCGACCTGCGCCGCGCGTGGGATGACATCCGCGAGGCGGCCGGGGTCGACGACGTCACGATCCACGACCTGCGCCGGACCTTCGGCCTCCACGTCGCGAAGCGGTCGGGCCTCCACATCGCCAGCAAGCTCCTGCGGCACTCCGACATCCGCATCACGGAGCGGGTGTACGCGCCGCTGGGCATCGACGACATGCGGGCGGCGGCGGCGGGGACGCTCGCGGCGCGTGGCAAGGTGATCGAACTGGCGAAGGCGAAGGCGAAGTAGGGCCGGCGAGCACGGGGCCGCCGGCGGGTGTCTGCTACCAGTTGCCGATCGTGAAGCTGATCGGGGCCGGCTCCACCGCGCCGCGCTTCACCTTCGCGATGCGGCGCACCTCCGCCATGAGGCCGCCCGCGCCCGGTTCCGTGCCCGGGTCGCTGACGCGGATCGTCAGCACGAGGGGGCCGGTGTCGTCGACCGCACCGGGCGCGGCGCCGCGCACGCCCAGCCACCCGCAGCCGAAGTAGCCCGTGAAGTGCGAGGCGATGCCGGCGGCGACGTCGCGGGTGTGGTCCACGAGCGCGCAGCGGTAGACCGCCAGCCACGCCAGGAAGGCGCCCGCGTGCTCGGCGAAGTCGTGGCGACCGGTGGCGGCCTCGGCGCGCAGGATGGCGGCGATGATCTCGCCGTCGGTGCTCGTGAGGGGGATCTTGATCTCGTTGTCCATGTCGTCTCCGAAGGTGAAGGGCGAGGGCCTCGTCGACCCCCGCCCGTGAAGTTGATCAGGCGACGCCCGACAGGATCGCGGTGGCGCGGCGGATCGCGTCGACCGAGAGCGACTTGCGCCCGAGCCCGCGCCCGAGTGCAGTCGCGAGCGCGTCGAACGCCTCGCGCCGCTCGGCCTCGGCGGGGTCGGTGACGCGCAACTCGGCCAGCTCGCGGGCCTCCCGCTCCTCGGCCTCGCGGCGGTAGCGGCCGGCGTCCACGTGGCGGCGGGCCTCCTCCTCGGCCTTGCGGCGCGCCTGCTCGGCCTCGCGCGCCTGCTCGGCCGCAGCGATGCGGGCGGCTCGCGCGTCCGTCTCCGGGCCCGGGAAGCTGCGCCGCCAGTGCGCGATCAGGTACTTCTCCCCGTGCGCGAGCACGGACATCGCGCGCCAGGCCTCGGCCTCGGTGGGCGTGTCCATGCACACCATGACGCCCCCCTTGCGCTCGTCGTCGAGGCACTCGGCGACGGTGGCGTCCAGTCCCTCGGGCCAGTCGTCCGGGTTCGTGGCGATCCCCCGCTCGATGGTCCCGCGGATGTACGCCTCCACGTCGAGCCACGCGGCCTCGGGGGTCGGGCCGTAGCCGATCGCGCAGTCGTGGCCGGGCGAGACGAGCACGTAGACGCGGAAGGTGCCGGGCGCGGCGATCGCCGGCACGGGGGCGAGCGCGGCGACGGCGCCGAGGGCCAGGACGTCGCGGCGCCTCACAGGGCACCCCCGAGGCGGGAGAACGCGATCACGCCGGGCGGGAGGTCGGCCGGCTCCTCGGGCGGCGCGAGCAGCGCCCACAGGCTGCCGTCGTGGAGGCGGTCGTCGAGCAGGCGGAGGAGCGCGACGTCGACACCGTCGCAGCGGTGGAGCAGGGTGTAGCTCGCCGAGGCGAGCGCGTGCTTGCGGGCCTCCTCGGCGGGGCTCGGCGGGGTCGGGGGCGGCGCGAACGTGGTGAGGTTGCCGTAGACCTCGGGCGCGACGTCGGGCCCGTCGAGGTCCCACCCCATCGCCCGCAGCGCGGCGCTCGCCTCGGTCATCGCGATCGCGAGGCCGGCGCGGGGCTTCCGGGTGCGGCGGTCGTGGTGCGAGTGGCGCGTCGTGGAGTGCGCCATCCATTCGAGGCTCGGCCACACGAGCGCGGCGGACTGGCGGCGGCCGTAGACGGTCGGGCTCGTGAGGTCGAACCGGTGCCAGTTGCCTTCCTCGAACCGCCATGGCGAGGCCCGGTGCGTGGCGAGGCGGGCGACCTCGGCCGCGGTGTCGGGCGCGGGCTTCCGGCGGGCGATCGCCTTCGGGAACGCGAGCACGTCACGACGGCGCGCGGTGTTGGGGGACGGGGGGTCCGAAGGCGGGTTAGACTGGCTGTTGCTGGGTTCCATGACGTGGTTCTCCGGCACTTGAGACGGTCGGGCTCTCACCCCCGGCCGTCTCGCTTTTTGCCCCGTCGGATGCTGCCGTCGGCGCGGTCGCGGGGCGCCTCCCCCGGCCGACGGAGATCAGGACTTGCGGAGGTAGCGGCGCTCCAGGTCGGGGAGCCCGGCGCGGAGCAGCGCGTACTTGATGATCGCAGCCCGGGTCACCCGGCCGGCGCGGCCGAGCAGGGCCACCATCTCCGGGTCGCGCTGCATCGGCTCGATGAGCGCGTCGGCGCGGGCGACGAGGTCGGCCGGCAGCTTCACGGGGACGGCGTCGCCCACAGGCTCCTCCGCCGGGAGGATGGCACGCGGCGCGGCAGGCGGGTTCGCGGTGGCGTCGGCGACTTCGGCGGGCGTGTTCATTCGTCACCTTCGAAGGGATGGATCGCGAGGACGGCACCCCAGCACAGGCAACTGGAGCACGTCCATGCGGCGAGCACGAGGAGGAGCAGGGGGGCGGAAAGCCACTCGCGCATGGTTCACGAACGGTAGCACTTCGGTTCCGTACCTGCAACCGTCCGCAGGAGCGCGGCGCCCGACTCGACGGCGCGGACGAGCTCGGGGGCGCCGTCGCGGATGACGGTGATCGCGCGCTCGATCGTTCGCGCAGGCACGCCGAATTGCTTTGCGGCTTCGTCAACCGCCTTCCCGCTCGGGCGCGACGCGGCCGCCGCTTCGGGCTCAGGCGCTTCGCGCCAATTGGCGCGAAGCGTGCCCCCCCGGCCGAGTTGAGCGTTCGTCCGTTCGGCGGCCTCGCGCTGTCGCTGCTTCGCGGCATCGCGCGCGCCCTTGAGCGCCGCGGCCTTCGCGATGGCGATGCCCTGTTGTCCTGTGGACAGGTGCCGCCGCTTCAGATTGACGCTGACGACCCAATCCACCGGATCGCCCGAGCCCGTCCGCGCCTGACGCCCGTGGCGCCCCTACAGGGCACGCCCCGCGCCAGACGTCCTCGCCCCCGGCCTGCGCGCCGTTCGCCCGTCCACGGGGCGCCACGGGGCTCTATCTGCCGAGGGCGACGGGGACGCGTCCGGGCTCCCCTACCAGCACTCCTCGAGGACAAGCTGGTCGACGCGCGCGAGCTGGGCCGTCCCCGCCGCGAGGGCGGCGGCGTTCTGCCCCTCTCCCCACACGTTCGTGGCGGTGTAGGTGCCGACGCAGCGCACGAGCATGAGCGAGGCCTGGTCGCTCGTGTCGCGCCAGAACACGAAGGGCCGGTGGCTCCCTTCGAGCGCCGCGTAGAAGCTGCGGAGCCGGGCCTCAAGGTCGAGCTGCGGGCCAGCGTAGGCGATGGGCGACCACTGGATCGCGAGGGTGTGCCGGCGCGGGCCGAGGCGCACCGAGGACCGGTAGCCGGCGTCCGTTTCGAGGATCTCGACGTTCGGCTCGACGCGGTCGACGTAGCCGTAGTCGTAGGAAGAGTACGGGGTGTAGCGCTTGTCGAGGACCATCGTGCCGAGGTGGTACGCCTTGTCACCCGACGGCGTCAGCTGGGCGCCGATGAGCACGCGCGCGTAGCGGTACTGCGCGAACGTGAACGTGGCGCCCATCCGATCGCCGAAGATCCGGAACGTGCCGGAGGACGCGCTGAAGTCGACGCCCTCGACGTAGATGCGGTCCTCGTCGTTGTCCGCGATCTCGTAGACCGAGCCGCCGACCTGGACGAACCAGCGGTGGGCGTCGCCGTCGGAGCGGAACTGGCCGGGGCGCCAGTCCGGCGTGCTCGCAGGTCCGAAGTAGCCGGGCCCGCGGACCGAGGCGCCCACGGTGTTCGAGTAGACGGTGGCGTCGAGAGACACGCTGACCGCCGGCGCCCCCCAGGTGTCCGTGGCGTTCATCTGCAGGGTGGCCGTACGGAAGTTGGTACCGAACAGCGCGACGGTGTCGCCCTTGAAGCGGTCGTTCGCCCCGGCGTCGAAGACGATGTTCGTGGACGCGTTGTCCGCGGCGGCGTGCCACTTCTTCGAGGGACGCAGCTCCCGCCAGATCGCTTCCTTCGGGTACTGGTACGTCGTCGTGATCGCGTAGGTGTCGCCCGGGATGCCTCCGCCGTTCCGGCCCCCGAGGTGGATGCCGTTGTGGAGGTGGTAGTCGACCGCGGCCGAGAGGGGCCGGCCGGCAAGGTCGGTCGGGTTCGTGAGCGTCTGCGCCATCGAGTTGTCGTCGTCGGCGACGGCGAGAAACGCGATGTCCCAGTTCGCCGCCCCGAGCCCGGTGCCTCCGACCTCGATGCGGTTCCGCGCCCCGGCGACCTCGGCGACGGTCGTGTTCTGGAGGTCCTGCGTCCAGAGGCCGGCGGCGTCGGAGTCCTTGCGGTGGTGCAGGGACACCTTGCCGCTCCCGGCGGACGCGTCGTGCTTGATGGCGATCAGGAACTCGACCCAGCTCGTCAGGTCCACGGTGATGGTGCCGAGCACGTTCCCAGCGCCGTCGAGCACGGCGGCGGCCGTCGTCGAGAAGCGGAGCTTCACCTCCTGCTCGTTGCCTGCGCCGTCGGTGAGGATGAACGAGAGGATCGAGCGGTTGTCCGCCGTGCTCCCTCCCGAGTTCACGCGCACGCGGAACCGGCTGCGCTTCGTGTCTCCTGCCACGTTCGAGAAGAATGCCGCCGGCGAGTACCACCAGGAGTTCGCCAACCCCGTGCTCACGATGTTGAGCCACGGCTGGTTGGTCACGGTCGCGCCACCGCCGGTGTTGGTGCGCGTCCACCCCATCGCGTCGGGGTAGTCGACCGGCACCCAGACGTGCTCGTAGGGCTGGCCGTCCGAGGTGATGGAGCGGCGGATGTCCGTGACGGACTCCCAGCCGCCCCACGTCAGCATGACGATGTTGTCGGACGTGCCGGTGTTCGCCTCCGTGTGGGCGAGCATGATGGCCCTGCCCTTCCACATCCCCACCGAGATGCTCGTGAACTGGTCGACCGCCGAGGTGTACTCGGTGTCGAAGACCCGCTGGCCCCCGGCTGCGTCTGACCAGGTGACGCCCCCGTCGAGCGAGACGTAGAGCATCGCGTCGAGCGAGTTCGTCGCCGAGCTCTGCCAGGTCCAGGCCCAGAGCGTGCCGTCGTCGCGGCAGACGATGGGGCTCGAGATGTAGCAGGTACCGATGTTCACGGCGTCGCCGAAGCCGCCGCCGGGGGCGATCGCGCGGGAGGCCGCGCTCGGGGACGCGCCACGCGCGGCGGCGATCACCTTCCCGGTGGGCGTGACGCAGGTGCGCGGGTCGTAGTAGGTGACCGAGTCGTCGGTGAGGCTGAAGGAGCACCCGCCGTCGCGGGAGATGACCACTTCGGTCGGGTCCGCAGCCGTCGAACTGGCGAACAGCCCGACGATCACGTCGTCGACGACCTCGGTGCAGATCACGTCGTGCGTCCCCGCGTTGGACGCGGTGTAGGCGTACTGCGCCAGCTGCGTCCACGTCGCCCCGTTGTCGTCCGAGTAGTAGGTCGCGAACGCCCGGTACAGCCCGCCGGGAGGGTTGGCGAGGAACGCGAGCAGCCTGCCGGTGGGGAGGACGACGAAGTCGGGGCGGTTGTAGGCCGCCGTGGTGATGGTCGCGATGGTTGTCGTCGTCACGGTCCCGTCGCTTGCCGACACCCGGTAGAACTTGTGCGACGACATCGACGTCGAGTTGGCGACCACGAAGCCGAGGTCCCCGTTCGGTAAGGTGCGCGGCGTGGAGGGCCAGCCGTGCCCCGAGGCGTCGTACGGAACCGGGAACTCGACCCGCACGAGGTAGGGCGTGTCGATGTAGCCGCGGTACTGCGACGTCGTGTCCGTGGAGTTGCGCCACACGACGCCGGCGCCCGCGCCCGTGCCGTTGTCGGCGTTCGCGTAGCCGTAGGGGTTGCCGCCCGTGAGCAGGTACGCCACGAGGCTCGTGACCCCCGTGGGCGTGCCCGTGACCCGCGGACGCAGGGAGCCCTTGTTCGTCGTCGTGGGCGTCGGAGGGGCGACGGTGAGCCCCGCTTCCGACGAGGCGGACAGGATGCGGCCCGGTGTGTGGAGGTGGCCGGGGCGGACGAAGGCGGTGGTCATGGAGGACTCCTGTGTCACTCAGGCGACGGCGTGGCCGACGCCCGGGGTGCGATGGCGGGATGAGGTCGTGACAGAGTGTCGCCTGTGAGACAATCTGTCACGGATGGGCGATTTTTCACACGTAGCGCGCGCGCGCAGCGGGACATTCGACAGGTCCCCCCTCCCCGGGGGGGTGGGGCACACTCCGAAGTGCAGGGGGGAACCCTCGATCACGCGATGGTCCGCCACGCGGCAGCGGACTCCCACTCCGGGTTGAACGGGGGCTCCACGGCGACGCCCAGCTCGCCGAGGCGATCGGCCGCGGACTTCGCGGCACGGACCGCCGCCTTCCACCGCTTGTGGTAGGGGCTCCACTCCTCGCGGCGGACGGACTGGACCAGCTCGACGGCGCGCGCGTAGGCGTGCTGCTCGCGGCGGATCTCGCTCGTCACCTGGTCGGCGCGGAGACCGTCCCGCACGCGGGCGGCCTGCGCCTCGATGGGCCCGCGGTTCACGTTGAGCAGCGTGTGCGCGAACGCGTCGATCTCGCGCTGCTCGTGCCGCTCGGCCGCGGCCTTGAGGTCGATGCCGTAGGGGTGTCCGGGGCGGGGGGCGGTGAGGTGAGCGCAGCCGCGACCGTCGAGGGCCGCCTTGACCGAGGAGCAGACGCAGCCGCGGGGGCCCTTGCAGACCCGCGGGGCGTCGTCCGGGTGGTCGACGAAGTTGAGCATGCAGCCCTCGGGCGGCTTGATGGCGGGGGGGAAGTCCATGTGTTTCGGTCTCCTTGTGTCGGGGTGGGGCACGCGGACATCCTGTGCCCGCGTGCGGGGATGGGCGTTCAGCGCTTGGTCACGTCCTGGCGGTACTTCCCGATCTCGACGACGGCCTGCTTGAGCAGGTTCTGCAGCACCGGGGGGAGGTGGCCGAACGGCTCGCCAGCGGTGAACCGCTCGACGTCCTGGCCGAACTTGTCGGCAGCGAGGCTCGCGGCGAGGCGGTTGGTGCGGGCCTGCTGGGCCGCGCGCTGCTCGGGGTCGCGCAGGTCGCGCTCGGGCTTGGGGGCGGGCATTGTCACTTCTCCTGATTGGTGCCGGTCTCCCGGCGGTGGCCGTCACCGGAAGCGGCGACGGAAGGTAGGGTGCGGGCCAGCCGGCGCTCCCACGCGGGGATGCCCCGGAGCACGGGCACGAGGATCGTGTCGAGGTCGCGGCCGTTCACGTCGCAGGGGTGCGCGTAGTGCCGGCCCGAGGCGTCGCGGCCCCTGACGCGCCAGTGCGAGCCGTTCGCGTGGAGGACCACGCCGCGGGCGTCGTCGTCGGCGAGGGCGGCACTTTCCCGCAGATTTGCGGGAAGGTTGAGCAGCGGCCCGGCGCTCACGGCCACCTCGGGCGACGGTCGAGGGTGGTACCCGCGATGTCGTTCAACAGCCGGATCGCGGCGCCGAGCTGTGCGGTCTCCGCCTCGGTGAGCACCTCGGCGCTCCCGCTTGCGGCGAGGCGTTCGAGGTTCATCGCGGCGGCGCGGACGACACGGCCCGCGTAGACGGTGCGCCACGCGGCGAGGGCTTCGGGGCCGGTCATCGGCGCCCCCACGCGCTGACGGGAACGCCTGTCAGGCGGGCCAGCCGCTCGGCCATGTAGCGGGGCGGCATCATGCGCCCGAGCTCGTACATGCGCCAGACCTCGGGGGAGAGGTCGACGGCATCAGCGACGGTGGGGAGGTCGACGCGGTTGCGAAGGCGCCAGTGCAGGAGGCCCATCGCGCCGGCGGAGGGAGGGGGCCAGCCGTTCATGGCGCGCCCCGGTGGGCATCCCACCCACATCCCACCCGATTACCCCCCCCGCGAGAGCGGGCGTTCGAGTAGGGCGAATCTGCAAACAGGGTGGAATGGGGGGAATGTTTCCCACTCCGCGCGTACGCGATCAGTGTGTCGGAGGTGTGGAGAGGAGATTTTCCCGCGCGCGGGGGCTGAAAGATCCCACCCATTCCACCCTGTTTGAGACTTGCAGGCGTACAACGCCCAGCCCCGAGGGGGGAATGGGGGTGGGGGATCGGGGGGGAATGGGGGGGGATCAGCACACCGCCTCCACCGGGACGCACGACGCGCACACGATGTAGCCGTCGGCGTTCCGCGCCTTTCTCGTCCCGCCGCACGAGGCGCAGCGGCGGGGCTGCTCGACGGACTCGACGCGCCAGGACACGACGCCGTGTACCGCCGGCCCTGTTGCCCACCGGTGTCCCTTCACGACGCGCTGACGCCAGCCGCGCAGCGAGCGCCCCAGCCGGCCGGTGTCCAGCTTCCCGCCGCGGTAGGCGAGAGGGCGGAGGGCCTCGATCAGCCGGCGGTGCGCCTCGGGGAGAGGGTCCTTCCGGCCTTCGGTCGAGAGGTCCACGGCCACGCGGCTGAGGGTGATCTCCGTGGAGCCGTACACGTCCCGCCACGCGGCCATCAGCGTGGCCATCTCTGTGGTCTTCGTGTCCGCGTCCTCGGCGAGCGCGGCCACGCCGGCACACGGGTCCTCGGCGCCCGCCCACACGAGCGGCCGGCGGATGGCATCGCTCCAGGCCTCGAACCCACCGAAGCGGGGCAGGTCGACGGCCGGGCGACCGGCGCGGATGTACGCGCGCACGATGGTCAGCGCGGCGCCGAGGAGCTCTCCGCGGTGCTCGCGGACGTGGCGGCGGAGGTCCGGGAACCGGAAGTCGTCCCGCAGCTCGGGCCGCTCGAGGTCGGTCCGCAGCATGACCGGGATCACACGCTTGGCCATGTCGCCGCGAAAGCTGACGTTGTTCGCCGTCGCCCACCAGACCGTAGTCAGCGGGCCGCTCCACACCGTCGAGGCGCCGAGCACGCGATCGGACCACGTCCGCGACGTCAGCGCGGCGTCGAGGGCCGCGCCGCCCAGCGGGGCCGCGACGTTGTCGATCAGCACCATCGGCGTCGCCGCCATCGCCAGCGCCGTGATCGCCTTGCGGGTCTCCTCCTCGCTCTCCGAGTGCGGGAAGCGGGCGACGTCGCGACCGCTGGCGATGCCCGTCAGCGCGTCGACGAGGAGCGTCTTTCCGGTCTTCGGTGCCGACGCTCCGAACAGGAACAGGGGGCAGCACCCGGCGATCAGGTGGCGCACGAGGATCGTCAGGAGCGCGGCGACGGCCGCGTGACGGTGGCACGTCTCCTCGAACGGGAAGTCGGCGAGCAGGTCCGAGAGCTTCCCGAGGGCTTCGATCGCGTCCGCCTTCGTCGGCGCCTCGGGCACCTTCACGACGAGCCCGTCGGGCGGTTCCAGGTACAACCCCGTCGCCTCGTCGTAGCCGGGCGTCGCGAGCATGCTCCCGTCCCGGCGCAGCGTCGGCGCCTCGATCAGCCCCTCCAACTGCCGGACCGGCATGTCGGGCGCTTCGTCGAGCGCGTCTACCAGCCACTTCGGGGGGATGCAGGGCTTGCGGTAGAGCCCCTTCGCGTTCTGCTTGAGCTCGTAGAACAGCGCGACGCTGGCGAGGTGGACACACAGGGTCGGCTTGCCGAGGGGGGCGATCCGCGTGGGGTCCGCCTCACGGGCGATGTGAGACAGCCTGCGCGCGGCGGCATCGCGGACGAGTTGAACCAAACGCCCGCCGCGCTGGTAGACGCCGAGGTTGCCCTGATTCGCAACGAGGGCCGCCCACGCCAGCCGGACCACCTCGGGCATGTCGGTGCCCACCTTGATCTCGGGGAGGGCGCGGCGCTCCTGCGCGCGGGTGTCGGGTGCGTCGTCGTCGGTGGGGGGCGGGGCGTCGGGCGGAGGCGCGCCGAGGGGGCCGGGATCGTCAGTGTCGACGGCGGGGCCGTCCTCGACACTCGCCGCGTGCCGCTCCTCGTCCTGGCGCGCGGTGGCAATCGCCCGGTCCGCAGCCCGCCGAATGTCGTACGTCCGCCACGGCTTCCCGTCCGTCCGCGCCATCGCGTTCAGCGCCGCGTCGAGGACATCGGGGTCGCGGATGCCGTGCCGCGCCAGCGAGTTGGCGAGGCTCCACAGGTAGCCGCTGTTCGTCTGATCTCCGCCCACCTTGCCCCGCTGCGCGAAGAGGTCGGCAACGTGCGGGCGCCGTTCCATGATGCGCTTGACGGCGTCGGGGAGGCCCGCGGAGATCTTCGTGTTGGCGCGGGGGAGGCTCGCGTCCGCGATCGCAGACTCGGGCTCGACGCCGGGGAGGAAGTCGAAGTCGCTGGGGTTGTAGCGGGCGTGCGCGTCGAGGCGTTCGATCTGGCTCCGCGGCGAGTTGGTCGCCCGGTGGTACTCGCCGCCGCGCCAGCACTCCTTGAGGTTGGCGGAGCCGGGGATTCGGAGGAGTCGGGCCGCGTCAAAGCAGTGGTCCGCACCGCGGACGCTGCGCTGCAACCGACGGGAGATCCCCGAGAGGACAACCGGATCGGTCGCTTCCTTGAACAGCCAGTAGACGTGCAGCCCGTGACCGGAGCGGATGACGATGGACGGCGGGAGCCCGAGCTCGTCGAGCCGTGCCCATGCCTCCTCCTCGAGCACGTCCTTGAAGTCGATGTCGAGCCACGCTACCCAGCCCGGGGCGGCGTTGGCAGCGCGGCGGCCCGCGCGGTTGGAGCGCGGCAGCGTCGCGTAGAACAGGGCCGCCCCACACGCGAGCGCATGGCGCTCCAGGCGCGGGAGGTCGGCGACGAGCTCGACGGCGGAGGCATAGCTGTACTCGCCGCGGACCCTCGCGTCGCCGTTGTCCTTCCCGCGGTCCTCGATCAGCGAGACGTGGATGTAGTGCCCAGCCTCCTCGACGTCCTCGAACAGCACCTCAAGGAACGGCGCCGCGTGCGTCGCGATGTCGATCGCGGGGGGCGTGCTATGGTTGGGGGCAGACATCGATGTTGCTTCCATCGGTGTGATCGGCCCGGGTTGGGGTGTGGCGCCCCGCCCGGGCCTCTTGTTTCTTAGGCGGGGTCCACGGGGTTGACGTCGCCCACGGCCTTCGGGGCGGGGGTGACGAGCACAGCCACGCCGGGCGCGCGCTGGATGACGAGCACGGCGATCGCGTCGGGACGCCCGGGCGCCCACTCACCGGCCTCGGAAGGCGCGGCGCGGTCGGAGCCGACCACGAACGCGTGGAGCGTGCCGTCGGGCTGGCCGAGCAGCACGGGGGTCTCGGGCGGCAGGGCGCCGAGGAGGCGCAGAAGGTCGGCGACGGTCACGGGTTCCTCCAGGTGGGGGAAGCCCCCCGCGCGCACCGGCCAGGCACCGACCCCATGTCAAAAGTCGGCTGGCAGGCGGCACGGGAGGCGAGCGAGGTCCCCGCGCCCGTCCGCGCGTCGGACAAACCCTGGAAACACCGGGGCGGACGGGGCGAGGAGAGGGTCACGAGCGCGCCGACGCGACAGTCTCGGCGCTCGTGCTCTTGAACGTGTGGGACGCAAGCCACTCCTCGACGTCGGAGCGGCGGTAGACCACGCGAGCGGCCGGCCCGGCGCCGAGACGCACGTACGGGGGGCCGTCGCCAGTCAGGCGCTTCTTGCGCAACGTCTGCGGCTTCAGATCGAGCAGCGCGGCGAGGTCGGCCGTCGAAAGGAACGCGGAGGGGGGCGCGGGCGTGGATTCCATGCCCCAAGTGTTGCCCGGCGGGGTATGCTTTCCTACCCGTTACAGAGGAGGAAAATGTTTCCTACCGCAAATCAGGAACCGACCGCCGCAGACGTCGAGAAATACGGGAACTTCGGAGCCTGGCTTCGGCTCAAGCGGCGCGCTCGTTTCCGTTCGATGTCGGCGTTCTGGGAGGCACTCAAAGATCTGGGTGTGAACGTCACCTCCAAGGCCGTCGAGGCCTGGGAACAGGGCACCCATCCGGGGAAGTCCCGCACGGTGAACGCGATCGCAGACCTGCTCTGGGATGGCGACCGCGTCGCGGTGCTCTCTCTCCTCGATCTCGACGAAGGCGACGCGGTTGCGCGTGAGCGCCGGGAGCACGAGGAGACGCGCGCCAAGCTCGACGACGCGCGGGCCGAGTGTGCCCGCCATCGCGCCGAGGTCGAGCGCCTCCGGGCCGTCGTGGCCGAGCGCGGCGACGTGGCCGTGCTTCGGGAGGCGGCGAGGCTTGGTGCGTCGATGGTCACGGACCGCCGAGTACAAAAGGCGGAGGCGTGCCTGACGATCGAGGTCCGGCGCCTCGCGAGCGCGTCGGGTCGGGGCGCCGAGGTCGTGGAGGCGTTCGTCGCGGTCGTCGCGGAGGCGTGCGAAGACGAAAGCAGCGGCGCGACACTCGCGGATGCGCTCCTCACCTTCCGGGCGATCGGCGACGCGAAGGCCCGCCGGGCGGCGATGGAGGCGATCGGCCCGGTGCTGCGCGCGGTGGGCGCCTGTGCGCCGGCGTCCAGGGGGGACATGATCGAGGATCGCCGCCTCGGGCGCGCACACACGGCGGTCAGGCAGTTGCAGGTCGAGGCCCTGTTCGGGAAGTACGGCTTCTACATCCCCCCGCACGAGGTCCGCCGGCTCGCAGACGAGCACGAGGGCATCCGCGACGTCTGCCAGCCGGACCCCGGGCCGAGGTTCACGAACCCCCCGGTTGAGCCACCGGCGAGCATCGAGCCCGCGCGCATCGTCCTCGTGCCCGAGGCCGACGAGCAGGGGTGACGGGCGCAGCGCAGGCCGACTTCCCGCCCCGGTACGACTCGGGTACGACTTGAGCCCCGGTACGACTCCCGAAACACGAAGGCCCGCCGGGCTATCAACCGCGGCGGGCCTTGCTTATTCGGTGGCAGGGGCAGAGGGACTCGAACCCCCGACCTGCTGATTTGGAATCAGCTGCTCTACCAACTGAGCTATACCCCTTCGGGCCGAACGCCCCCTAACGCACTACGCGGCGGGAAGCACGCCCATCAGCAGGAGCGTCGCGACCACGGCGGCGAGCCCGATGCGCCACGCCGCGAAGAGGCCCATCCCGCGCGACGCGAGCCACGCGACCATCCACTTGACCGACACCGCCGCCGAGACCGCCGCGGCGACGAACCCGATCGCGAGCGGCGCGACGCCGAAGGTGGAGACCATCTCGTCGCCGTGCTTCAGCCCCGCGTAGAGCGTGGCCGCGCCGAGCGTCTCGAGGCCGAGGAGGAAGCTGAACTCCACCGCGGCCGGCAGCGACACCCCCAGCATCACGCCGCCGAGGATGGTCGCGAGGCTACGCGAGGTGCCGGGCCAGAGCGCGAGGCACTGCGCGCACCCGATGAGGAACGCCGTCCGGTTGTCGAGCCCTTCGATGGGCTTGCCTCCCGTGCGCGTCGGCAGGAGCAGAATCGCCACGCCGCCGACCGTCCAGGCGACCACCACGGGCCAGAGCCCGAACAGGAGGGCCTCGACGACGTCGTCGAACAAAAACCCGAGCACCGCCGCGGGCAGGAACGCGATCACGAGCTGCACGAAGAGCCGTCGCCCGGCCTCGTCGCGACCCGCGAGGCCCCGGAGCATCTGGGCGACCCGCGCCCGGTACAGCCCCAGCACGGCCACGATGGCGCCGGCCTGGATGCAGATCGCGTAGGCGTCCGCGGCCTCGCTGCGCTCGATCCCGAGCGCGCGCTGGGCGAGGATGAGGTGCCCCGTCGAGCTGACCGGCAGGTACTCCGTGACCCCCTCGACGACGCCCAGGACGGCGGCCTGCAGCTCCGTCACTTCGCGAGCGTCCGCAGGTAGGCGACGACGTCCTCGACCTCGGCGTCCGAGAGCTGCGTGAACCCGGTCATCGCGGTGCCCGGGCGGCCGGAGCGGATCGCCGCGGCCACCTGCGGGTCCTTCCGCGTCGCCCAGTACGCGGCCTGCGTGAAGTCCGTGGGCTTCGGCTTGAGCGCGACGGCGGCCGGGCCCTTGCCGTCGCCGGCGATCCCGTGACAGGCGGTGCAGTTGGCCACGTAGACCGCCTTGCCGGCGACGGGGTCCGCCGCGAGCGCGGCCGCGATCCAGAACAGCATGGTCGCCACCTACTGCCCGCCGCCCTCGGCGTCATCCTCGTCGGTGTCCTTCGCCGCGCCCTTCTTCCTGTACCGGCCCTCCTGCACCTCCTTCAGGTACACGAGGATGCGCCGCGCGTCGTGTTTGTCGATGTCCTCGGCGTACGCGGGCATGCGGTTGCGGCCCTGCTGGATCACGGTGACCAGCGCGTCGAAGCGCGCGTCGCGCGCCTCCAGCGGCGGAACCCCTCCGGGCAACGCCGCGGCGGCCGGGCCGTCGCCCCGGCCCTTCTCCCCGTGGCACTGCCAGCAGCTCTGCTTCCAGAGGCGCTCGCCCACCTCGGCGTCGGGCGGGCGCTTCGTCGGCATCTTGCTGGTCTTGTCGGCGGCGAGGGCGAGCGCGGCCGCGAGGAGGATGAACCGCATCCCGCGGAACCTAACGAGGTGCCGCCAGCCGCAGGATCCGGAGCGCGCCGGCGAGCACGAGGAGGCCGATCGCGGCCCCGGCCAACAGATCGGGCAGGGCGCTGCCGGTGACGGCGACGAGCGCGCCCGCGACGAGCACGCCGACGTTCGCGATCGCGTCGTTGGTCGAGAAGATCCAGCTCGCCTTCACGTGGACGCCGCCGGTGCGGTGCCGCGCGAGGAGCGCGACACACGCGAGGTTGGCGGCGAGGGCCACCGCCGAGACGGCCATCATCGGCGGCCCCATCGGCTCGCTCCCCGCCACGACGCGCCGCGCGACCTCGACGAGCAGGCCGGCCCCCAGCAGGAGCTGGAGCCACCCGCTCGCGGCGGCAGCGCGCCGCTGATGCTCCGGCCCGCGCCCGACGCCGTAGAGCGCGAGGCCGTACACGAGGGCGTCCGCGAGCATGTCGGCGGCGTCGGCGAGCACGCCGGTGGAGTCGGCGAAGAGCCCGACGGCGAGCTCGATCCCGAACATCGCCGCGTTGATGGCGAGGAGCTGCCGCAACACCGGCCCCTCGTCGACCGGGGCCGCCTCGCCGGCGACCGGCTCGCTCCCGACGAGGCGCGCGCCGAACCCGAGGGGCTCGAGGCGCGCGAGGAGGCCCGCGGGATCGCCGTCGTGGTCCACCACGAGCCGGCGGGCCTCGAGGTCGAAGCGCAGCGCGCGGACGCCGGGCTCGGGGTCGAGGGCCATGCGGACGAGGCGCTCCTCCGACGGGCAGTCCATCTTCGGGACGTCGAAGGTGGTCCTCACAAGGCGGCCACGAGCGCCTTCAGGCGCGCGAGCCCCGCGGGGTCGATGCAGTAGCAGGTCCGCGGGCCGTCGACCTCGCCGCGCACGAGCCCCGCCTCCTTCAGCACCTTCAGGTGCTGCGAGACGGTGGACTGGGCGAGCGGCAGCTCGCCGACGATGTCGCCGCACACGCAGCCGGCGCGAGCGACGAGCATGCGGACGATCCGGACGCGCGCCGGGTGGCCGAGGGCCTTCGCGAGGGCTGCGAGCGCTTCGTCCGTCAGGGGGCCGTCGTCCGGCGCCGGGGCGGGGCTACAACAGGGCTGCGCATCGTCCATCGTCGATTTACGATAACACGCGCATCCTTTTGAACCCCCTTCCGTCTGTAGGGGTGAAGGAGGTCCCATGAACCCGACCCGCCCCGACACCGTCCGCGAGACCGTCCGCCAGCGCTACGGCGAGATCGCCCGCGCCGCCGAGCCCCAGAGCTGCTGCGGGCCCAGCTGCTGCTCTCCCGCCGTCGCGAGCGACGCGAGCCTGATCGGCTACAGCGCCGACGAAGCCGCCGCCGCGCCCGAGGGCGCAAACCTCGGCCTCGGCTGCGGCAACCCGCAGGCCATCGCCGCGCTCTCCCCCGGCGAGCGCGTGCTCGACCTCGGCAGCGGCGCCGGGTTCGACTGCTTCCTCGCGGCGCGCGCCGTCGGCCCGACGGGTTCGGTGATCGGCGTCGACATGACGCCCGACATGCTCGCCCGCGCCCGCGAGAACGCGAAGAAGGCCGGGCTGCCGAACGTGGAGTTCCGCCTCGGCGAGATCGAGCACCTGCCGCTCCCGGACGAGAGCGTCGACGTCGTGATCTCGAACTGCGTCGTGAACCTCTCGCCGGACAAGCCGGCGGTGTACCGCGAGGCGTTCCGCGTGCTCCGTCCGGGTGGCCGCGTCGCCATCGCCGACGTGGTCGCGCGCGCCCCGCTGTCGGCCGAGCACCAGGCCGACCTCGCCCTGCTCGTCGGGTGCATCGCCGGCGCGGCGACGATCGCGGAGGTGGAGGCGTGGCTGCGCGACGCCGGCTTCGTCGACGTGGCGATCCGCGAGAAGGAAGGGTCCCGCGAGCTCGTGGAGTCCTGGGCGCCCGGCCACCCCGCCGCGGCGAGCGTCCTGTCGGCCACCGTCGAGGCGCGCAAGCCGTGAACGTCGACGCGACCGTAGCCCGCTTCGAGGGCGAGCTGCGGCGGTTCGTCGCG
>JBMOQZ010000140.1:0-2399 GCA_049322475.1 Myxococcota bacterium | reverse complement strand
CATCCTCCACGTCGCGGGGATCTTCGACCCGGGCCCGGGCGGCGAGGCGCTGATGCGGGCGCTGCACGTCGACGCGACGCGCGCGCTGCTCGAGGCGCGCGCGAAGGCAGGGGTGCCGAAGTTCCTGCTCTGCTCCTCCAGCATCACCGTCGGCTTCGGTCCCCGCGAGGCCCCGGGCGACGAGGACACGCCGCTCGACGTCGACCGCATCTACGGCGCGCGCGGCGCGCTGCGCGTCTACCACGACAGCAAGCTCGACTCCGAGCGGATGACCGCCGAGGCGGGCGGCGTGATCGTGAACCCGGACTACGTGCTCGGCGCCTGGGACGTGAAGCCGACGAGCGGGCAATTGCTGGTGCAGATCGCGAAGGGCTGGGTGCCGACGTACCCGCAGGGGGGCAAGTGCTTCGTCGACGCCGACGACTGCGCGCTCGGGCACCTCTACGCCGTCGACCGCGGCGTGCCGGGGCGCCGCTACCTGCTGGGCAACCACAACCTGTCCTACCGCGAGTTCATGACGCTCTGCGCGGATGTGACGGGGCGCCGCAAGCCGATCGTGCCCGTGCCGCGGATCGCGCTCGCCGCGGCGGGACGCGCGGGCTCGCTGCTCCAGCGGGTCGACGCCCACCGCTTCGCGGGGCTCGAGCGCCACGTGCTGCTCGCGATGCAGCAGGAGCGCTACCGGTCGGGCCGCCGCAGCTGGGACGAGCTGGGGGTGCCGCGGACGGACATGCGCGTGACGGTGGAGAAGGCGTTCCGCTGGTTCAAGGACCGCGGGTATTGCTGATGAGTCGGCCGTCGTCAGTCGTCGGTCGCCCCACTGACGACTGAAGACCGAAGACTGACAACTTCTCAGCGAGGCGACTTCATGATCCCGGGGAACTGCACGCCCGCGCGGGGATCGATGCCCTGGTACTGCATCTGGGCGTGGCCGAGGGTGACGTCGAACTCGAGGTCGGAGAGGTAGACGCGGCCGTCGGGCTTCACGAGCTGCTCGGGCGGGTTCGGGAAGGGGCCCGCGACCTTGAAGGCGTCGACCACGCAGACGTCGAGGGGCTCGGCGCCGCTCGGATCGGTCACGGTGACGGCCTCGAGGGCGCCGTCGCTGGTGAGCACGATGTCGACGATCGTGGCGTAGCGCGGCTTGGAGAGGCGCACGCCGGGCGAGAGGTTGTCGATGTTCTGCTGCCAGTAGAAGTTCACCTGGCGGCGGATGCGGTTGATGTAGGCGGCGCCCACGAACTCGCGCGTGTTGAGCGCGGTGACGTCGCCCTTCTTCTCGTTCAGCAGGTCGTTCTGCGGGGCGCCGGAGAGCGACTGCGTGCGCGACGACGCGAGGGTCGGCGCGGCGAGCCCCTCCTTGTTCGTGATCTGCCACTGGGAGGGGATGAGCGAGCTCGGCGGGCCCTTGCCCGGCTTCGAGGGGGAGAGGTTCAGGTTGCCCGTGGTGGCGCCGGTGGACTTCTCGGTGGCGCCGACGTCGATCGCGTCCTCGAACTGGAGCTTGGACTCCTCGCTGTAGGCGTTGGACAGGACGTCCGGGTTGACCTTGTAGCGATCGGCGCGCGTCTCCGCGGGCACGGCATTGTCGTGCTCGGCGAGGTAGTCGGCGTCGAGGGGCTTCTTCTCCTCGTCGGGCGGCGGCGTCTCGACGACCTGCCCGTCGGGGAGGTCGTCCGGCTCGGGCTCCGGCGGCGTCTCCTCCTCGGGCTCGACCGTGTCCTCGGCCGCGACGAGCTCGGCGATCTGGTCGGCGGTGAGGGCGTCGAGGGGGTCGCCGTCGATGACGTGCACGGCGACGGGCGCCTCGTACACCGCCGGCGCGAAGAGCTCGAGGCTCGCGACCACGTGGGGGAGCGCCACGACGTGGAGCGCGAGGGACACGCCCACGAGGAGCGCGATGCGCGGTCCCGGACGGTACGTGTGCTCGCGGCCGCTCATCCACTCACATTATTGCCCGCCCGTGGGCGGCGACAAGCGCCGCGTCACTTCGAGCCGCAGGTGAACGACATCCGGACCCGCGGCGGGCGCACGCCCATCGAGGCGGGCGGGAGCACCTGCGTGGGGACGGCGGCCAGCGCGGCCAGATCGAGCTCGGCGTTGCCCGACGAGCGGACGAGGTGGACGTCGAGCACGTCGCCGTCGCGCTGCACGCGCCAGCCCACCACCGTGGTGCCGGCGACCCCGAGCGCGCGGAGCTCGGGCGGGCAGGTCCAGGACGCGCGGAGCTGCTGGTCGACCGTGGTGAACCAGCGCCCCGTCGGCGTGTCGCGCACCGCGACCCTCACCTCGGTGCCCTCGGGCACGTCCTCCGCGAGGATCGTGAGGGAGGACCAGCCCGGGGCGTCGAGGTGGTCGGTCAACGGGCTCGGGGTCTCGGCGTCGCCCGACGTCCGCGC
>JBMOQZ010000139.1:0-21705 GCA_049322475.1 Myxococcota bacterium | reverse complement strand
GGCGATCGGCGCGGCGCGCGCGCGGTGCGCGCTCCTGAACGCGGCCGACTGGGAGGCGGCCACGCGCGAGGCCACCACCTACGACGACGGCGGCGTCACGCTCGCGGACGAGGGGCTCCAGAGCGGCACCGACACGACCGGCGCCTACAACGGCGGCGACTACCTCTACGGCTCCGTGACCTCCGGCGCGCTGGAGCCGGGGCTCGCGTTCGACGCGGTCGTGCCCTCGTGGAACGCGACGACCCCCGCGGGGACGTGGATCTCGATCCAGGTGCAGGCCCGCGTCGAGGGCGAGTGGACGGCCTGGTACCGCCTCGGCGTGTGGGCGAGCGGCGACGGCGACGTCACCCGCCACTCGTTCGACGGCGAGGGCGACGGCGACGGCACGGTCTACACCGACACGCTCTTCCTCGAGCGCGACGCCACCGCCGTACGCATCCGCGCGACGCTCTTCTCGGTCGACGGGGTCGCCACACCCACCGTCACGCGGCTCGCCGTCGCGCTCGCCGACACCGACGCGACCGGGACCGACGCCGGCGGCGAGGCGTGGGGCACCGTGCTCGACGTGCCCGCGCGCTCGCAGATGGTGTTCGACGCCGGCGAGGCCTGGTGCTCGCCGACCACCACGTCGATGATCATGGCGTACTGGGGCGTGGACGTGAGCGTGCCCGACGCCGCCGACGGCACCTGGGACGAGGTGTACGGGGGCAACGGGAACTGGCCGTTCAACGTCGCCTACGCGGCCTCGCACGGGCTCGCCGGGGAGGTCGGGTGGCTCGGCGCCGTCTCGGATCTCGAGCCCTGGATCGCGGCGGGGGTGCCGGTGGCGATCTCCGCGGCGTGGGAGCCCGGCGACGTCGACGACGCCCCCATCCCCTCCACCGCCGGGCACATCCTCGTCGTCACCGGCTTCACGAGCGACGGCGACGTCCACGTCAACGACCCCGCCGCCGACAGCGACGCGGAGGTGCCGCGGGTCTACGACCGCCGGCAGTTCGCGGACGCGTGGCTGGGCGGATCGGGCGGCGCCGCCTACCTGATCACTTCTTCCCGATGATCTTCTTGCCGCCGATGGACAGGCCCTCGTTGCCGACCTCGACGCCCTTCTCGCCGCCCACGCGCACGCCGGTCGTGCTCTCGTCCTTGCCGACCATCACGCCCTTGTCGCCGCCGATCTGGACGCCCTTGACCTCCTCGGTGCTGCCGACCTGAACGCCCTTCTCCCCGCCGACGGTCACGCCCTCGTTCTCGCCGTCCTTCCCGACGTGGACGCCGTTTTCGTCGCCGACGTGGATGCCCTTCTGCTCGCCCTCGGTCGACACCGTGGCGACGGCGCCGTCGCCGGACGACGAGGTCGGCGCCGTCGAGGCGGGCGCGGACGGGGCGGCCGCGCCCTCCGTGGTCGCGACCGGCGTGGCGACGGGCGTGGCGACGGGGGTCGCGACGGGCGTGGGCTGCGCCTCGGCCGCCGGGGGCGGCGAGGTGAACGCGGTCACGGCGGCGCGGATGCGCTCGCAGCCGGTGAGCGCGAGGAGGGCGACGAGGGGGAGCAGGCGCACGGGGGCCTCCGGGGAGCGCCCGCGAGATACCACGGACCGCGCGCGGTTTGAAGGGGAAAACGGCGGACGGGCCGCTTGGCGGCTCCCCCGGCGCGCTTAGGGTTGGCGCCTCGAAAGGGAGCGTTCATGGCGCTGGATCTAAGAAACGAGAAGGGCATCCCCCTCGACCGGCAGGGCATGTCCTGGCGGGAGATGGCGGGCCTCCCCATCAGCAAGCTCGACTGCGACGCGTTCACCCGGGTCCGCGTCATCCTGATGAACGGGATCGAGGCGGGCGCGATCCGCAATTCGCACGCGATCGCGCGGGTCCGCGGGGACCTGCGCCCCGCGCTCGCCGAGCTGCGCCGCGCGGAGCAGCACCAGCAGACCGCGGTGAACTGGCTGCTCGGCGCCGACCACTCGCCGCTCGAGACGACGATCGGTTTCGAGCAGGTCGCCATCGAGGTCACCGCGGCGGTCGCCAAAGCGGAGCCGGACCCCTACCTCGCGCAGGTCTACCGCTACGGGCTGCTCGAGGACTTCGACCACCTCTACCGCTTCGCGGCGCTGCTCGACCGGGTCGAGGGCAAGGACGCGAACAACATCCTCCAGAGCTACACCGACATCCTCCCCGGGCGCCCGACGCGCGAGGAGCACCGCGCGCCCTTCGACGATCTGCGCGAGCCCTACGACCGGACGAAGGCCGCGCCGCTCTCGAAGATCCACGCCGCGCTGATCACCGCCGCGGAGCAGATGACCCACGACTACTACATGACCGTCGGGCCGCAGTTCGCCGATCCGATCGCCCGCATGCTCTACGCGGAGATCGCCTCCATCGAGGAGCAGCACGTCACCCAGTACGAGTGCCTCGCCGACCCCGACGAGACGGTCGTCGAGAAGTGGCTCGTGCACGAGTGCATGGAGGCGTACGCCTACTGGTGCTGCATGCTGCGCGAGTCGGACCCGCGCGTCCGCGCGATCTGGGAGCGGTTCCTCCAGTGGGAGCTGGGGCACCTGCACTACGTCGCCGGGCTCTACCGGGTGCACGAGCACAAGGACCCGTTCACAGTCCTGCCCGAGCAGTTCAGCGAGGCGATCGCGTTCGAGAGCCACCGCGCGTTCGTGCGGCAGGTGCTGCGCGACGAGGTCGATCTCCGCGCGCTCGGCACGAAGTTCGTGCCCGCGGCGCAGGTCCCCGCGGACGGGCCGTCCGCCCGCTACCGCGCGCGCCTGCACACGGGCGGGGTGGCGTCGGAGGTGGTCGCCGCCGGGTACCGCTGGGAGCCCGGCACCGAGCTTGTCCGCCTCGCGATGGCGGAAGGGAGGGTGTGATGGGCAAGGACATCGATCTGGGCATCAACCGCACGGGCACGGCGATCTCGCCCGCGCAGACCGCGGAGATGACGCAGGGCGCGCAGCAGCACCCGGTCGCGCCGGGCGACGGCGTGGGGATCGCCGAGATGCGGCGCTCGCTGATCGGGGCGCGCGTCACCGTGGGCAGCATGCCGCCGCCGGCGACGGCGCGCGGCGTCGTGCAGGCGGCGGCGAACCTCGTGAAGGACGTCCGTCCCAACGTCCTGCTCGACCGCCTCGGCGAGCGGCTCGCGTTCGAGCGCACCGGCGCGCGGCTCTACGAGGCGCTGCTCGCGCACGTCCAGGAGCTGCCGGATCCCGCGATCGGGCTCGACCCGCACGCGGTCCTCGCCATCCGCGACGCGGAGCTGCGCCACTTCAAGCTCGTGCGCGACGCGATCGTGAAGCTCGGCGGCGACCCCACCGTGATGACGCCGGCCGCGGTCGTCGCGGGCGTCGTGTCGAGCGGCGTGCTCCAGGCCGTGACCGACCCGCGCACCAGCCGGACGCAGTGCCTCTGCGCGATCCTCACCGCCGAGCTTGCCGACGCGGAGGGCTGGCACCTGCTCAGCACGCTGACCCGCGCCGCGGGCCACGAGGACTGGGCGACGCGCTTCGACAAGGCGCAGGCGGAGGAGCGGACCCACGTGGACCGCGTGCGCGGGTGGCTGGAGGCGTCGACGAAGGCGGACCTGCTGGAGGGGCGGGTGGGGGTGGAGGCCTGAGGGGCTCCCCGCCCCAGGAACCTCTCGGCCGAGCGACCCCGGTTGTGAGACTGAAGCCGGCAGTCTCACAACCGGGGGCGCTCGGGCAACGAGCCGGTTGCGCCCTGACCGAGCGCGTGTTTGACTGACGGGTGGAGCGACGCCCCATGCTCGCGCTCGTGCTCTCCGGCTGCCACGACTACCGGCTCGAAGGCGCGCCGACCAAGCCCGCCGGCGAAGACGCCGAGACCGGGACCACGCCCGTCACCGAGCTCACCTGCCCCGACCTCGCCCTCCCCGCGGCCGAGCCCCTCGCGGACCCCGACCCCACCTGCGGGGCAGTCAAGGTCATGGACTGGGAGCTCACCATCGAGCACGCCGTCCACCTCGGCGACGGCGAGCCCTACTACTCCGCGCCCGTCGTAGTCCCCCTGACCCTCGGGGCCGCGCCGTCGATCGTGCTCCTCTCCGGCTACGACGGCGAGCTCTGGGCGATCGACGGCCGCACGGGCGCCCTCGACGTGCTCGAGCCGATGCCGAACGACATCGAGTTCATCGCGTGGGGGTTCTCCGCGGCCACGGGCGAGCGCGTTGTCGCGATCGGGGACGACGTGGACTGGGGCGTGTCGGTGTCCACGGCGCCGGGCGTCTGGACCCACGCGGCGGTCGCCCAGGGGGTCGCGCCGGGGCTCCGGGACGTCGACCGCGACGGGGTGCCGGAGATCCTGTTCGGCGGGACCGTGCGCTGGCTCGACGGCACGGTCGTGGAACTCCCGACCCGCTTCCGCACATTGTGGGAGGTCGCGTACGGCGACGGGGTGGACGGTGCGCCGACGTTCCTCACAGGCGATGGGCACTACGCGCTCGAAGGGACTCAGCTCGCTCAGTGGCCCGAATCCGCCGGACAGTGCAACATCAGCTTCCTCCAGACGTTTCCAGTCTACGAGGGCGCGACCTCGTTCCTCGCGGTAGACGGGCTCGGTCCGCTTGCAATGGGCCTCGACGGAAGAGCGACGTGGTCGGGGATCAGCGGAGATCCGCGCGGGTATCCGGAAGAGAGCGGCATGGCGGCCGCGCTCGGTGACACCGACGGTGACGGCGCGCCCGACCTGTGCGTGGCGGTGGACGACCGAGTAGTCGTCGTGTCGGCGGATGGGACGGTCCTGCTGGACGCTCCCACTGGAACGGAGGGGGCCTGGCGGGGCGCCGGCTGCGCGCTCGCGGACCTCGACGCGGACGACAACTACGAGGTGATCTCGCTGAGCCTGGCAGGTCTCAGACTCTACGACGTCGAGACCGCCGCGCTCCTCGCCCACCGCGACGACGTCTGCGGCGGCTACTGGGAGGCCCCGCCCGTCGTCGCGGACGTCGACGGCGACGACAGCGCCGAGATCGTGGTCACCGGGAGCCCCTGCGACGGGAGCCCCGGCGCGTCCTTGTTCGTCATCGGCCCGCAGTCCGGGCGCTGGGCCCGCACACGCCCGATCTGGAACCAGGCCGCCTACGACCCCACGGTCGTCGCCGACGACGGCACGATCGTGACGTTCCCGCGGTCCAACCCGGAGACGCTCCGCGCCTACCGCGCCCAGCCCGCCCGCGACGGCGCCCGCCCGGACCTCGTCCCCGAGGGCCTCGACGCGTGCGCGGTCTCCTGCGAGGACGGCACGGTCGAGGTCAGCGTGCGCGTCCTCAACAAGGGCTCCGTGGAGGCGCCGGCGGGCACACGGATCGCGCTCTACGCGGGCGACACCACGTTCGCCGAGGTGGCGTCCGCGACGCTGACCGACCCCGTCCCCGCGGGATGGGCCTCGGCCGCCGTGACGCTGGAGGTGCCCGTCTCCGAGTGGGGCGACCAGCAGCTCCTCGAGGTCGCCGGCGCGGACGAGTGCGACGTCCTCAACGACCGGATCGAGCTCTCGCTCCCCGACCCCTGCCCCTAGAAATCCCCGGAGAACACCCGCGGCACGACCCCCGACGCCTCCCTCAGCGGCCGGGGGTCGACCGTGTCGTCCTGCGCGAACGTCTTCAGCACGTCCGGGTGGAAGCCCGGGAGGATGCGCCCGAGCGCGCCCGCGGCGCCGACGGGGATCTTGAACAGCGGCTTCTCGCGGCCCGCGAGGGCGTCGATGATCTGCTTCAGCGTGAGCGGCTCGGGCCCGCCCGCGTCGAAGGCCTCGTTCCAGACCCCCTTCTGGAGCAGCGCGCAGATGGCGCCGTTGAAGTCGTCGACGTGGACGGGCTGCCGCTTCGTGGTGCCGTCGCCGAGGACCGGCACCATCGGCGCCTTCTTCGCGAGCCGCTGGAGCCGGTGGAAGCTCTCGACGTGCGCGGGCCGGTGCGTCGCGTGCGGCGGGCCGTACGGCGCGCAGGGGCGCACGATCAGCCAGTTCAGGCCGCTCTCGCGGACGCGTTGCTCGTCCTCGATGCGCGACTCCGCGTAGGCGCTCTTCACCGGCCAGTGCACCGCGGTGCTGGAGCAGTACACGATGGGCACGCGCCACTTCAGGATGGCGTCGAGCATCGACCGGTTCTGCTCCCGCGCGTCGTCGGCCATCACCTTCGCGGCAAGGTGCACGACCGCGTCGACGCCGACGGGCTCGATGTCGCGGACGTCGCCCACGATGACCTTCGGGCCCTCGAGGTAGAGCGGCGTGTCGCGCCAGAGCGCGAGGACGTCGAAGCCCTGCTGGTGGGCGAGCGTGGCGAAGTGGGCGCCCACGAAGGACGAGGCGCCGGTCACGAGGATCTTCATGTCTTGACCAGGATCATCACGGCGACCCCCGGGGCGAAGCGGTGGACGTCCGGCAGAAAACCGGCGTCGCGCGCCCACCGCTCGTACGTGGCGGTGGTCTGGACGTGCGCGATCGGCTGGCCGAACAACTCGGGCTCGTCGATCTGGTCGGGGGGGAACGACCACATGAGGTCCCCGATAACCGCGAGCCCGCGCGAGGGCAGGACGCGGCCGAGCTCGGCGAGGAAGGCGCGCTGTGCGGGCGGCGCGAGGTGCCGCAGGAAGGCGTGCGCGACGACGATGCTGACGCCCGCCGGCGCGTCGGCGAGCGAGGCGCCCTGCACCACGCGGCGCGCGCGGCCGGCGAGCGCGCCGGCGATCCCGCCCTCGCCGAGCACGAGCACGACGTCGTCGGGGTGGGCCGCGCAGGCCTCGACACACACCCGCGCGGTCGCGTCGTCCCAGCTCAAGGTCGCCTCCACGTAGCCCGCCATACCGGGAGCCCGTCGCGCTTGCAGACGCGCTCCCGCCGGGATAGCACCGGGCCTGTCGCCGGGGGCTCGCCCGTGGGCCAGCCCGCGAAGCACCGCGAGGCCCACGCGAACAGGCCCTCGACGTCGGTGGCGACGTGTACGACGCCGTCCGGGGCGAGCGCGCGGGCGAGGTCCGCGACGAAGCCCGGCGTGATCAGCAGGTGGCGCGGGTTCGTGGCGGGCGTCGGGAAGAGCACGTCGACGCGGGCGAGCCGCCCGGCGGGGACGAGGCGCGCGAGCACGGTGCGGGCGTCGCCGCGGAAGAGCAGGCAGTTGGGCGGCGCGTGGGGCGCGGCGGCGGCGACGCGGCGCTTGCGGATCTCGACGCCGAGCCAGCGCACGTCGGGCCAGCGGCGGGCGTGGTCGAGGATACGCATGCCGTGGTCGAACCCGATCTCCACCGCGACGGGGCCGTCGCCGGCGACGAAGGCGAGCAGCCGGTCGCGATCGCCGGCGTGCGCGGGCTGATCGAAGAGCAGGCTCCCGTTGAGCGCGCGGGGGTGCTCGCGTTCGGGGAGGAGCGCCGGCGGGGACCACATCGCGGCCCGGGATAGCCGTTGATCGCGATGCAGACAACGCTGCCCCCTCCCCGCGACTCGCTGTTGTTCTCCCCGCTCCGCATGAACGGCGTCACTCTGCAGAACCGCGTGTGGCTGCCCGCGATGGTGACGTGGCTCTCGAACGAGGCGGGCGAGGTGACCGAGGACGTGACGAAGCGCTACGTGCGCTACGCCCGGGGCGAGCCCGGGATGATCGTGCTCGAGGCGATGGGCATCCGCGACGTCAACAGCGGCCCGCTCCTCCGCATCGGCCACGACCGCTACGTGCCCGCGCTGCGCGAGCTCGCCGCGAAGATCCACGGCGCCGGCGACGTGCGCGTCATCCCGCAGATCATCGACTTCCTGAAGATCGCGCGGCGCGACCCCGCACGCGCGCTCGCCCGGCTCGAGGCGAAGTACCCGGGCTGCACGAGCTGGAGCGAGGACGAACGCAAGGCGCGGTTCGGCGCGCGCGAGTACCGCGACTACGCGTTCGGCTACCGGCAGCAGATCGAGGACCTCGGGCTCGACGAGATCCGCGCGCTGCCCGGGCTGTTCGCGGCGGCCGCGCGGCGGGCGCGCGAGGCGGGCTTCGACGGCGTCGAGCTGCACTTCGCGCACGCCTACACGATGGCGAGCTTCCTCTCGCGCACGAACGCGCGGACCGACGACTACGGCGGCTCGCGCGAGAACCGCGTGCGCATCTGCCTCGAAGCGATCGCGGCCGTCCGGAAGGAGGTCGGCGACGACTTCCTCGTGGGGTGCCGCTTCCTCGGGCGCGAGGACGTCGCCGGCGGCAGCGAGGTCGAGGACGCCGCCTGGTTCGGCGTGCAGTTCGCTCGCGCCGGGCTCGACTTCTTGTCCGTGTCGCGCGGCGGGCGCTTCGAGGACGCGAAGCAGCCGCGCGTCGGCGAGGCCGCGTACCCGTACACGGGGCACTCCGGGCTCATGTGCATGCCGACGCACGAGTACGCGGAGGGCTACAACCTGCACCTGCCGCGGACCATCCGCGCGGCGGTGCGCGAGGCGGGGTTCGCGACGCCCGTGGTCGGGGCCGGGCGCATCGACACCTACGAGGTCGCGGAGGGGGCGCTGCAGCGCGGGGACTGCGACGTCGTCGGGATGGCGCGCGGGCTGCTCGCCGATCCAGACTGGCCGAGGAAGGTGCGCGACGGCCGCCCCTTCCACGCGTGCAAGTACAACAACGTGTGCGAGGCGCTGGACCGCAAGCACCTGCCGGTGCGGTGCCAGCTGTGGATGAAGCTGCCCGAGGGGGGGATGCACCCGCCGGAGGAGTGGTAGACCTCGGGAGGAATGCCCCTCTCCCCGCTTGCGGGGAGAGGGTGGCCGAAGGCCGGGTGAGGGGTTCGGGAAGTCGCGCGGCTTCCGCCACCCCTCACCCCCAACCCCTCTCCCCGCTTCGCGGGGCGAGGGGAGCCATCGGGGCGCTCCTTCAGACCCTCGCGATCGCCTTGGCGACGCTCCGCACGATCTCGTCCTCCGTCGGGAACCCCACGAACGTCTTGCGCGCGACGACGTTCCCGTCGACCGCCACCGTGAAGATCCCGTTGCTGCCCTTCTCGAGCTCCGCCTCGACCCCGAGCTGATCCCGCAGGATGTCCGCCGCCCGGCGGGCCCGCGGGAGGTACCCTCAAGCCGTGCAGTAGGTGACGACGACGCGCACGTGACCTCCGTGGGCCCGATCTAACCGCTACAGGCCGCCGCCGAACAACACGTAGGCGGCGCCGGCCCCGCTCCCGCCGGTGGCCTCGTCCGGGGCGCCCACCACCACGTCGGAGATGCCGTCGCCGTCGAAGTCGCCGCCGCCGGCGACCGCCTGGCCGGCGAGGTCGCCGTCCTCGTCGCCGCGCAGGCGCGCGTGGTCCTCGAGGTCGCCGGCGACGACGGGGCCGAGCACGAGGTACGCGGCGCCGTAGTCGGCGCCGCCGCTCGTGTAGGCGGGCGCGCCCACGATCAGGTCGTCGTAGCCGTCGCCGTCGGCGTCGCCGGCGCCGGCGAGGCTCGCGCCCTCCTGCCACGACGTGCTCGCGGGCGTTCCGGCGAGCTCCGCGACGCGGCCGTCCACGATCGCGTCGGCCCCGCCCGTGTAGACGAACACGCCCCCCACCGAGAGGCTGCCGGACACGCCGTCCGGGCGCCCGATCGCCACGTCGCCGTAGCCGTCGCCGTCGGTGTCGCCGAGGCCGGCCACGGCGGCGCCGAAGTCGCCGCTCGCGCCGTCGAGGACCCCGTCCGCGGCCGACAGGTCGGCGTCGCCCGTCACCGGGCCCAGCACGACGTAGGCCATGTTCGCCTCGGGCGCGCCCACCAGCACGTCGTCGGCGCCGTCGCCGTCGACGTCCTCGGCGAAGGCGAGCGCGTAGCCGGCGCGGCCGTCGGCCACGTCGCCCTGAAGGCGGTGCCAGCCCGTGGCGCTCGTGTAGGACGAGGTCGTCGGCGCCGTGGTGATCACGTAGACGGCGCCGGCCCCGGACGCGCCCCCGTCGTCGCCGAGGCAGCCGAAGGCGAAGTCGTCGCGGCCGTCGCCGCTCACGTCGCGCCCGCCGGCGACGCGCACGCCGCAGTAGTCGGCGGCGGAGCTGCCTTCGATCGTCACGGCGACGTCGCCCACGTCCTCGGTCCCCGAGGCCGGCCCGTACACGAGGTACGCGCGCCCGGCGCTCGACTGGTAGCCGTAGCCCCCCGCGACGAGGTCGAGGGCGCCGTCGCCGTCGACGTCGCCCACGCCGGCGACCGAGGCGCCGAGGTAGTCCGTGCTCGACTCGCCGTGGATCTTCGCGTGGGCCGAGGAGAGGTCGAGCGAGCCCGTCGCCTCGCCGGCGAGCACGTAGATCGCGCCCGAGGAGGTGCCGCCAGCGTCGCTGCCGGGGGCGCCCACGAGCACGTCGTCGTCGCCGTCGCCGTCCCAGTCGCCGGCGAAGCCCACCCACCAGCCCGCGCCGTCGTCGGCGGCCTCGCCCCACGCGACATAGTCGGCGCCGGTCGCGGAGAGCGTGGTGGTCGAGATCCCGCAGGCGTTGGCGCTGCTGTCGCAGTTGTTGTCGGCGCCGTCGTTGCAGACCTCGCTCGCGCCGGGGTTGGTGCCCGCGTCGGCGTCGTCGCAGTCGGTCCAGTCCACGACGTAGCCGGCGGGCAGCTCGCAGGTGCGCGCGACCTCCTCGGCGTCGCCGTAGCCGTCGCCGTCGGCGTCGCGGTGCCAGTAGTCGGCGGAGTCGGTGTCGAGCGAGGGGTCGTCGTCGCCGGACAGGCCGTCGCAGTCCTCGTCCACGCCGTAGTCGTCGCAGACCTCGGACCCGGCGGGGTTGATCTCGGCGTCGTGGTCGTCGCAGTCGTCGTCGTTGGTGACGTAGCCCTCGATGGGCTCGCACTGCACGACGGGGTCGTCGGGGTCGCCGAAGCCGTCGCCGTCGAGGTCGCGGCTCCAGGTCGGCGGGCCGCCGACGAGGGCGTCGCCGTCGTCGCAGTCGCCGGCCTGGGCGGCGAGCCCGTCGGCGAGGTCGCACGCGAGCACCGGGGCGCCGGCGTCGCCGAGGCCGTCGTCGTCGGCGTCGGTGTAGAACGTCGCGGGGTCGGTCACGCCGGGGTCGGCGTCGTCGGCGGCGCCCGAGCAGTCCTCGTCGGTGTCGGCGTCGTCGCAGACCTCGACCGCTTCCGGGTTCACGGCGGCGTCGGCGTCGTCGCAGTCGGTCGGGTCGGCCACCCAGCCGTCCTCGACCTCGCAGACCTCGTCGGCGTCGCGCGGGTCGCCGAACCCGTCGCCGTCGGCGTCGCGGTACACGGTCACGAGCGCCCGGTCGCAGACGTCGCCGTCGTCGCCCTCCACCGGCTGCTTTTCCCCGTCGGGGACGCCTCCCGAACAACCGAGGGCGAGCAAGAGCGACAAGCGGGACATGGGGGGCTCCGGGGGCGCGCGAATCTACCCCCCGGCGACCCGGTCGAACAGGTCTCCCAGGAGGCGATCCGCCCGCTTCCACCGCGCGGTCCGATCGGGCGGGCCGTCGGCAGGGTCGTCGCGCTCGCCGCCGAGCGCGTCGTTGCGCAACAAACCCGCGTCCATCACCATCGTCACGCGCCCGGCCCGCGCGACGAGCGGGCGCCCCGCGTCGTCCCGCTCGAGCACCTCCGCGGGCCCCACGAGATCGACGCCGTCCCACGCGAGCCCGAGGTGGACGAGCAATTGCGCCGTGCTCGGGTACGTGCGGTCGAGGAGCGCGAGCACCTCGCGGTCGAGCAGCGTCGCGAGGTCGGGTCGCTCGGGCTGGGGGAGGAGCACGATGCCGCGCGACGCGGGCGCGGGCGTCGCCGTGCAGAAGTCGGGCACGCCCGTGCGCGCGGCGTGTTTCGCCGCGAGGACCTGGAGCGTCCGGAAGCCCCAGTCCGAGGGCGCCGTGCAGTCCGAGCGCGCCTCGGAGACGACGGTGGTCACCGACCGCGGCGAGCGCGCCTCGTACGGGACAGGCCGCCCGATCGCCCACGCCATCGCGTTCGCGAAGAGCCGGGCGTTGTCCTCGTAGCCGATCATCGTGGCGCCCCAGGCGTTCTGGTCGGCGAGCACCACGACGCGGCCCTCGCCGTGCTCGCCGGCGACCACGAGCGGCGACGGCCCCGGCGCCTCTCCCTTCTCGCGCTTGAGGTTGCCGGTGAAGCCGTTGGAGTCGGCCTTGCGGTAGGGCGTCCACCGGTCCGCCCACCCGTCCGCGGAGGTGTGCGCGATCGTCGCCCAGCCCGGCGGCGCCTCCACCGTCCCGGCGGTGAGCATCCCGACGGTGCGGACGCCCTCGCCGACGGGGTGGTCGCCGTCCGCCGCCGCGCGGATCCACGCGACGCCGGTGGAGAGCTGGCGCCCGGGCCCCTCGTCCGTCGCGGTCACCGGCGGCACCTCGACCCCGAGGAGCGACGTGAGCGGGAAGAGCACCTCGGCGTGGAAGTAGGCGTTGCTGTGGTCGGTGATCAACACGAGCCCGCCGCCGTGGCGGACGAACGACTCGAGCGTGCGCGCCTCGGACCAGGTGATCGCCGGGTTGTCGCCGCTGACGAGGTTGACGAACACGGCGCTCGCCCCGGTGAGGCGGGCCGGCGACCACGGGGCCTCGACGGGCTCGACGCGGATCCCGGCGTCGCGGACGGGCTGCAGCGCGCGGGCGAGCCCGTGCTGCGCGTCGTAGCGGTACGCGTCCATCGCGATCGCCGCGTTCCAGGGCTGCTTGGTGGCGTGGAAGGTGTCGACGAGGACCGGGCCGTCGGGGCTCGGCGGGTTGCGCGCGAACCAGCCGTCGATCCACGCCGGGACCGCGACGCCGCCGCGCCCGGCGTAGAAGCGCGCGTACCCGGTGAGCACGGCGTGCGTCGGCAGCGGGTCGGCCCAGGGCGCGGGCACGGGCCCCCGCTCCACGAACCGCCAGCCGCCGGCGACGAGCGCCACCGGGACGAGACCGAGCCACCATCGCCGCATCGCCGGCCGTCCTATCGCGGGCCCGTCCCGCCCCGCCGCGCCGGACCCCCGAAGAGTTAGACACCCGGCGTGGTGAACCTCCGCATCCCGCGGCACGCCTGCTCCCCGCGCGACCACGCGCGCGCGGGCGACCTCTGGCGGCTCGTCCAGGAGGTCGCCGTGATCCACTCGACCGAGTGCGGCTGGCCGCCGGAGCGCTACCGCGAGCTCGGCACGGGCTTCGTGGTCCGCGAGATCACGGGCGTGCACCTCCGCGAGGCCCGCTACGGCGAGCAGTTCGAGGCCACGACCTGGGTGGGCGAGACGCGCCGCGAGATGCTCATGCGTCGCGAGACGCGGCTCGCCGGCGTGCTCCGCGCCACCGCGGAGTGGGTCCACGTCGGGTCCAGCGGCGGGCCCGCGCGCGCGCCGAAGGAGCTGGCGAGCGCGTTCCCGGTCGTGTCGGACGACGGGCCGGGCGCGCGGCTCCCGGAGTTCGATCCGGTCGAGGAGATCGCGCTCCCCGAGCTGCGCGTGGTGCCCTGGTGGACCGAGATGGACCCGATGGGCCACGTCAACCACCCCCGGTACGTGGACTGGGCCGAGGAGTGGGTCAGCGCGTGGCTGGGGGGCCGCGGCGTCGATCCCGTCGGGCTCGTGGCGGTCGCCGAGAAGGTGCGGTACCGCAGCGCCGCGGTCGCCGGCGACGACGTGCGCGTGCGCGGCGCGCTGGTGGGCTTCGTGGGCGACGCCGCCGTGTTCCGGGCGCGGGCGAGCCGGGGGGAGGACACGGTGTGCGACGCCACGCTCGTGCGCCGGCACCTCTCCGGGCCGTCCGCGTGGGCGTAGTCCTCGCCACGCTCCTGGCCGGCTGCGTCCAGTACCGCAGCTACCCGATCCTGCAGATGGACCTGCCGCGCGCGCCGCCGATCGAGCCGACGGGCGTGGCGCTCCTGCCGGACGGGCGGCTCGTCGTCGCGATGGAGGGCGACGCCCGCGCGCTGCTCGTGCCCGATCCCGACCGCCCCGTGCGCGGCAGCGACGTCGTGGGCGTGTTCCCGATGTCCGACGACGGCGTGCAGGTGCGCGCCGAGCCCATCTTCTGGAAGGCCGTCGACCGCCGGGTCGACACGCCCTGGAACGTCGAGGACCTCGCCCCCTTCGGGCCCGACCGCGTGCTCGGCGTCACCGAGTACACGACGATCGGGCGGCGCACCGGCTACCGCAAGGACTACATCGCGCGGCCGCGGCGCAAGACCGAGCGCCTCTTCGTGCTCCAGCGCACGCCGTCGGGCTGGGAGGAGGTTCGCCTCCCCGAGGTGGAGCGGCTCCGCGAGCTGCTCTCCGACTGGGGGCGCGCGACGTGCGGCGACGACATGCTCGTCGAGGGGCTCGCCTGGGATCCCTCCGGCGAGCGCGTGTTCGTCGGGCTCCGGCGCTGCGACGGCCCGGTCGCCCGCGTGCTCTCGTACGACCTCGGCGCGGCGCGGAGCGGGCGCGCGGCCGACCTCCAGGTGCTCGCCGACGACGTCGCCGGCGCCGTGCCCCGCGGCCCCGAGGAGGGCGTGAGCGGGCTGTGCTGGGCGGAGGGGCGGCTCTGGGCGGTCACCGCCTGGGACTCCTTCGGCTACGCCACCGAGCCCGAGTTCGGCGGCCGGCTCCACGAGGTGCGCGGCGGCGCGCTCCACCCGGTCGACCTCCCCACGCCGTTCGTCGACCGCCCGTCGGGGCTCGCGGTGCTCTCGGCCGCGCAGGGGCTCGACGCCGTCGTGCTCTTCGACAACGACGCCTCCGCCGGGAGCCGCCCGAACGCGACCCTGCTCCAGACGCGGACGCCGCGCCCCGCCGAGGACCGCTTCGTGCAGCTCTTGTCGCTCACGTCCGAGCCCGACCCGCTCCCGCTCGGGCTCAACGGCTTCGACTTCCGCTGGTGGCTCCGCGACCACCGGCTCGGCCAGCTCGCCGCGGTGCTCGCCGGGCGTGGGACGGAGCGCGGGGCGTGGTCGCGGGCGCTCGGCGGCCGGTGGCAGATCCAGGCGGGCGGCAGCATCGGGCTCTGGGCCCGCGGCGTGCCCGTGCTGCGCGACCACCTCGGCGTGAACAAGCAGGCGGTCGCGTTCACCGACTACGGGGCCGCGCAGGGCGTGACGTTCACGCGCTACCGCGCGGCGCTCACGGTCATCCCGCGCGATCGCGAGCGCCAGAACCCGCGCGTCTCGCAGCTCCTCGACGTCGTGCGGCCCGCCTACCGCGTGACGGTGCCGTTGCCCGTGGCCCCCTCGCCCGAGGCGGGCGTCGTGCTGCAGGGCTTCGAGATCGACACGTCGTCGCGCGCGGACAAGGGGCTCTGCGTCGCCGCGATCGAGCTCGGCGCCTCCACGAGCGAGACGCCCGGCGCGGTGGACCTGCAGGCGACGCTCATCGGCGGGCTCTGCAACGACTTCGACGTGCGCGGGCCGGACTACCACCACGGGACCACCACCGCGGTCGACGGCGGCGTGCGCGTGGTGCTGCACTTCGCGGTGGTCGAGGGCGCCGCCAGCGAGCCCTGGTCGCTGACGGTGTTCGACCGCGACGTGCCCGCGCCGCGCGCGCCCGACGGGAGCTACACGCGGCCGCCCGCGCAGACGATGGACGACCGGCGATCGCGCGCCCACCTGCACTGCGTGGACGTCGACGCCGACGCCGCCGTACGCGTGCTGCCGCGCCAGCCGGGCGCGCCCCCCACGGAGTGGCTGGACCTGCGCACGCGGGTCGACGGCGTGCTGACGGGCGGGGCGGCCTCGCTGCGGGGCTTCGCGCTCGCGCTCGACCCCGCCGGCTTCGACCCGGAGCGCAGCGATCGCCCGCTGACCGAGGACGAGGCGCTCTCGCGCAACAACTACATCTACCGCTACCTGCTGCGCGTGTTCCCCGACGGCCAGGGCGCGTTCGTCGAGGGGGGCATCAGCCACGGGATCCACCCGCGCGGGGTGCTGCGCGACAACGCGCGGCCCTCCGCGTTGCTCCTGCGCGCGGACATGACGGCGTTCCCGACGCTCGGCGACGTCGCCGTGCCGCAGGACATCGTCTGGGACCGAAGGGTCGACGACCCCAACCTGCTCCCGGAGGACGGCTTCCTCCGGTGGACGCGCGCCCGGCGCGCGAGCGAGGAGCCGCGGTGCTCGCCGTCCTGGTAGCCCACGCGCAGACGCCGCCGCCGGTGACGTGGGAGCCGGTGGTCGAGGTGCGCGACCGCGTGCAGGGCGACGGCGAGGTCGGGGAGCTCGCCCAGCGCGCCCGCGTGGGCATCGAGGCGTCGCGCACCATCGTGAGCGCGCGCGTGTCGTTCCAGGAGATCCGCGCGTGGCGCATGGACCGGGCGAGCGTGTCGCCCGAGGGCTTCTCGCCGGACGTGGCGGAGGCGTGGGGGCGCGTGCGGGGCGTGCTCAACCGCAACATCCACGCGGAGGCGACCATCGGGCGGCAGGCCCTGCGGCTGCACGAGGGGCGGCTGCTCGGCGAGGACGACTTCGCGATGGAGGGGCGCTTCTTCGACGCGTTCCGGGTGCTGGGGACCGCCGCGCCGATCCAGCTCGAGTACATCAACGCGCGGCGGTTCGTCGCCGGCGACTCGCTGGGGCTCGGGGTGAACGTGGTGCGCGCCGGCGGGCATCACGCCGACCCGGTCACCCGCTGGGACGCCGACGCCGTCTGGCTCGTGGACGCGCGCCGGACCGACGAGGTGAAGCAGACGGGCGGCGCCTACGTGCGCGTGGACAGCGGGCGGTGGCGCGCGCGGGTGGAAGCGTACGCCCAGCCGCGCGACGAGGGCACGGGCACGCTGCTGGCGTTCTCCGCCGGGCGGGTGTTCGGTCCGAACGAGCGGTGGGTGGTGCACCTGCGCGGCGACCGCGCCTCCGGCGAGGCGAGCGGGGCGGCGTGGACGCCGGTGCTGGGCGACTCGCGACGCTTCTGGGGGCTGCTCGACCGGTACGGGACCGCCGCCGAGCCGCGCGGGCTCGCCGACCTGCACCTGCGCGTCGAGTCGCGGCCCGTCCCGCAGATCGGCGCCGACGTCGAGGTCCACCGGCTCTACAGCCCGGAGGACGGCGGGGTGTACGGGCACGAGGTCGACGGGACGGTGGCGTGGGCGTTCACGCCGTTCTCCGATCTCGCCGCGGGCGCCGGGGCGTTCGTCGGCGAGGGCGGCGAGGCCGACGCGCGGTTCGGATACCTGGAGCTGCATGTCGCGTTCTGAGGTGGTCGAGATGGTGGGGCGGCGCGTGCGCGTGCGCGATCTGGGCGTGTTGCCCGTGCGCGGCGCGCAGGTGGTGGTCGGCGACCGCGTGATCGTCGAGGGCGGCGTCGTCACCGGGCACGAGCCGCGCGACACCGAGCTCCTCCGCGGCGGCGGGCGCACGCGCGTCGTGTGCGCGAACGCGTCCCTGCTCGTGTCGGTCAACGCCACGAGCGACCCGCCCTTCCGCGCCGGCCTCGTCGATCGGCTGCTCGTCGCCGCGAGCGCGGGCGGGATGGCGGCCGCGATCGTGCTCAACAAGTGCGACGCGGGCATGCCGAGCGAGGTGCTGGAGAAGCTCGCGCGGTACGAGGCGCTGGGGTACCCCGTGTTCCTCGTGTCGGCCGCGCAGGGGAAGGGCTTCGAGCCGCTCGTCGCGCTCTTGCGGTCGCACACGAGCGTGCTCGTCGGGCACTCGGGCGTCGGCAAGACCTCCATCCTGAAGGTGCTGGTGCCGGGGGTGGAGCGCGCCGTCGGCGAGCTCGACCCCTGGGGGCGCGGCCGCCACACCACCACCGGCGGCATCCTCTTCGATCTGCCCGGCGGGGGGCGCATCATCGACGTGCCGGGCGTCCGCGAGTTCGGCGTCGACCACGTGGAGCGCCGCGAGCTCCGCCTGCACTTCCCGGAGCTCGCCGAGGCCCCGTGCAAGTTCCGCGACTGCCTGCACCTCGGCGAGGACGGGTGTGTGGCGGAGGATCTGTGCGAGGAGGACCGGCTCGAGAGCTACCGGAAGCTGCTCGAGGAATTGGTTTGATCGTCCGCCCCGTCACCGTCGAGGACCGCGCCGAGTGGGTGCGCGCCTCCGAGGTGTCGCGGGCGTTCCACGCGCCCTGGTCGCCGCTCTGGCCGGAGGGGGCGACGGCGGAGGACCTGTTCGCCGTTCAGCTGTCGCGACAGCTTCAGGGGACGTGCCTCAAGTGCGTGGCGGTCGCCGACGACGGGCGCATCGCCGGCTGGTTCAACCTCAACGACGTCGTGCGGAGCGCGTCGATGTGCGCGACCGCCGGGTGGAGCGTGAACGTCGAGTTCGCGGGCCGCGGCGTCGCGACGGAGGGGGTGCGCCAGCTCCTCGGCCTCGCGTTCGGGCCGCTCGGCCTGCACCGGGTGGCGTGCGGCATCATGCCGCGCAACGCGCGCAGCCTGCGCGTGGCCGAGAAGAACGGCTTCCGGCGGGAGGGCTACGCCGTGAAGGCCGTGCAGGTCGCGGGCGAGTGGGAGGACCACGTCCTGTTCGCGAAGCTGGCGGAGGAGCACGGGGTGTAGGCGGGGGGTGGGGGCTCGCGGACGGTCTTCACGCGAGCGCGCTCGCGCGCGGCCTCGAGGAGCGCGAGGTCGAGCGGCTGCGAGCGCAGGCCCATCTGGAGGCGGATCGCCGTGACGAGGCGCGGGTCGTGGGGCTGCGCGCGGAGGTGCTGGACGGCTCGGGGCGAGATGCCCAGCGCCGCGGCGACCGCCTGCGTCGACGCCGCCGTGGCCGCCACCGCCGCCCGGCGGGCCTCGACGACGCGGGCGTCGCGGCCCTCGAGCGACGGGAGGAGGGCCGCCGCGCGCGTCGCCTCCGCGAGGAGCGAGATCTCGTCGGCCTCCGCCAGCGAGCGACGCCCGACGAGCGGGAGCAGCAGCGCCTCGGGCTTGAGCCGCGGGCTCACGCGGAGCACCGTCTCCCGGAGGGTGGCGCCCTTCGGACGAAGGCCGAGGATGTCCGGCAGGGCCGAGCCCTCGAGCCAGGGGTCCGTCGCGATCTCGTGGTGCAGGGCCTGGCGGATGACGTAGCCGATGTCGTTCGCGCGATGCCACTGGTCGCGGAACGGGCGGATGCGCGTGACGTCGAAGGCCACGTCGACGCCGAGGCGCGCGCGCAGCGCGCAGAGGAGGCGCTGGAGGAAGCGTCCGAGCTGCTTGCGGCCGCAGGCGAGCGCGACGTGGAGGTGGCTGTCCGCGGCGCCGAAGGCGAACACCCGGAACTCGGCCCCGATCGTGAGGACGGCGTCCGCGAGCGCGCGGAGCTCGGCGGGCGTCGTGGCGAGGGGACGGGTGAGCCGTCACCCTGCGAGTTGTTGCGCCTCGGGCGAGTGCCGCGGGCGCCGACGGGCTCGCCGAGGGCGCGGGCGGGAGCGCCGAGGGCGCGGGCGGGCTCGCCGAGGGCGCCGACGGGCTCGCCGGGGGCACCGCTTGGCGAGCAGGCGCGCAACAACTCGGAGGGTGAGCCGTCACCGTGCGAGTTGTTGCGCCTGAGGGGGGGCCGACGGGCCGCGCGACGAGGCACCGCCCCCGTTGTTGCGCCCACCCCCGCCTTCGTGTACGACCCGCCCATGCTGGTCCTCGCCTCGCTCGCCCTCGCGTCGCCCCCGATGGAGCTCGTGCCGCGCAACGGCTCGGCGAAGCGCATGACCACCACCGTGAGCACGAAGGGCGCGCCCATCTCGACGAAGGAGTTCGCGGACGTCGTCCTCGACTGCGCGAAGTACCCCCTGACCGCCTCCTACATGGGCGTGAAGGCGCTGCTCGAGTGCAAGACCCTCGAGAAGCGCGGCGACGGCTACACCATCGTGTACCAGCGCACCGGCGGCAACGCGCTCGTCAGCTCGCGCCAGTACGTGCTCGCGCTGCGCGCCACCGAGCTCACCGACACGAAGGCCCGCGTCGAGTGGGACCTCGTGAAGCACACGGGCGAGCCCGGGTCGTTCACCGGGCCCTACGCCGCCGCGCTCAACGCGCACGCCGACGCGGTCTACACGCCGTCCAACACCGGCGGCTGGGTGTACGACCGGACCGCCGGCACCATCACCTACTACGTGCAGTCCGACCCCGGCGGCACCGTGCCCGGCTGGCTCGTGAGCCAGGACGCGGTGATGGCCTTCCCGCTCGAGCTGCTCGAGGTCCGCTGGGGCGTCCAGCCCTGAACGTCAGATCTCGAGCAGGATCCGCTCGGGCGCCTCGACGCACTCCTTCACGCGCACGAGGAAGCTCACGGCCTCGCGCCCATCCAAGAGGCGGTGGTCGTACGAGAGCGCCACGTACATCATCGGCCGGATCACGATCTGGTCGTCGACCACGACCGCGCGCTTCTGGATGGCGTGCATCCCGAGGATCGCCACCTGCGGCGGGTTCAGGATCGGCGTGCTCATCATCGAGCCGAAGATGCCCCCGTTGCTGATGGTGAACGTGCCGCCGCGCAGGTCGTCGACCGAGATGTCGTTGTCGCGCGCCTTCCGGCCGTACTCGGCGATCGCCTGCTCCGTCTCCGAGAACGAGAGCCGGTCCGCGTGCCGCACGACCGGCACCACGAGCCCGCGCGGGCCGCTCACCGCGACGCCCACGTGCCAGTAGTTCTTGTAGACGATGTCCGTCCCGCGGATCTCCGCGTTCGCCGAGGGGAAAGCCTTGAGCGCCTCGATCGAGGCCTTCACGAAGAAGCTCATGAACCCGAGCTTGATCCCGTACTTCTTCGAGAAGCGCTCCTGGTGGCGCTCGCGGAGCGCCATCACCGCGCTCATGTCGATCTCGTTGAACGTCGTGAGGATCGCCGCGGTCTGCTGCGCCTCGACGAGCCGCTCGGCGATGCGCCGGCGGATCGACGACATAGGCACGATCTCGACGGGCTCCTCCACGGCCGTGGGCGCCTTCTTCGCGGCCGCCGCGTCGACGTCGGCGCGCGTCACCCGGCCCCCCTTCCCCGTGCCCTCGGCGACGTCCACGCCGGCCTCGCGCATCGCCTTGCGCACCGACGGCGAGCTCGGCGGCGCCTTGCCCGCCGCGATGGGCGGACGCGGCGACGGACCCTCGGCGGCGTCGGAGTACAACGCTCCGTTGGCGGCGGGCACGGCGGCGGCCTCGGCCGTCCCGGTCGAGGGCGCCGGCGCGGCCGGCCCCTCCGCGATGCGCGCGATCACCTGCCCCACCGACACCTCGGCGCCCTCCTGCGCGAGCTGCGCCTCGAGCTTGCCCGCGGCGGGCGACGGGATCTCCATGCTGGCCTTGTCGCTGTCGAGCTCCACGACGGGCTCGTCGGCCTTCACGGCGTCCCCGGGCTTCTTCAGCCACCGCGCGATCGTCGCGCTCTTCACGGACTCGCCCATCGAGGGCACGGTCACGTCCACGGGCATCGGCTCTCCGGAGGACGCCCTCCTATCACGCCCCCGCCAGCAGGAACGCCATCGACACCCCGTCCCGCAGGAGCCACCGCGCCCGGGCCGCCGGGCGGCTCCACGCCGGCGAGTCCACCGGCCAGGGCAAGGGCTCGAAGCCCTCGGCCCGCGCGATCGCCAGCGCGCGCCCCATGTGGAAGGGCTCCGTGACGACGTAGATCCGCCGCGCCCCCGGCGGGAGCACGCCGCGGGCGCACCGGAGGTTGCCCTTCGTGTTGCGGCTGATCTCCTCGATCAACACGACCTCCGCGGGCACGCCGCGGGCGAGCAGGATCTCCCGGGCGACCACCGCCTCCCCCGGCGGCCGCAGGTGGTGCGCGCCGGTGCACACCACGAGCGGGGCTCGCCCGAGCGCCCAGAGCGCGGCCGCCCCCTCGGCGCGCGCCCGCAACGACGGCGAGGGCTCGCCGCCCGGCAACACCGCC
>JBMOQZ010000138.1:0-21784 GCA_049322475.1 Myxococcota bacterium | reverse complement strand
CGCGCGCAAGACGAGCCCCGCGCGGCCGGAGCCCGCGAAGGTCAAGCGGCCCGCGGCGAAGGCGGACGCCCCGCGCGAGGCCACGCACCGCAGCTACGACGGGCGCTCGCCGTCGCGGCCGCTCCATCGCACGGCGGATCACCGCTACGCGCGCCCGCACCCGTACCACGTCCGCGCGCACCCGCACGCCCACCACCCGCCCCCGCGGTTCGCGCCGTACCGGCCCTGGTACACGCACTGGTACGTGCACCCGTACTGGCGCTGGACCCACAGCACCGTCGTGGTGGTGTGGCTCGACTTCACGCCCGACCCGTGGGTGGACCACTGGGCGCCGCCGGGGCGGCCCGGCTGGGTGTGGGTGCCGGGCCACTGGTCCGGCCCGCGCTGGATCCCCGGCCACTGGGCGCCGTCGTACGGGCCGCCCGTGTACGCGGGCGCCCGCTACGTGTACGTGCCGGGCTGGTGGGTGGGGCCGGTCTACGTCGACGGCTACTGGCGCACCGAGGCCCGGGACGGCTGGGTGTGGGTGGACGGGTACTACCTCGAGGACGGCACCTACGTCTGGGGCCACTGGGAGCCCGCCGGCGACGGTCCGGACGGCTACGTGTGGGAGCCCGGGTTCTGGGACGGCGAGGTGTGGGTGGAGGGCTTCTGGCGCCCCGAATTCCGCGCCGGGTACCGCTGGGTGTCGAGCTGGTACGACGACGACGGCGTCTACCACGCCGGCTACTGGGAGCCCGTCGAGGACAAGCCCGGCCACGTCTGGATCCCCGGCTGGTTCGACGGCGAGAGGTGGGTCGGCGGCGAGTGGGTGACCGAGGCGGAGTACGAGGCCGCGGATCCCGAGCGCTACCAGCCCGAGGAGGGGTGGGACGACGGGCACGAGGGGGCCGCGACGACGGAGGCGGACGAGGGGCCGCCGCTGGCGGTGCCGGTGGCGCAGTAGCGACGGGGCCCCCGACGCCACGACACCGCTGTCGCGCCCCGCGCGGTGGCACGCGGAGGACCCCGTCCCCGCCGCGGTGGCCCCGCCCTTGCTACGTCGTCCGGCGGAGGTCCCCATGCCCGTCGATCCCGTGCTCGCCCTTCGCGCCCGCGTCTTCGCGGTGCTCGGTCTCGTCCCGCTCGCCGCCTGCTACGGCGCGGAGGACGCCAACGGCGAGGGCTGCGTCTCGGTCGAGGAGGGCGTCACCGAGTGCCCCTCCGCCGACGAGGTGCGCGACGATCTGGAGGGCGATCACTGCGGCTACACCACGGTAGCCGTCGTGGGCGAGGGGACCTTCGAGGCGGGCGGCGACACCGGCTACTACACCGGCGACCGCTGCTGCTACCCGGTCGTGAACAAGGACGACCCGCTCTCCGCCTGCGTCGTCGGGCGCCCGTACGTCGAGGACGGCGCCATCGTCACCGCGGGCGAGGAGCGCCGCGCCGGCGGCTGGCGGCGCGGCCGTGCGCCGAAGGTGGCGGGGCTCACGGCCGCCGAGCGTCGCGTGCTCGCCGAGGCCTGGTCCGAGGACGCGCGCACCGAACACGCCGCGGTCGCCGCCTTCGCGCGCTTCGCGATGGAGCTGATGGCGCACGGCGCGCCCGCCGACCTCGTCGCCGAGGCCCACCGCGCCGCGCTCGACGAGGTGCGGCACGCGAAGCTCGCCTTCGCGATCGCGTCCGGCTACGCGGGCGAGGAGCTCGCGCCGGGCGCCTTCCCGTTCGGCGCCGCCGTGCCGCTCGCCCCGGACCTGCCGTCGCTCGCCGCCGCGGTCGCCCGCGAGGGCTGCGTCGGCGAGAGCGTCGTCGCGCTGCTCGCCGCCGACGCGCTCGCCCGCGCGACCGACCCGGCCGTCCGCGCCACCCTCGCGGTCATCGCCCGCGACGAGGCCCGCCACGCCGAGCTGGCCTGGCGTACGCTCCGCTGGGCGATCGAGGTGGGGGGCGAGCCCGTCCGCGAGGCCGTCGCCGCCGTGTTCGCGGAGGTCGCCCGCGTGGGGATCGTGCAGCCGGACGTCACGACGGGCGCCGCGCGCGAGGTGCTCGACGCGCACGGCCGCATCGGCGAGGCGGACACGGTGCGCGGCGTGGCGCGGGCGCTGCGCGAGGTGGTGCTGCCGGCGGGGTTCGCGCTCGCGGGGCGGCGCGCCGCCTGACTCGCATCCTTGACGCTTTCCGAATGGTCGAATAGTTCGATCCTTCGAAATGAGTCCGTCCAGCTCCGGCGCCCGCCTCAACCAGCTCCTCACCGAGCTGATGGGGGCGTTGCACCGGCACTCCACCGGCGAGTCGCTGCGGATCATGGTGGAGGAGGGCATCACGCTGCCGCAGCTGGTCGCGCTGCAGCGGCTCCAGCACGGCGGGCCCACCACGGTGTCGGGCCTGCATGACTGCCTGAACCTGTCCGCCTCCGCCACGAGCCACCTCGTCGACCGGCTGGTCGAGCGCGGGTTCGTCGAGCGCACGGAGGATCCCGCCGACCGTCGCCAGAAGCGTGTCGCCATCGCGCCCGCAGGCGGCGGGCTCATCGATCGGCTCGCCCGCTCGCGCGTCGCGGAGCTGGACGCCGCCGTCTCGTCGCTCGACCCCGAGCTCGTCGCGCGCCTGTTCGGCGTGTTCGAGCAGGTGATCGCGCGCCTGAACCCCGAGGGAGAGCGCAGATGAGCATCGTCGAGCTGAGCGGCGTCGTGAAGGACTACCCGCTCGGGAAGCTGGTCGTGCGCGCCGTCCGCGGGGTCGACCTCGCCATCGGCCGCGGCGAGTTCACCGCCATCGCCGGCCCGTCCGGCAGCGGCAAGACGACGCTGCTGAACCTGATCGGGTGCATGGACGTGCCGACGGCGGGCACGGTCACGGTCGACGGGCAGATCACCAACCGGATGTCCGACCGCCAGCTCACGGAATTGCGGCTTCGCCACATCGGCTTCATCTTCCAGAGCTTCAACCTGATCGCGGTGCTCGACGTGTTCCAGAACGTCGAGTTCCCGCTCCTGCTCCAGGGCGGCCTCACGAAGGGCGAGCGCGACAAGCGCGTGCACGAGATGATCGAGAAGGTCGGCCTCGCCGGTCAGCTCGGCCAGCGCCCGAACGAGCTGTCCGGCGGTCAGCGCCAGCGCGTCGCCATCGCCCGCGCGCTCGTCACGCGGCCCGCCATCGTGCTCGCCGACGAGCCCACCGCCAACCTCGACTCGGCCACGGGCGTCGCCATCGTGGAGCTCATGCGCGCGCTCAACCGCGACGAGCACATCACCTTCATCTTCTCGACCCACGACCCGAAGGTCATGGACCGCGCCGGCCGCATCGTGCGCATCGCCGACGGGCTCGTCTCCGAGGACGCCACCGCGACGGCGAGCCACGCGTGAACGCCCGCATCCTCGCGCTGATCGCGCTGCGGAGCCTGCTCGCCCACAAGGTGAAGAGCGGCATCGTCGGCGCGATCCTGTTCTTCGGCACGTTCCTCGTCGTGGTGGGGAGCTCGCTCCTGGACAGCGTCGAGCGCTCGATGGAGAAGAGCATCACGTCGAGCCTCGCCGGGCACTTGCAGGTGTACTCGGCCGACGCCGAGGACGAGCTCGCGCTCTTCGGCGGGATGGGCTTCGGCTCCACCGACATCGGCGAGATCCCCGACTTCTCGAAGGTCGAGGCCGAGCTCGTGAAGGTCGAGGGAGTGAAGGCGGTCGTGCCGATGGGCATCACGACGGCGACCGTGTTCGGCAGCAACGAGATCGACGACGCGCTCGGCGCGCTGCGTGACGCCGTGGACGCGGGCGACGCCGCCCGGGTCGCCGCGCTCGCCGGGCACGTCCGCGAGATCGCCACGGCGATCCGGAAGGACCAGGTCCACACCGCCGCCATCGCCGCCGACCGCGCCAAGTCCGCCGAGGACCTCGCCGACCTCGACCGTGTCACCTCCGACGCCTTCTGGGCCGAGTTCGCCGCGAGGCCGTTGCCCGCCCTGGACTTCCTCGACAGCCGCATCGCGCCCATGGCCGCCGACGGCCGCATGTTGTACCTGCGCGCCATCGGCACGGATCTGGAGCGCTTCGCGCAGACGTTCGACCGCTTCTACGTGGTGGACGGCGAGCCGGTCCCGCCCGGAAAGCGGGGCTTCCTCTTCTCGAAGCGCACCTACGAGAAGCTCGTCAAGAACAAGGTCGCGCGCGAGTTGGACGACGTGTGGCAGAAGGTCCGGGACGGCGCGACGATCGCCGAGGACACGCTCCTGCAGGAGCAGATCGCGCGCATGGCGAAGCAGTACGCGCGGATCCAATTCCAGTTGGATCCGCAGGAGTCCGCCGGGGTGTCGGCCGCGCTGGCGAAGGCGGGGATCCCGGGCGACGACCTCGCCGCCCAGCTGCAGGCCTTCCTCACCCTGGACGACGCCAGCATCGAGGCGCGCCACGCGTTCTTCTACGCGGAGATCGCCCCGAGGATCCGGCTGTACGAGATCCCGGTCGGCGGCACGATCACGCTCCGCTCGTACACCAAGTCCGGGTACGTGAAGTCGCTCAACGTGAAGGTGTACGGCACCTACGAGTTCCGCGGGCTCGAGAAGTCCGACCTCGCCAGCGCGTCCAACCTCGTCGACCTGATGACCTGGCGCGAGCTGTACGGGCGCATGAGCGACGAGCAGAAGGCCGAGCTGGCCGGGATCAAGCAGGCGGTCGGCGTGGCGGAGGTCTCGCGCGAGGACGCCGAGGCCGCGCTCTTCGGCGGCGACGCCCCCGTCGAGACGACGGCCGCCGCCGGGGCCACCGGCTTCGACGAGTTCGACGGGGTCGACCTCGCCGGCAAGCGCGATCGCGCCGACGCGCTCGTCAACGCCACGTTCTCCCGCGAGGAGCTGGAGCGGGGCCTCGCGCTCAACGCCGCCGTCGTGCTGGACGACCCCGAGGGCATCGCCCGGATGCGCCCGAAGGTGGCGGCGGCGGCCGAGACGGTCGGGCTGAAGGTGGTGGACTGGCAGGAGGCCACCGGCATCATCGGCCAGTTCATCACCGTGATGCGGGGCGTGTTGCTCGTCGCGATTTTCGTGACGTTCCTCGTCGCGCTCGTCATCATCAACAACTCGATGGTGATGGCGACGCTCGAGCGCACCGGCGAGATCGGCACCATGCGGGCGATCGGGGCGCAGCGCGGTTTCGTGACGTGGCTCGTGCTGATCGAGACCGTGTTGCTCGGCCTGGCCTCGGGCGGCTCCGGCGCCGCGGCGGGCGCCGCGTTGGTGACGTGGCTTGGGAGCGTGGGCGTGCCGGCGCCGCAGGACATCTTCGTGCTCCTGTTCGCGGGGCCGCGGCTCTACCCTTCGGTCGGCGCGGGCAACGTGCTCTTCGGCCTCGGCACCATCCTCGGCGTCAGCGTGCTCGCGACGCTCTACCCCGCGCGCCTCGCCGCGAGCGTGCCGCCCGTCGTCGCCATGCAGGGCAAGGAGGCGTAGATGTCGGTGCTCGTCGGGATCGCGCTCCGCAACCTGCTCCAGGCCCGGCGCCGCACGGGGCTCCTCGGGCTCGCCATCGGGCTCGTGACGATGATGCTCGTCCTGTTGTTGTCGATGTCGCAGGGCATCGAGGACAACCTCGTGAAGAGCGCCACCACGGTGTCCTCCGGCCACGTCACGGTGGGCGGCTTCTACAAGGTGACCGCCGGCAGCGCCGCGCCGATCCTGTCGGGCGTGGGCGAGCTCCGCGCGATCGTGGAGCAGGAGACCCCGAACCTCGACTACGTGGTCGACCGCCAGCGCGGGTGGGGCAAGCTCGTCAGCCCGACGGGATCGATGCAGGCGGGGCTCTCCGGCATCGACCCCGCGGCGGAGGAGCGGCTCCTCGCCGCGCTCCGCCCCGCGCCGACCTCCGAGTACCGCGAGGGCGGCGGCCCGGAGACCGAGGGCAACGTCCGCGACATCGCGACGCGTGCCGACGCCGTCGTGTTGTTCGCGAGCCAGGCGAAGCGGCTCGAGGTGGGCGTCGGCGACGTCCTCACGGTCCAGACCGAGACCGTGGGCGGCCGCACCAACACGGCCGACCTCACGGTGGTCGCCGTGGTGAGGGACGTCGGGATGTTGTCGATGTGGAGCGTGTACGTGCCGCGCGAGGTCACGCTCGAGCTCTACCAGCTCTCCGAGGACACGACGGGCGCGCTCTGGGTGTACCTCGACGACATCGACCGCGCGGAGGAGACGATGGCGCATCTGCGCACGGTCTTCGCGAGCCGGGGCTACCAGCTGATGGACCACCAGTCGGCGCCCTTCTGGATGAAGTTCGAGACGGTCTCAGGCGAGGACTGGACGGGACAGAAGCTGGACCTGACCGTGTGGCGGGACGAGGTGAGCTTCCTGAATTGGGTGCTCACCGCCTTCGACTCCGTGACGTGGTTCCTCGTCGCGATCCTCGTCTCCATCATCGCCGTCGGCATCATGAACACGATGTGGAACGCGGTGCGCGAGCGCACCCGCGAGATCGGCACGATGCGGGCGATCGGCATGACGCGGCGCCGCGTGCTCGGTCTCTTCCTGCTCGAGGCGGCGTTGCTCGGGCTCGGCTCCACCGTCGTCGGGGCGCTCGCCGGCGCGAGCGTGGCGCTCGCCGTCGACGCCGCCGCCATCAAGGTCCCCATCGCCGCGATGGAGGCGATCCTCCTGTCCGAGACGATCCACCTCGCGGTGCGGCCGCAGGCGCTCGTCTCGGCGATCCTCACCCTCACGATGTTCACCGCGCTCTCGGCGCTGTGGCCGGCGACGCGTGCCGCGTCGTTGTCCCCGGTGACGGCGCTCGGCCAGGCGGAGTGATTCCCATGCTGCTCGCGATTTGCGTGGCGCTCGCCGCGCCCAACCAGGACGAGATGGTGAAGATGCTGGCGACGATCGACGATCGCCAGACAAACGGCGGCGACTACAAGTCGCTCGTCTACATCGAGCGCAAGGAGAAGGACAAGAGCGACCTCGTGTACCAGGCGGTCGTGTACCGCCGCGACGTCACGGACAAGCTCGTCATCCTCTTCCTCAAGCCCGAGGCCGAGGCGGGCAAGGGCTACCTCCGCGTCGACAAGAACATGTTCATGTACGACCCGGCGGTGGGCAAGTGGGAGCGCCGCACCGAGCGCGAGCGCATCGGCGGCACGGACACCCAGCGCAGCGACTTCGACGAGAGCCGCCTCGCGCTGGAGTACACGCCGACGTTCAAGGCCGAGGAGACGCTGGGCAAGTACACGGTGAACCACCTCGTGCTCACCGCGAAGGAGGGCGTGGACGTCGCCTTCCCGGTCGTGGAGCTGTGGTTGGACAAGGCCACGGGCAACATCCTGAAGCGGCAGGACCTCGCCGTGTCGGGGCGGCTGATGCGGACGACCTACTACCCCGAGTGGAAGAAGGTCTTCAGCCCGTCGAAGGGCGCCGACGTCTACTACCCGCGCGAGATCCGGGTGTTCGACGAGATCGAGAAGGGCAACTCCACGATCGTCGTGCTCCAGGAGATCGATCTGAACTCGCTCGACGACAGCATCTTCACGAAGGCCTGGCTCGAGAGCAAGTCGCGATGATCCTGCCGTTCGCCGTGGCGCTCGCGGAGGGGGAGGAGGAGGAGCGCGACGAGGACGCGATCTTCGGGGAACCTGCCGCTCCCCCCGAGGCGGTCGAGGGCGAGCCCTTCCTCGACGGCGAGCGCGCGACCACCGACGCGGACATCCTCTCGCGGCTCGGCGTGCACGACGACGACGTGGTGGTGGGCGGGCAGCTGTACCTGCGGCTCGACGGCGCGTTCACCGAAGACACACCCGCGCTGGAGGACGACCTCTCCTCGCCGAGCCTGCTCGACCTCTTCGTGGACGCCCGGCCCAACGACCGCGTCCGCGCCTTCGTCCAGGGTCGCCTCACCCACGACGTGACGGTGCCCGCCGGCGGCGAGACCGACGCCTTCGGGAACACCACGCTCCCCACCGAGGTCCTGCTCGACCAGCTCTGGGTCAAGGGCGACCTCTGGCGCAAGGTGTACCTCACGGCCGGCAAGCAGCGGATCAAGTGGGGGACGGGCCGCTTCTGGAACCCCACCGACTTCCTGAACGCGCCGAAGGACCCGCTCGCGGTGTTCGACGAGCGCACGGGCGTGGCGCTCGTGAAGGCGCACGTGCCGTTCGAGGCGCTGGGCGGCAACGTGTACCTCGTGGCGGACCTGCAGGAGGCGGGCTCGCCCCGGGACGTCGGCGGCGCCGCGCGCGCCGAGTGGCTCTTCGGCCAGACCGAGGTCGCCGCGAGCGCCCACCTCCAGGACGCCCAGCCCGTGCGGCTCGGCGCGGACGTCTCCAGCGGGATCGGGCCGCTCGACGTCCACGTGGAGGGCGCGGTCCGCCACGGCGACCGCGCCCCGTACTACCGGGGCGAGCTGGACTTCGAGACGTTCACCTTCCCGGACGAGTACAAGCGCAAGGACGACTGGATCCCGCAGGTGGTAGGGGGCGCGGAGGTGGGGCTGCGGCTCAACGACGAGGACAGCCTGTACCTCGGCGCCGAGTACTACTGGAACGACGCGGGCTACGACGACGTCGACCTGTATCCGTGGATCTTCGTCGAGGGCGCGTACGTCCCGTTCCAGCTCGGACGCCAGTACGCCGCCGCGTACGTGTACCTGCCCTCGCCCGGCCAGTGGGACGACGCGTCGTTCACGGCGAGCTGGATCGGCAACCTGTCGGACGGGTCCAACGTCGCGCGGCTCGACGTCAGCGGGCTCGTGCTCACGAATTTGCGTGTCAACGCCTACGGCGCCTACAACTTCGGCGAGGTGGGGGAGCTGCGGTACTCGCTGGAGGTGGAGGCGCTGGACATCGCGATTCCTGCGCCGATCGCGACGGTGGGGGTGGGGGCGAGGTTGGAGTTTTGAGTCAACCGCGGAGGGCGCGGAGGATCTGGCCGTGTCCTCGGCGAGGGGTGACACGAAGGCACGAAGGCACGAAGGCACGGAGGTCGTGCAGTGGCGGGCGTGTCGTTCGGATGAGGACGCGCCCTCCGAACCGTCTCCGCGCCGCCGATGGCCTGGCGGCGAGGCTCCAATTCGCGAAAACGGTCCCGAGCTAGGGCCGCTTCGCGGGGGTGCTGCGTGGGATGGGTTGACGCCTCCCCGAGCGCGACGCAAGCTCGACGTCATGAAGAGTGATGATTGCGAGCCACCCCGCGATGGGACGCTGAGGCAAGCGATCAGCTTGTGGATCCATGCGGCCCTCGTGGGGGTCCTGGTCGCTTGCGGCCCCGACCACCCGCCCGCGGGGTACGGAAGGTCCTGTGAGACGAAGGACGACTGTGGGCCGGGGCTCAATTGCCTCGAGGTTGGGGCTGGCGGCGAGAGACTCTGTTCGGCGGAGTGCAGGTTGGAGGGCTCAGGAGGAGAGGGGCGGGACACGGGGGCGTGTCCCGTGTTCGAGGACTGCACAGGACCAGGAACGGATGGTTGGTGCCGCTACAGTTGCGGCTGGGAAGGGTGTTCGGTAAGCACCCCGGACTGTGCCGAGGGGTGCGAGTGACCGGCCACCCGGGACCTCGGACGGGCCGGGGCGCCTCCCATGCGGGCACCGCGCGCGGAAGTTCGCCCGCATAGCGTCCGTGCGAGTCCCCCTCCTGACGTCACCTGAAGCGCGCTTGCCACTTCCTCGATGCTGCTCCCAGTTGCGGCCAGTGGCGAACGGCACGCCGAGCACCTGCGCGAAGGCAACCTGCGTCATCTCGAGGCGGCGGTCGGTCTCCGCGCCTCCGCGCCTCCGCGCTCCCCCCTCGTCGAACTCACGTCCAGCACCTTCGCGTCTTCGCGTTTCCCCCTACTCCCGTCCCAGTAGGGCCCGAATGTCGCTCTCCCGCGCCATCTCCCACGCCGACTTCGTCTCCGGCGGACACGCCTTCGCCGGCGACGCGCCCCGCTCCAGCAGGAGCCGCACCATCTCGGCATCCCCGCGGAACACGGCCGTGGCGAGCGCCGTGCCGCGCTTCTCGTCGCAGTCATCTACGCGGGCGCCGCGGTCGAGGAGATAGGCGGCCGTCTCCCGGTTGCCGTTCCACGCCGCGCACACCAGCGGCAGGGGCGACTTCCCGCGTACCCGGGCCTTGCCGGCCACGAGCGCGTCGAGCGTCTCGCGCAAGGCACCGGCGAGCGGGAGGCGCTCGCCCGACATCGGCTCGCCGCTCGTCGCCGCGCACAACGCGCGCTGGCGGCGGTCCTCGTGGATGGGCGTCGCGAGCATCGCCCGCACGAGCGACACGTCGGCGTTGCGCGCGGCGTACCAGAGCGGGTCCTCCTCGCCGAGCGGGTCGGGCGACACCCCCAGCGACAAGAGCAGGAGCCCGGCGTCCGAACGTTGCTTGCGCGCCGCCTCGACCAGCGCCGCCTCGCGCCCGGCCGCGCCGCGGTCGAGCAAGAGCGCCAGCGTCTCGGCCCTCCCGGCGATCGCCGCCCGCAGGACGAGCCCCTCGCTCCTCGCGCCCCGGTCGAGGCAGAGGCCCACCGCCTTCGTCCGCCCCGCGTCCACGAGCTCGACGGCGGCGGCGTCGACGTCGGCGACGGCCCCGATCTCGAGCAGCCACGCGATCGACGGGTCGGGGAGCGTCGCCAGCGTGTCCCACTCCGGGTCGCCGCCGAACGCCACCATCTCGCGGGCGCGGTCGATCTCGCCGGAGGCGATCGCGTCGGCGAGGTGGGCGTCGCGCGCCGCGACCAGCCCCACGGCCGCGACGATGCTCGCGGGGGCGAGCACCGCGAGGGCGACGAGCGCGAGCACGAGCCGGGAACGCGGCAGCATCCGCGTGGAAGATAGCTGAAACCGGTTAGGCGGCGGGGCCATGCTCGCCACCCTGCTCTGCGCCCCCGCCCTCGCCGCCGACGCCCCCAGCGACGCGCAGGCGTTCCTCGACCTCTACAACTCGCTCTACACGAGCCTCTCCACGCTCTCGGCGGAGGCCGCGTGGGACAGCTCCACGGACGTGAGCCCGCTCCACGAGGGCCGTCGCACCGGCGCCGACCAGGCGTGGTCGATCTTCGTGGGCGACCCGAAGGTGCTCGCCGGCGCGAAGGCGCTCCTCGCCGCGAAGGACAAGCTCACGCCGCTGCAGGCGCGGCAGCTCGAGTCGATCGTCTACAAGGCCGGCGCCGCGCCCGGGCACCTGCCGAAGCTCGTCAACGACCGCATCGCGGCCGAGGCGCGCGCGGCGGGGGTGCAGGACGGGTTCGTGTTCTGTTACACCGCTCGCAACGCCGACGGCACCTGCCCCGCGCCGAAGACCGCCAACGACATCGACGAGCTGCTGCAGACGTCGAAGAACCTCGACGAGCGCCTCGTGGCCTGGAACGCCGCGAAGGAGATCGGCGAGCCGCTCAAGCCCCACCTCGTCGAGCTGCGCAAGCTCCGCAACGGCGTGGCGCGCGAGATGGGGTACAGCTCCTACTTCGGGTACATGGTCGCCGAGTACGGCATGACCGCCGACGAGATGATGAAGCTGCTCGACGGCTTCGTCACCGACACGAAACCCCTCTACGATCCGCTCCACACCTGGGCCACGCGCACGCTCGCCGCCCGCTACGGCCAGCCCGTGCCCAAGGGCGACGTACCCGCGCACTGGTACCCCAACCGTTGGGCGCAGGAGTGGGGCGGTCTCGTCGAGGGCGTCGACCTCGACCCGTACTTCAAGGACCGGAAGCCGGAGTGGATCATCCAGTCCTCCGAGCAGTTCTACACGTCGATGGGGTTCCCCGCGCTGCCGAAGAGCTTCTGGGAGAAGAGCGACCTCTACCCGGTGCCCGAGGGGTCCGACCGCCGCAAGAACTCCCACGCGAGCGCGTGGCACGTGGATCTGAACCAGGACATCCGCTCGCTCATGAGCGTCGAGCCCAACGCTCAGTGGTTCTTCACGTCCCACCACGAGCTCGGCCACATCTACTACTACGTGGCCTACACGCGCGACGGCGTCCCGCCGGTCCTGCGCGAGGGCGCCAACCGCGCGTTCCACGAGGCCGTGGGCGAGCTCGCCAGCATCGCGGCCGCGCAGGTCCCGTACCTCCGCCAGGTCGGGGTGTTGCCGAAGAACGCGAAGATCAACGAGACGCAGGCGCTGCTCGAGGACGCGCTCTCGCGGACGGTGGCGTTCATCCCGTGGTCCGCGGGGGTCATGGCGCGCTTCGAGTACGAGCTCTACGAGAAGGACCTCCCGCCCGACCAGTGGCAGAAGCGCTGGTGGGAGCTCGCCTCGCAGTATCAGCACGTCGCGCCGCCGGACGCCGCGCGCCTCACCGACCCCGACCTGTGCGACGCCTGCACGAAGACCCACATCATCGACGACCCCGCGGGCTACTACGACTACGCGCTCGCGACGGTCATCAAGCACCAGCTCCACGAGCACATCGCCACGAAAATCCTGAAGCAGGACCCCCACGCCTGTAACTACTACGGCAACGGGGAGGTCGGGGCCTACCTCCGCGGCATCCTCGAGAAGGGCGCGACGGAGGACTGGCGCAAGGTCCTGAAGGACGCCACCGGCGAGGAGCTGTCCACGCGGGCGATGGTCGCCTACTACCAGCCGCTCGTGAAGCACCTCGAGAAGGAGAACCGGAAGAAATGAGCACCGGCCGCTTCGTCTGGTACGACCTGATGACCGAGAAGCCCGCCGAGGCGCGCGCCTTCTACGCCGCGCTCTTCGGGTGGGACGTCCAGCCCCACGCGCCCGACTACGCGATGCTGCACCTCGACGGGCGCCCCTTCGGCGGCATCGTCGGCATGCGGGCGGGCGAGGGCCACGGCAACCACTGGATCGCCTACCTCTCCACCGACGACATCTCGGAGACCTGCCGCCGCGTCGAGGCCGAGGGCGGCAGGATCTTCATGCGCCACAAGGCGCCCGGCGTCGGCGAGTTCGCCGTGATCGCCGACCGGCAGGGCGCGGCGATCTCCCCCATCCAGCTCGAGAACGAGGGCCCTCCGCGGCCGCCGGAGAAGGGCGACAACCACATCGCCTGGGCCGAGCTGCACACGACCGACCCGAAGGACGCCGCCGCGTTCTACGGCAAGGTGTTCGGCTGGCCGGTGCAGTCGTGGGAGGGCGAGTACCTGCTCGTCGGCTTCGAGCACGACGCGGGCATCACGACGGGCAACCCGCACGCGCCGCCGCACTGGCTGCTGTACGTGAACGTGGCCGACACGGACGCGACGGTCGGGAAGGTGAAGGAGCTCGGCGGGCAGCTCCTCTTCGGGCCGCGGGACATCCCCACGGTGGGGCGGTTCGCCGTGTTCGCGGACCCGGTGGGCGCCGCCTTCGCGGTGATGCAGAACTTCCCGAAGTCAGCGACGCCGGCGTAGCAGGAGACCGGGGGCGAGCAAGAAGAGCGCGGCCTCGGAGCCGCCGCAGCCCTCGCCCTTGTTGGTGACGAGCGTGCGCATCTCGGCGGTGCCGCCGTCCAGCGTGAAGGTGGCGTCGGCGTCCATGACGTCGGGCGGCGCGAGCGTCTCGAAGCGGGTGACCCACTCGCCGTCGCCCTCCCCGGCCCCCGCCACGCCGGCGAAGATCACGCCGAACTTCATCTCGGAGCCGACGCCCGCGAGCGCGCTGTACCAGAGCTCGCCGGAGACGTAGCCGGGGTCCTCGCCCGCGTCGCGCACCTCGACGATCTCCTCCTCGCCCCAGCCCGAGACGTGGGCGCGCTGATCGCCCTTCACGTACACGATCGTGTGCATCGTGGACGTGGTGGAGCCCGCGCCCATGCGCGCCGGGTACACCACGCGCGTGCCCTCGTACACGATCGAGACGGGGGGCACCTCGTACTGGAGCTCGCCGCCCGTGTCGGCGACGGTGGCCTCGACCTCCTTCGTGAGCGAGATCGCCACGAACTGCCAGCCGCCCTCGGCCACGTAGGCGTCGATGGCGGGGCCGTTCGGGCCGACGTCGAACCCGTTGTCCGACAGCCACGCCAGCAGCGCGTCGGAGCTCGTCGCGTCCAGCGCGGTGTACGCGTAGGTGCCGGTGAAGCCCGTGGCGACGACGTCGACGCCGCCGGAGTCGGACAGGTCGCCGCCCTTCGTGGCCGGGGCGCAGCCGCGCTCGCGCTCCTCCATGTCCTCGAGCGGCATCGTCGCGTCGCGGATCTCCGAGAAGTCGTCGGAGTCGCCGTCCGCGAGCGACACGAACGCGCCCGGGACGGGGATGATCCACCCGAACGTCTCGGTGTCGCCGTCGTAGAGGACGCGGTAGTCGACGCGCACGGAGTCGGCGCCGGGCGTGAAGATGGCCTCCTGCGTGTCGGAGCGCGCCGAGCCGGCGGGTGGAGCGACGAAGCCGCCGCAGGGCAGAGCGGCCGGGACGAGGGCGAGCAGCATCGCGCGAACATAGCCGCGTTAGGGCGGGATGTGCGTCCCATCGGTGTCATCCGTTCTCCGTACGGCCAGAAGTTCGGTGTCCCGCGCCAGGCGGGCCTCGTCCCGGCGGAGGCGGTGCTGGAGCTGGACACGTCGGTGATCGCGCCGGACGCCGTCCGCGGCCTCGACCGCTTCAGCCACGTGTGGGTGTTGTTCCTCTTCGACCGGGCCACCGCCGAAAAAGCGGTCGTGCGGCCCCCGCGGCTCGGCGGCGCCAAGAAGATGGGCGTGCTGGCGAGCCGATCGCCCCACCGCCCCAACCGCATCGGCATGAGCGCGGTCGAGCTCGTCCGCGTCGAGGGCGCGCGCGTCGTCGTGCGGGGAGGGGACTTCCTCGACGGGACGCCGCTCCTCGACGTGAAGCCGTACCTGCCGTACGCGGACGCCATCCCGACGGCGACGGCGGGCTGGGCCGAGGCGCCCCTGCCGCGCCTCGAGGTGCGGTGGGCCGCGGACGTCCAGTGGTGGCGTGACCTCGAGCCCGCGCTGGCGCGGGTCGTGGAGGAGGCGCTGGCGCTCGATCCTCGGCGAGCCGGCGCGCGGGAGGGCAGCTACGCGATGCGCGTGGGGCGCTGGGACGTGAAGTGTGTCATCCGCGCGGGGGCGTGGGAGGTGGTGGGGGTGGTGGAGGTGTGAGCGGGGCGACTACAGACGTGCCGAATGCAACGTCGGCCGCCTACAGTCGGGTCGAGTGCAACAAAAGGACCGAAACTCCGCGACCGCTCACGAGGGAACGCCGATTTTTCTGGAGGTTGCCCCGCCCTTGTTGCACTCAGCTCATCTGTCGGCCGGAGACCTTGCACTCGTTGGCTCTGTAATCGGGCGGCGTGGGGGGAAGGCGGTGACGAGCGCCTCGGCGATTGCTCCGCGGCGGTCCCCGCGGCTGTTGATGGCACGAGTCGCAGGGACCTCCTCGATGTGGAAACGGGAGAACAGGTCGCGCACCGTGGCTGTCATGGAGTTCGAGAGCAGGAGCGACACGCCTCGGTCAGCCAGTGACGCGAACACCTCCGCGAGCCGCTCCTGATCCGCGGGTCCGAACCCCCCCTTCGCGTACCCGGTGAACGAGGAGGTCGCGGACACCGGTACGTAGGGGGGGTCGAAGTAGACGAAATCGCCGGCGACGGCGTGGTCGAGCACCCTCTCGAACGGCCGCGCTTCGATCGACACACCGGCGAGCGCCGCCGAGCACGCGCGGAGGTTCGGCTCGTCGCAGATGGTGGGATTGTCGTAGCGCCCGTACGGCACGTTGAACTCCCCGCGGGAGTTCTCGCGGTACAGGCCGTTGAAGCACGTCTTGTTCAGGTAGATGACGCGCGCGGCGCGGTCGACCGCCCCTTCGGGCACGCGCCCGCGGACCGCGTAGTAGTACGCTTCGTCGTGCCTCGCCGCGTGCTCGCGCAGGCGCGCGACGAGCGCGTCCACGTCGTCGCGGACGGCGACGTACACCTCGACGAGGTTGGGGTTGGTGTCCGAGAGCACGGCGTCGCGGACGCGCCCCGTGCGCCGGAGCTCGAAGAAGAGCGCGCCCCCGCCCACGAACGGCTCGTGGTACCGCCCGGTCGCGCCGGCGCGGTCGAACCGGGCGACGAGCGCGTCGAGGAGCTGCCGCTTGCCCCCCGCCCACTTGAGGAACGGACGGCTCACCACATCCCCAGCGCCTTCTCCACGTTCCTCTCCCTGCGCATGAACGCCCCGTGATCCCCCTCGGGGTCCTCGATCAGCGCCTCGACCTTCGCGCCCTTGCCGGTCACCCACGCCTTCGTGCGGCGCATCGCGGGGCAGCCGTTGATCTCGGGGTCGGGGTCCTTCCCGCCGCAGAAGAGCACCCACCGCTGCCCGGCGTAGGGCCGGACGCCGTGGACGCCGCGGTCCACCTCCGCCGTCGGCGGGAAGTCCATCGCGGCGCCGCCGGCGTTGGCGACCACGAAGCCGAACCACTTCGCGTTCGCGCCGTCCATGGCGGCGACCGCGTAGGTGACGGCGCTCCCGCGGGAAAAACCGTGCAGGGCGACCCGGCCCCGCGTGGCCCCGGACGCGGTGAGCGCCTGGTCGATCGAGCGGTAGAGCTCGCGGGGGTTGAGGTAGTCGCCGGTGTCGTCGCCGGCGCCGACCCACCACTGGGGCGCGAAGAGCGCGAAGCCGCGCGCCTCGGCGTGGGGCGCCCACACCTTCAGCTCCTCGTGGGCGAGCCCCTCGTGCCCGTGCAGCGACACCAGCACCGGCGCGCCCGGGCGCGGCGACCACGAGAGCGCGAAGCTCCGGCCGCTCTCGATCGGCACCGGCGCGACCCCCTTCGCCGCGGCGAAGCGCACCGCCTCGGGCGCGCGCGCCTTCGCCTTGTCGACCAGCGCGCTCATGCCCGCGGCCGGCGCGGCCGCTGGGCGCGGCGGGCGCTCCTCGGGCGCGCGCACCTCGGGCGAGCGGGCACAGGCGAACAAGAGCGCGAGCGAGACCATCCCTCTCCCGAACGGAGGGGCATCTTAGCTCGTCCGCGTGCCGCCCCCTCGCGCGGCGAGCCTCAGCTGGGATACCGTTCGCCGGCATGAAGCGGACCGGCGAGGACAAGCCCGACGCGAAGCCCGGCGGCTCCGGCCTCGCCATGCTGCGGCCGGGCTTCGCCTGGACCCCCGCCGACGACGCGCGCTTCGCGCTCGGCTTCCCCCACGTGCGCGAGGTGGTCGACCCTCCGGCCGACGAGTCGACCCCGCGCCCGTCCGCGCGCGCGCTGGTCGAGCGCGTGGATCGCGCTCCCCAGCTCCGCTGGTACCGCGACACGGCGCAGAGCGTGGTGCGCGCCTGGGGCGGCGTCGCCGCGTGGGAGCAGTCCCTGAACGAGCGGATCCTGCGGGCCCAGGCCGTCAAGGACATCGCCCGCACCGATCCGCTCACGCGCGAGGAGGCCGACGCGCTGCTCGGCAACCGCCTCGAGCGCGAGCTGCCCGGGTTGTCCGAGCGCGCGGTCGAGAACGTCGTGCTCCTGCTCGAGGCCCTCGTCGGCGCCGAGGCCGTCGTCGAGTCCATCGTCTCGCGGCTCGAGAGCTTCGACGCGGAGATGCTGCTGTCGGAGTGGTCGCTGCCGCCGGTCGTCACCTGGCAGCTCGGCTACCTGCTCCTCCGCCTCCCCGAGCCCCTCGCCACCGCCCAGCGGCGCCGCCTCCGCGCCTGCCTCGACTGCGCGCTCGACTTCCGCCCGTGGCTGCGCCGCCGCGGGTTCACGGGCACGGGCTCGTCGCACGCGCGATCCCTCCACTGCGTGCTCAACGGCGGCGCGGGCGCCGAGGACACCGACCGCACGCTGCGCTGGTACGGCCACGTGGTCGACGACCCCGTGCTCGTCCGCATGCGCGTGCACCTCAACCGCCTCTCCTACGCCCCGGACGCGCGCCTCGTGTTCCTCGGCGGGATCGAGGTGCTCGAGCACTTCGCGCGCGACTGGCGACGCCTCGCCGGCGAGGACGAGCAGCGCTGGTTCGTCGACCAGCACGCGCGGATCCGCGCGCCGCAGATCGTGGGCCTCCTCCTCGTCATGGCGTGCGAGTCGGCGGTGAAGGACCACGCGCTCCAGACGCTCGACGACCTGCGCCCGCACGTCGAGGGCGACGTCGCCGCGGCGCTGAAGCACGACAAGCCCGGCGCGGCCGCCGCGAAGAGGCTCGTCGAGCGCTGGTCTAAGAAGGGGTGAGGCGGCCGGTGGGGGCCACGGTCACGGCGCCCTCGAGCCCGTCCGCCATCGACACCCGCCCGGCCTCCACGTCCCCGAGCCGCACGTGGATGGCGGCGACCGCCGCGCGGACCGCGCGTCGCTGAGCGCCCGGCAACACGCCTCCCGCCACCTCGAGGAGCGGCTCGACCGCGCGCACGGTGCCGACGCGGGCGAGCGCCTCGACGGCGGCGATCCGCACGTCCGCGACGGCGTGGCCGAGGAGCGCGATCAGCGGGGCCTCCGCGGCGGGGTCGCCGAGGGCCCCGAGCGCGCGGGTCGCCGCGGCGACCTCGCCCGGGTCGACGGCGTTCGCGTGGCGCAGCAGGATCCTCAGGGCCCCGTCCTCGCCGGCCGACGCCGTCGCCATCAGCGCGGCCGCGCGCACCGACGGCACCGGGCACGCGCGGATCTTCGGCAGGTACGGCCGCAGGTGGGGCGCGAGCGGCGAGCCCGCGAGGTGGTCGAGCGCCCGCACGCGCACGGCCGGCTCGGCCGACTCCCACGCGACGAGGTCGAGGAGGTGCTCGAGGCCCGCCTCGCCCGCGACACACGCCGCCTCGAGCCGCACCTCGGGCGCCGCGTCGGTGATCATCTCCCGCGCGACCCTTTCGGCGACCGTGGCGTGGTGGCGGGCGAGCGTCGTGAGCGCGCCGGTGCGCACGGCCGCGATCGGATCGTGGCGCGCGATCTCGCGGAGGCGCTCGGCCTCCTCTTCGGGGGGAACGGCGAGCCGCCGCGCGACCTCGACGCACAGGTCGAGCAGCTGCGGCAGGCTCGCCCGACCGGCCTCCGGGACGGCGATGCGCACGCGCCCCTCGGACACGCGCCCCTCGAACGCGAGCACGAAGCGCTGCACGACGCGGCGGGTCTGGGGGTCGAGCGCGGCCGCGAGCCTCGCGGGGGGCCCGTTCACGTAGACCTCCTCGTCGAAGAGGGGGTCGCCCGTGTGGTGGTCGGGGCCCTCGACGAGGAACAGCAGGTCCTCGGCGACCCCCTGTCGCCGCATCACGACGCCGGGGTCGACGCCCCCGGCCGAGACCTCCACGGTGCCCGCCGCGCGGGCGACGCGGACGTCCACGCCGCCGACCTCGCCGCCGAGCACCTCCCGCGCGGGCGCCTTCCGGTCGCGCAGCATCCACGCCCCCAGCGCGGCGAGCGCCACGCCGGCGAGCCCGCAGCCGAGGAGATCGCTCACAGGAGCCGCACCACGGGCTCGTCCTTCAGGAGCGCCTTGCCGCTGTGGAGGTCGCGCACCGTCGCGACGAGCCAGCGATCGCCGTCCACGCCGAGCTCCACGTCGAGGCGCGGGCGGCGATCGCCCGGGGCGTGGGGGGGATCGAGCCGCCCCAGCGCGGGGTTGGCGGCGTTGAGCGGCACGATCACGTCGGGCTCGTCGGCCCCGACGACGTGGAGGTGGCCGGACGCGTCCCAGCCGAAGCGCCGGGCGTCGTCGGCGAAGCGGCCGATCTCGACGATCACGAGCTTGAAGAAGGTCTCGGGCACGCCGAGCGCGCAGGTGGGGACGAGCTGGCGGCGCCAGAAGCCCGGGGGCGTCGGGAACCGCGTCCCGCGGGGGACGACGACGTGGTGCTGCTGCGCCTGCGTCTTCGGGTCGTGGGTGACCAGCGCGTAGTCGTGCACGACGAAGTCCGAGGCGTGCCAGCCGCCGCCGGCGAACGCGGCGCCGCCGAGCGCGACGGCCTCGAAGGGCTGCCACGCGCGGACGCGATCGCGCCCGAAGCGGGCCTCCAGGCGCGGATAGACGCCGGGGAGAAGGGTGGAGCCGCCGACGAGGAGCACCTCCTCGGGGTCGTGGCCCGCCTGGGCGACCACCGAGGCGACCGTCTCGTCGAGCAACGTGTAGAGCCCGCGGGCGGCGAGCACGCCGGCGAGGCGGTCGCGGGTGACGTCGAGGGCGTGGGGTCGCCCGACGAGCCGGGCGTGCAGGCCGCGGAGCTCCTCGGGCGCGGAGATCGTGAAGGTGTCGGCCTCGCGGAGGTGCAGCGCCTCCTTCACGCGGCGGGCCTCGGCGAGCATCAGGCGCTGCCAGAGCACCTCCGTCTCGTCCGACGGGGCGCGGGCGAGCGGCACGCCCAGCGCGGCGCAGGCGTCCTCGAGCACCCAGCGGTCGACGAGGTTGCCGCCCACGGCGCGCCCCTCCTTGCCGAGCACGTCGCCCCCGCCCGCCTCCACCGCCCGGGGCGAGAGCCGCACCATCGCGACGTGCAGCGTGCCGCCGCCCATGTCGACGACGAGGACGTCGCGCGGGCGATCGAGGCCCACGCCGTACCCGAGCGCGGCGGCGACGGGCTCGTCGACGAAGCGCACGGTCTTCACGCCGTGGTGCTCGCAGAGGGACCGCACCTCGGCGCGGTAGGCGTCGTAGCTGGCGACGGGCACGGTCACGACGAGCTCGCGCGGGCGCTGCCCGGTGGCGGCCTTCACGGAGCGCAGGAGCTCGCGCAGGTACATGCGCGCGACGTCGCGGGCGGTGAGCGGCTCGCCGCCGCGCCGGGCGAGGGTGCGCATCGGGTCGCGGGCGAGCGCGGACTTGAAGGTGGGGGCGAACGTCGGGTGGGGCCACGCCTCGTTCGCCTCGAGCGCGGGCCGCCCGATGTGGGCCTCGGTCCCGACGAACGCATGCTCGCGGAGGAGCGGGAGCCGGCCGAGCCGCGCCCACGCGTCGGTCGCGAGCGCGTCCACCGCGGAGGGCACCATCCGTGGCGCGTCGAGCGGGTCCTTGCCGCCGGGCCGCCGGCACACGTCCGGGAGCTCCACGAGCTCGGGCCGGCGCGCGTCCGCGTCCCATCGCGCGAATGCCGTGTTCGTGGTCCCGAGGTCGAGCGCCCACATGCCCGACCCGTCGTATCACGCGTGCTGGAGCTGCCCGACGAGCGAGAGGATGCGTCGCGGCGTGGAGAACGCCTCGGTCGTCACGGCGGCGTCGGGCACCTTCACCCCGAAGCGCAGCTCGAGGAAGGCGATCACCTCCGCGATCTGCACGGAGTCGAGCCCGGCGGCGAACAGGTCGTCGTCGGGGCCGGCGCGGACGCCGAGGTACTCGTCGAGGAAGCGGAGGAGGGGCTGGAGATCGGTCATGCGGGCGGCCACCGGGAGACCTTGCCGGACAGAGTCGCGGCGAGCGCGGGGACGAGGAGGATGCGCGCGGGGACCATCGCGGGGGGAAGGGTAGCGCGGCAGAAACGCAGGAGCGCCGCCGCATCCACCGTCTGACGGGTGACGACGCGGGCGACAGGCTCGAGGTCCCCGCGGGCGCCGCGCTCGGGGCTCACGAGGCAGGACTCCACCGCGGGGTGCGCGCGCAGGGCGGCCTCGATCCGCTCGGGCACCACCTTCTCGCCGGCGCGCTTGAACACGCCGTCGCGACGGCCGAGGAAGCGGTAACCGGCCGGGTGGGGCGCGAAGAGGTCGCCCGTGCGCAACACCCCGTCGAACCGCGGGCCGTCGAGCCAGCCGGCCGCCACGTTGGGCCCGGTCACGACGAGCTCGTCGTCCTCGAGCCGGGCCTCCACGCCGGGGATGGGCCGGCCCGCGGCGTCGGCGTGGCGGAGGAAGTCCTCGGGCGGGAGCCACAAAATCCGCGTCGTCGCCTCCGTCTGCCCGTAGAACACGACGAAGGCCGTGTCCGGGAGCGCGGCGGCGAAGCGGGCGCGGTCGCCGGGCAGGGTCTCCTGGCCGGCGAGCGTGACGAGGCGGAGGTTC
>JBMOQZ010000137.1:0-21901 GCA_049322475.1 Myxococcota bacterium | reverse complement strand
GCACGCTGCCCGCCTCGGGCTCGACGGCCTCGTCGTGATTGGCGGCGGCGGGTCGCAGACCGGAGCCCACGCGCTCGGGGGCCACGGCGTCGCGGTGGTGGGCGTCGCCTCGACGATCGACAACGACCTCGCCGGGTCGGACGTCACGCTCGGGGTCCAGACGGCGCTCGACGTCGCGCTCGAGTCGATCGACCGCCTGCGGGTCACCGCCTCGTCCCACCGGCGCGCCTTCGTCGTGGAGGTGATGGGGCGCGACTGCGGCTACCTGGCGCTCGTCGCGGGCATCGCCGGCGGAGCGGAGGTGGTGGTGATCCCCGAGGTGGACACCGACCCGGCCTCCGTCGCGGCCGGGCTCCACGCGGCCTGGAGCCGCGGGAAGTCCCACGCCATCGTGGTGGTGGCCGAGGGCGCGCGTCACGACGCGATGGCGATGGGGGCGTACTTCGCCACCCACCAGGAGACGCTGGGCTTCGAGCACCGCGTCACCATCCTCGGCCACGTGCAGCGCGGCGGGGCGCCCTGCACCGCGGACCGCCTCCTCGCGACCCGCCTCGGCGCGGGCGCAGTCGAAGCATTGGCAGACGGCGACGCCGGGGTGCTCGTCGGCCTCGTCGGTGGGAAGGTCGCGCGCACCCCGCTCGCGGAGGTGGTCGGGCGGAAGAAGCCGCTCGAGCCGGCGCTCCTCGAGCTCGCCCGCGTCATGTCGGCGTAGGCCGTGCCGGCGCCCGCCTCCTCGGGGATCGTGCGCGACCCGGTCTGCGGGATGCGGCTCCCGGCGGCCCTGGCCCGCGCCGTGCCCACCGAACACGGGACGGTCCACGTCTGCTCCGACCTCTGCCGCGAGGCGGTCCTCGCGGACCCCGCCCGCTTCGCCGCCCCGGCCCCCCCGCCGGCACCGCGCATCGCCTGGTTCTCGATGGAGATCGGGCTCTGGGACGAGGCCCACACCTACGCGGGGGGCCTGGGCGTGCTCGCCGGGGACCTCGCGCATTCCTGCGCCGACCTCGGAGTCCCGCTCGTGGCGGTGAGCCTCGTCCACCACCTCGGCTACTTCCGCCAGCGGGTCGACGGTCGGGGCCGCCAGGTCGAAGGCCCGGACCCCTGGGAGCCGGCCGCGTACGCGTCGCCCGTCGGCGTCCGGGTCACCGTCTCCGTGGAGGGGCGCGACGTCGCGGTGACGGCGTGGAGGCTCGACGTCGAGGGCATGGACGGCGCGGTCGTCCCCGTGCTGCTGCTCGACACGCGCCTGCCCGAGAACGCGCCCGAGGACCAGGCGCTCACCGACACGCTGTACGGCGGCGACGCGCGCTACCGGCTCGCGCAGGAGGTCGTGCTCGGGGTGGGCGGCGCGCGGATCGTGCGCGCCCTCGGGTTCCCCGTCGAGCGGTACCACATGAACGAGGGCCAAGCGGCGCTCCTCGCCGTGGAGCTCCTGCGGGAGCGCGGGGCGCTTGGGGCGTGGGACTACGAGGGGGTGCGGAAGCGCTGCGTCTTCACGACGCACACGCCCGTCGCGGCCGGCCACGACCAGTTCGAGTGGGCGCTCGTCGAGCGGGTTGTCGGCGGCGCGCTGCCGATGGACGTGCTCCGCATGCTCTCGCCGGGGGACCGGCTGAACATGACCGCGCTCGGGCTCTCGCTCAGCCACCTCGTGAACGGGGTCGCGCACCGGCACGGCGAGGTGGCCCGGCGCATGTTCCCCGCGCACCGGATCGACGCGATCACGAACGGCGTCCACCCCACCGCCTGGACCTGCGCGCCCATGCGGGAGGTGTTCGACCGGCACGTCCCCGGGTGGGAGCGGGACCCCTCGCTGCTCCGCCGCGTGCTCGGCATTTCCGCCGAGGACATCGAGGCCGCGCACCGCGACGCGAAGCGCGCGATGCTGGACGAGGTCCGGCGCCGCACCGGCCGCCGCCTGCGGGACGACGCGCTCACGCTCGGCTTCGCGCGCCGCTTCACGCCGTACAAGCGCCCCGAGCTCCTGCTCTCCGACGCGGGCGCCCTTGCGGCGATCGCGCGCGAGGTCGGGCCGCTCCAGATCCTGTTCGCGGGCAAGGCGCACCCGCGCGACGAGGAGGGAAGGGAGGCGATCCGGTGGGTCTGCTCCGCGGAGCTCGGGGAGGGCGTGACCGTCCTCTTCGTCCCCGCCTACGATCTGGCGCTCGCGCGACGGCTCGCCTCGGGCTGCGACCTGTGGGTGAACACCCCGCGGCCGCCGATGGAGGCGTCGGGCACCTCGGGGATGAAGGCGGCCTTCAACGGCGTCCCGCAGCTCTCCACCCTGGACGGATGGTGGGAGGAGGGGCTCGTCGAGGGCGTCACCGGTTGGGGGCTCGATGCGGGCGAGGACGACGCCCTGGCGGCGCGCAACCACTACCGCAAGCTCGGCGTCGTGATCGCGCCGGCGTTCTACCGCGCGCCCGCGCGATACGCCGAGGTCCGGCGTGGCGCCATCGCGCTGAACGCGTCCTGGTTCAACAGCCACCGCGTGGCGCAGCAGTACGCTGCGTGCGCGTGGTTGTGAGGGCCCGGCGGGAGGGCGGCCCGTCCGCGATCACCCGCCCGGCCCGAAGGTGAAGCGGAAGGTCGCCCCGCGGTCGACGGCCGCTTCTGCCCATACACGCCCGCCGTGCCGCTCTACGATCCGCCGCACGATCGCGAGCCCGATCCCCGTCCCCTCGAACTCCTCCTGCCCGTGCATGCGCTGGAACGGCTCGAAGAGGTGGCGCGCGTGCGCGAGGTCGAACCCCGCGCCGTCGTCGCGCACGAAGGACGCCTCCTGCCCGGGCGCGCCCTCCCGCCCCACCTCGATGCGCGCCCGCGCGCGACGGGACGTGTACTTCCAGGCGTTCCCGACCAGGTTTTCGATCACCACCGCCGCCAGGCCCGCGTCGGCCACCGCGACCAACCCGTCCTGGACGTCCACGTCGACCACACGCGCGGGCTCCTCTTGACGGAGGCGCTCGATGACCCCGCGCGCGAGCGCCGAGAGGTCGACGGGCTCCGGCCGGAGCGCCGCGCGGCCGACCCGCGCGAGCGCGAGCAGGTCGTCGACGAGGCGCTGGGTCCGGTTCGCCGCCGCGAGCGTGCGTTCGAGGTCCCTGTGGCAGGGCCCGGAGAGGTGACCGCGCGCGATCACCGCCCGGGCGTACCCCTCGATCGCGTGCAGCGGCCCGCGCAGGTCGTGCGAGACGGACCACGAGAAGGCCTCGAGCTCGCGGTAGGCCGCCTCGCCGTCCGCGTTCGCGTGCCGAAGCGCGGCCTCCGTCTCCTTCCGCGCGGTCACGTCCAGGAACACGCCCCGCGTCGACACCGGTCTGCCCCGCACCACCCGCGCGCTGGTGCTCCCCTCGACCTCCACGCGCCGTCCGTCCTTCGCGCGGAACACGGCCTCCAGCCGCTCGACCCGCTCCCCCGCCAGGACGCGCCGGAACACCTCGCGGCAGTGCGCCAGGCTGCCGGGGTGGACGACGGTGAAGACGTCCATCCCCCGGGCCTCGTCCCGGGTGTACCCGAGGACGCGCGCCCAGGCGTCGTTCACGTAGAGGACGCGGCCGTCCACGCCGACGCTGTGCACCAGGACGCCGGCGTGCTCGAGGAGATCCTCATAGAAGGCGAGCTCCGTCCGGGGCAGGCGCCGTCGGGTCATCCCACGAGACGTGCGCACGCGGACGGGCCGCGCACTACCACGCCCCTCGCGGGACCACCTGCGGGGACGTGAACGCTCCGGGGTCCAGCGGCTCGACCACCGTGTCGCCGGGGGAGGTGTCGAGGTCCGCGAGGCCGCGCGTGTCGTCCTCCCACACCTCCTCGAAGCGCGCGCGCACCGCGTCGGCGCCGGCGAGCGTCTCCTCGTCGGGCTGCTCGTCGTCCGCGAGGAGCAGCACGATCGCCATGCGGAACGAGGACTGCGCATCGCCCGCCGCGGGGCTGCGCTGGCCCTCGGCCCGGACGACGTCGTCGATGGTGACGTCCACGCGGCTGCCCCTGGCGGTCTGCTGGCGGCCGGTCGCGTAGTACTCGGGCGAGGAGGCGGCGTTGCGGTCGAGCCCGTCGGGGTCGTCGACGAGGAAGAAGGGCGCGACCTCCTCGGGCCCGACGAGGCCCATCAGGTAGAGGTCGAGGTCCGAGTAGGCGACCTCCTCGCCGGCGTCGAGCGTGAAGGTGCCGTCGGCATTGTCGGACCAGGCGTTCCCTTCCATCGGCGAGTTGGACGTCTCGAGCCAGTAGGACCAGTGGGCGTCGTCGCGACCCAGGAGGTCGTCCCGCTCGCCGTCGCCGCGGTCGTAGTGCACGTACGAGCCCCACCGGTGGCCCAGCTCCTGGCCGAACACGGCGGACGTGTACGTGTCGCTCTCACCGGACCAGTACTGCCAGGCGTTCATGAACAGGAGCCCCTGGAGCGCCATGCCCGAGTCGTACACGCGGTCCCCGATGCCCTGGGCGTCGTTGGCGAGCGGGCTGTAGAAGGCCCACGCGCCCATCGAGGAGGACGAGTCCTGGTTGGTCAGCACGGTGGCGAAGTCGAACTCGTCCGGGAAGACCTCGTAGAAGTACAGCAGCGCGTCGTACATGCCCTGGTAGGACAGTCCGCTCCGCCCGAAGGACGAGCCGACCATGTCCCGCATGACGACGAGGTCGCCGTGACGCTCGATGCTCCATTCGGCGGGGAGCGCGCGCTCGCTGCTCGGCGGCGCGGCGGGCGGGCGGAGCGTGCGCTCGCGGAACCAGGTGGAGGCGTCGCCGTGGGTGCCGCAGGTCGGCACGTCTTCGGGTGGGCCCCAGGGCGCGGCGCCCATCAGCAGCGCGAGCGCCATCATGGCGTCACCTCGGCGATCGACAGGGAGGAGAACTCGCCGCGGACGTCCTCGCCGTCGGCGTCGCCGGCCTCGGCGAGCGAAACGGTGCCGCCCACGACGTAGGCGAAGGGCGTGCCGGTCCCGCCCTCGTAGCGGGTGAGTACGCCGGCGGCCGAGGTGCCGTCGACCGTGAGCTCGCCCTCGCCCCACGCGGAGCGCGGCGCCACGATCTGCAGCACGAGCACCTGCTCCTGCGCGCGGCCCCCGATGGAGACCACCACGATCGGCTCGCTGGCGCCCTCGGGCTCCTCCACGCGCGCCCACGCGCCCTCCGCGCCCCACACGGCGTCGGAGCCCGTGTGGAACCAGCCCGGTCCGGCGAGGTCGTCGCCGATGTCCGCCTCGAAGGCGCCGGCGGCCTCGTCGGTGGCGTCGAGGCCCTCCCAGGGGGCGTCGAAGGCGGGACCGGCGGCCGAGTCGCCGGGGTCCGGCGACTTCACGTCGGAGGTGTCGGCGCCGCGGCATGCCGCGAGCGCCAGGAGGAGGGGGACGGACGATCGCACGGGCGGCCTCCTGGGTGGGTCCGCACCCTACGCAGCGGCGCGCCCGGCCGCAATGAGACCGTCGAGGTTACAGCCTGGCGACGAGCGGGTTCGTTGCTCGGCGCGCACCCGGCGAATCGGTCGAACGACCGACGCCACATGACGCCCCCGTGCCCGTCCGCAGCGCGTGGACGCCTCCATCCGACCCGCCGCTGTGACCCTGCGGGGCCCGATGTGACACAAACGGTCCCACTGGCGGGGTGTACCCCTACGGGACAAGACTGCTCTCGATTCCCGGGAGTCCAGATGCGCAAGTGGCCGATCCTCACGCTCGCGTCGGCGATCGCGTGTGCCCCGAAGGTACAGGAGCCCGCCGGGGAAGACACGGGCTCGGGGGTGGCGCCCCCGATCGCCGAGGCCTGCGGTTACACGCCCGCCCCGGACCTCGACCCCGCCGAGGAGGTCGTGGAGGTCGACCTGACGGCCGCGCCGGCCGCCTGGGATCCCGGCACCGGCACGGCGATCGAGGGGGGATACGCCTACGACGGGCAGGTGCCCGGGCCCGTGATCGAGGTCGAGCGCGGGCAGACCCTCCGCGTGAACCTCACCAACGGCCTCGACCACGAGACCACGATCCACTGGCACGGCCTGCGCGTCCCGGCGGACATGGACGGGGTCGCCCGCCCGGTCGCCCCCGGGGAGGTCTTCACGTACGAGTTCGAGGTCGTGGACGCCGGCTTCTACTGGTACCACCCTCACATGTCAACGGACCAGGACCTCGAGCGCGGCCTCTACGGCACGATCGTCGCGCGCCACCCGGACGAGCCGCGCGCCGGCTGCGAAGTGCCCCTCGTCCTCGACGACGTCCTGCTGGATGGCGACGGGCAGATCGAGCCCCCCGGCTCCGACATGGAGCAGGTGATGGGGCGGCTCGGCAACCTGCTGCTCGCCAACGGCCGGAGCGACCGGCGCGTGGAGGTGACGGCTGGCGAGCCGACCGTGCTTCGCCTCGTCAACGCATCCAACGCGCGCATGCTCGGGCTCTCGATCGAAGGCCACGCCATGCGCGTGCTCGCGACGGACGGCGGGTGGCTCCCGGAGGCGGTGGAGCTGGAGGACCTGGTGCTCGCGCCCGGGGAGCGGGTCGTCGTCGCGGTCGACTTCGAGGGCGCGCCCGGGGACGAGGCGCGGCTGATGAACGCCCGTGTCCCGCTGCACGGCGAGGACGCACACATGAGCGAGTCCGACCCGCTCGGGGACGAGCCGAACCCCCTCATGACCTTCGTCATCGGGGAAGAGGCGGGGATGCCCATGGAGCTGACGCTGCCTCGTGACGACGCGCCCGCCCTCGTGGACCCCGGCGCGACCGCGCACCAGTGGGTGCTCGACGAGGACATGATGGGCGGCACTGTGACCGTGGATGGATACAGCTACCCGGACGTGCCGACGGTCACCGTCCCCGGGTCCGCGCCGACCGCGTTCGAGGTGCGGAACGACAGCGAGATGCGCCACCCGTTCCACCTGCACGGAAACCGCTTCCAGGTGCTCTCCGTCGACGGCATCGCCCCGGCGTACGCGGGCTGGAAGGACACGGTGGACGTCCCGGCGGGCGCCACCGTCCGGTTCGTGAGCGAGCTCGACAACCCCGGCGAGTGGCTCTACCACTGCCACATCCTCGAGCACGCGGAGCTCGGCATGGCGGGATTCCTCGCGGTCGAGCCGTCCGGGTAGACGGCGCCGGTCGGGTTCCGGCAGGTCGCGTGGTCACGGGGCTCGCGGGCGACGACGACACGCTGCTCGTCGCCGGCGCCGACGCGGGCGGCGCGCCCGTCGCGTTCGCGTACGGGGACGGCACGTGGTCGGAGCTGTTCCGCGCGGACGCCCGGGTGCTCGTCGGCGCGGGCGGCGGCGTGCAGGTGGTCGTCGTCGACGCGGAGGGGTGGCGGCGGGCGACGGGAGGCCGGGTGTCCGCCCGAACTACTCGGTGATGGGTGGGCGTCCGTGTCACAGGCCGTTTCACACGCACGCCGGGGTCGAGCCGTGCGCAGCTTGGAGACATGTGCTCTCGCCTGGTCGTGGTCGCCGTCATGGGGTGCGCCCCCGCGGCGGTGGAGGTGGAGGGCGACACGGACACGGGCGGACGCTCCGGCCGCGGCACGAGCCCGCCGGAGGTGATCGCCGTCTCGAACGAGCCGCGCTGCGCCGACCTCGCCTTCGAGGCCGTGGTGGAGGCCTGGGGCGAGGCGTGCGGGACCTGCGATCTGGGCCGGCCCCTGGTCCTGATCGGGCGGGTCCGCAACCCGTGCGACGCCCCCCAGCGCGTCGTCTCGAGCGGCTCGTGCCTCGTGACGCGCTGGGAGATCGTCGACACGGCCACGGGCGACCTCGCCGCCTACGAGGCCGAGTGCACGCCGGACCTGACCCGTTGGGAGGTGCCCGCCAGCGGCGCCATCGACGTTCCCTACGCCTGGGGCACGCTCCCGACCGGTGACTACACCCTGCGGGTCGTGTTCGATCCGGCGGTGAGCCCCCCGGTGGAGCGGTCGTTCCGCGTGCGGGAGCTGGGCTACTGACCGATGGAGGTGGGGACCGCCATGCAGGTCACCGCCCGAACACCGCCTGGATGATGGCGATCGCCTTCGCCACCGCGACGGCCACCTCGCGCGAGGCGTCCTCCGCGCCCGCTGCCATCTGCAGGTCCTTCCCGACGACGAGGCCGTCCCCCGGGCGCTTGCCGCGGAACTGGGCGAGGAAGTCCGCGGCCTCGATCGCCTTCGGACCGGGGTTCTTGAGTACGCGCACGCCCGTCACGGTCGCGCCGGTGTCCATGGCCACCGCGAGCGAGATCGGGCCCTTCGGCGAGCGCGCCGACACGTACTGCGCGACCGCGACCTTCTTCCCGCCCTTCACCGCGAAGTAGAAGGTGGGGAGCCGGTCCTCGTCGTCGAGCTTCGCGCCGGTGCGCTGCTCGACCGTGGCCACCTGTGCCGCGCTGAGCGTGCCCTCCAGCGCGGTGAAGCCCTCGGCGTCCGGGAACAGCTTCTTGAGCTGGTCGGTGGGCACGGGGACCTTCAGCGCGTCCGCGAGCCAGTCGCCGGGCTTCGCGGGCGTGCTGCGCGCGTCGCCCGCGTCGGAGCGCGCCTGGATCTCGTCGAGGTTTCTCGCGCCGTCTCCGTCGGAGTCCGCGCCCTCCACCTTCGCGTAGGCGCCGAAGTTGGCGCCCGCGCGGAGGAAGTCGCGCCCGTAGTCGGTGACGGTCGAGCCGCCGCCGGCGGTGTGGCACACCACGCAGCTCGGGCGGTAGCCGTACTTCCCCTCGTAGAGGCGGCTGTAGGCCGGGAGCGCCTGCGCCGGGCGCGACGCGGAGAGGGCGACCGCCACCAGGCCCGCGACGACGACGGCGAGGCGCGCGCCCCTCACGAGCCGCCCGCCTGCCCGAGGCGCAGCCCGGCCATCGCCATGAGCAGGCCCCGGCGCGCCGCGTCGGCGACGACCTGCGCGCTCTTCGCGGCGCTCTCCGGCGCGGTCAGGTCCTCCCCCACGCGGAAGCGGTCGTTCGCCGACTTCCCCGAGAACTGGTCGAGGAACAGGCGCTTCTCGACGGCCGCGCCCTCGCCGTGCTCGAACAACACGACGCGGAGCAGCTTCCCCGCCGGGTCGATCGCCTCCCCCATCTCGATCTTCCCGTTCACGCCGTCCGCGTCGAGCAGGACCACAACGCCGAGGGATCGCCCGCCCGCGTCCGTCCCGACGTAGAAGAACGGGGCGCGGTCCTCGGTGCGGACGGGCTTTCCCAGGTTCTTCTCCAGCCACCCGAGCTGCGCCGGGGTGAACTGTACCTGCTTCTGCGCGAAGTTCGCGGCCTCGGGGAGGAGCGCCGCGAGCTTCTTCGCGGGCCAGCTCCGGTCGTGGGCGGCCCCCGCGGAGGGCAGCACGAGCCCGACGACGAGTAGGATCAGGAGAGCCAACAGACGCGTGCGCACGGCGCACCTCCTTCAGAAGGCGACGAGGAGCTGGGTGCCGAGGAGCCAGGCATCCGATCGCCCGACCAGGACGAGCTCGTTCGCCTGCGCGACCCCTCGGAGCCAGGATTCGTCGGTGATCGACCAGGTGGCGGCGGCGGAGACGGTCCCGACGTCGGGCGTCCCGGCGCGGCCGTCCGAGAAACGGTCGTACTGCGCCAGCAGCGAGAGGCGCCGGGGCAGCACGGCGGCGTCCACGCGGAAGTACCCCGCGGCGACGACAGGGTCCGGGCCGTCGACGAGGTCGCGCCCGAGCGTCCCCTCGGCGGCGAACCGGAGCTTGCCGACGCGCAACCGGACGTCCGCGGCGGCGCGCTGCTTCAGCACCAGCTCGCGCCGGTCCATGAAGCCGCCGAAGTTCATCTCCTCGCCGCCCTGGAAGCCGTCGGCGGCGAGCACGAGGTAGTTGCGGCCGTGGTAGGCGGAGAGGCCGAAGTCCGGCGCGTAGCCCCCGAGGTCGGTCCCGACGCGCACGAACACGGGATGGTTGCGGTTCATCGCGTCGGCCTCGATCGTGCCGGCGACCTCACCGTCCGGGCCCACGACGTCCTCGAGCACGTAGTCGGGTCCCATCGCGACGGTGGCGACGACGTCGACCGGCCCGGCGTACGCGGACACCTCGACGGCGCGGTCGCTCAGGATGCCGATCGTGCGGTACTCGACCGTGCGGACCGGGTTGGCGGGCGCGTCGACGCGCGCGTCGATGCCGTACTTCATCCGCATCCGGCCCACACGGATCGCGGTCCCGCGCGGGAGCCACCGGAGGTTCGAGATGATGACGTAGGTGAAGCCGTGGTCCTGGCCGACCTCGCTGCCGAGCTCGCTCGTCTCGAGGAGCTGCTCGGCGAGCACCGAGATGTTCTCGCCGATGTTCGTCGTGAAGAAGAGCTCGTTCACGTGGATGCCGAACATCCCCTCCGGCATCTCCCGCGAGAACAGGAAGCGGTAGTCGAGCGTGCCGCCGAACACGAGGTTGGTGAGCGGTCCGACGGCGAGGCCCGCCTCCGCGCCGGGCGGGGCGCCGAGCTCGGGCGCCTCGAGGTCGAGCCCGCCCGCGTCCACGGGAGGCGGTTCCAATGGAGGCGGCTCCAGTGGCGGAGGCTCGGGGGGCGGCGCCTCGTCCTCGTCGTCGTCCTCGTCCTCGGCGTCGGCGGTGAGGAGGCGCTGCAGCAGGCCGGGGTGGTAGAAGCGCTCCATGTACGGCGGGACCGGCGGGTGCAGGTCGTCGGCGAGGGCCATCGCGATTAGGCCGATCACGCGGCCCCCCGCGGCCACCACACGTCGCGCAGCACCGCGCCCGCCATCCATGCGAACGCGGCGGAGCACGCGAAGCCGGCGACCATCGACAGCGCCTCGAACCCCGGCCCCGCGTACTTCACGAGCCACCAGGACGCGATGTCCGCGACGATGGCGACGAAGGCGAGCGTGACGACGCCGCGCGTGACCGGACCGTCACGGCGGCTGGGCGCGTACAGGCCCGCCGCCACGCCCTGCATCGTCGAGATGCCCATGAGGTGCGCGTGCGAGAGGCCGGTGAGCCGCGCGGGCTTCAGGTAGAAGAAGTACTCCTCGGTGGAGGCGTACACGACGCGCGTGTCGAGCCAGACCGAGGCGGCGGCCACCACGTGCGTGGCGAGGAACGCGGCCAGCACGCCGGTGATCGCGAGCTTCGCGGGCACGCCCAGCCCGCCGAGGCGGAGGGGAGGGGGGTGGGCCGGCGCGCGCCGGCCGGTGAGCGCCACCGCCGCCACGACCCCCGCGAGGAGCACGACGGCGCCCCAGCCCAGCGCCGCGGAGGGGCCGGCCCCTTCGGCGGGCGCCGCGACGAGCTCCTCCGGCGCCACCTCCCCGAGTTCGAGCCCACCGGGCTCCTGCGCGCTTGCGTGCGTCGCCGTGGACCAGAGCGGCGACCCCATCAGAAGGCCCAGTCGACCTGGAAGAGCACCTGCCGGTCGAACGCGCGGTCGGCGAGCAGCGGGTACTGGAGGCCGGCGCCCACCGCGCCGCCAGTGTCGCCGAGCCCTACCTTCACGGCCGGCAGCATGTAGAGCGTCGTCTCGTCGGGGGCGAGCTCGCCGCTCGCCTCGCAGAGCACGAAGATGCGCCCGGTTGGCCGGACCTGCGCGGAGACCTCCCACTCGACCGCGAGGGCGGACAGCCCCTCGGTGGGGTCGAGGTGGACGACCCCGTCGAGCAGGAGTCGCGTCCGCCACAGGTACCGCGCGCTCAGGCCGAGCCCGCCGCGCACGGGGTACCCGTCCCCCACGACCGTCGGCGCCGAGACCTCGGCGAAGACGGACGCGCCGCGCGTGCTCTCGGCGTCGACGAGGAACGCGTACTGGAGCATGAGCTCCGTGCCGTGGTCTCCCTCCTCGGCCATGCCGCCCCCCGTCACGGCGTCGTTGCGCAGGTGCAGCCCGAGGCGACGGACGATCCCGGCCTCGACGTGCACGGCGTAGTCGCCCGCGGCCATCCCGCCGTCGGCGCGGCGGATGCCGGAGGCGCGCACGCTCACCTCCCCGGGACCGTCGGGGATGCCCATGTGCGCGAGGAACGGATGGGTCATCGCGTGGTGCCCGGTCGGCTCCCTACCCGCCGTGGCGACCTCGACGTCGAACGTGGCGTCGACCGGGCTCCCGCCCTCCGCCTGGACGCGGACGTGGACCTCGTAGCGACCGGGCGGCGGCGCGGCGAAGTGGGCGCCGTACACGCCGGCCTCCCCCTCGGCGTGCGCGGTCTCGGCGCCCCCGAGCCGCCCGCCATTGGCCCACAGCTCGATCGTCACGTCCGCCCCCGCGACGGGGGAGCGCGCGCCGAGCAGCGGATCGGGGGGCTCGAGGGGGCGCTCCACGAGGAGCTCGACCTCGAGCGCCTCGTCGGTCCTCGCCCGCGCGGAGAGGACGAGGCCCCCGGCCTCTCGGACGCCGAGGTCCTGGGCTGGCGGCGCGTGAGCCGCGATCGCGTGGCCCCCATTCGCCCACGCGGCCGGCGCCGCCGCGAGCGCGAGCGAGAAAGCGAGGAAGGTACGCAAGGCTGGCCTCACGCACCTCTCGTGCGCGCGGTTCCACTCCACGTCCACCACGGATTTTCATGTCACATGTGGCCGGCGGGGTCACAGGCATCGTTTGGGTCACGGAGTGGCTCCTCGTCGAGACGTCGTCGTTCTTCCAGCGCACCGGCGGCGGCTGGATCGAGGAGACGTCCGCCATCCCGGCGACGGCACGCGCGCTCGTGGCGGTCCAGGGCTGCGCCCCCGTACCAGGCCTGCGCTCGCGTGGGGAGGGAGGCCTCGCAGCTTCTCCACTGGGACGGCGCCGTGTGGACCGCTCTCACCGGCGCCGTCGCTTCCGCGTACTCGGTGCTCTGGGGCCGATCGGGTTGACCGGTACCTCGGGGGTCGTAATGGCGGCGCGTCGCTCGTGCGTTGGGTTGGGGTGGCGACGAACCAAGTCGTAGGCGCCCCCCGATGGTGAACGGGCTCGCGGGCGACGAAGACGCGCTGTGCGTCGCCGGGGTAGGGCTCCACGCTGGAGAACCGCGACGTCGGCGGGCCGACCTTCCGCCCGGACTCCCAGATGCTAGTAGGCGCGGGCGGCGGAAAACAGCGATGACCACGAGTACGACCTGTTCGATGAGGTAGGCCTCCCCGGGGGGGCGTCCTTCCTACGAAAGGGCGAACATGGAGGCCATTAGCCCATTCATTAGAAAAAGAGAGCGAAGGGCTTGCGACCCGGGAGCAGGTAGGCGACAGTATTCAGGCCACAGAGGTTCATATGCCCCGGATCTCCAAGAAGATCACCAAGCAGGTAGGAGCGACTGCGACCGATTACGTCACCGTACTCACGACGCCGTGGATGCTGGCCTTCGGCGCGGGGAGCAGCGGTCTGCGCGTGCTCGATGAGCGTCGCGCGTTGGCTGGGAACTACCGGCACAAGGTGTGCTGGCGCACGGCGGAGGTCCTTACCGACCTGCCGGACGCCTGGAGCTTCTCCACCAACGTGCGCACCACCAACGGCGTGAGCGTCGAGAACTTCACGCCGACCTCGGGCAAGCTATGGGTGCAGGCCGGCATCGCAGCGTCTGCGTCGTCCGCCGCTGGTGAAGCCCTCGCTTCGGTGCAGGCGGCGGTCGCGGGCAAGGCGAGTATTGTGGCCTCGGGAAGCTTCAATCTCGAGCCCGATCTCAACTCGAGCCAGGTAGCCTACTTCCCAATCGGGAACCCCTTCCCGGTGCTCGACATCACGAACCTCATGTTCGGGGTCATCGTGAACGGGGTCAACGGCACCATTCTATGGCAGCCGGCCGTTCGCTACATGGACCGGACCGATGACGCCGGCAGCTGGAACGACCTGGGCGGCGTCGCCGGGGACAACAGCACGAACGCGAACGCGCGCGTGAACCCCTACGTCAACAATCCGATCTCCCCCGGCACGGTCATGTACGGGCAGGTGGGCATCAAGGTCAGCTCCACCACGGCACGCGGGACGTTCGACGTCATCGCGGCTGCCTACTAGGAATTGAGCGGCTTGCGGGAAGGAGCGATGATGGCAGTCGATAGGCGAGTGCTACAACTGTTCACGGGCGGCGCTGACGTTGTCGGCGTTGAGGGGTGTGGGTGCGAAGCGGATGGTGATCGACCCTTGAGGACGAACGCTGGTCTCGATGGGGGCTCGTTGACCTCGACGCGCAACTCAGGCAGTGCGATGGGGCATGGGGATCTGGCGAGACGAGCCCTAAGCCGCGCAGGACGCATGAGGTCCGCCATGGACGCCTCCGCCGCCCAATACAGCTCCAATGAGTCACATTCGCAGCCTGGCAATTCTTGGAACGAAAACTGGACCGATCTGTGCGATGGTGGCTGGGGGTCGTTACTCGTGGAGATGATGCAGTTGCTAATTGCTGCAGAGATCTGCGGGTCCGCTGGTATCTGTGAGTGGCGATTCAACCCCGATACCTGCGAGGGGAACTTTGAATGCTGCGGCACCGGAGGCGGCCCGGGGCCGGGCCTTCCACCTTGGTCCCCCCGGATTAATCGGCCCGAGGACGCCGACGACGATGATGACGATGACGACAACCACCAGACCCCTGAGGACTGGGATGCGGAGAATTCGTAGCCTGCTCGTATCGTTTGCCTTTGCATCCGGATGCGATGCGTCTAACGATACGGGAACGAGTATCAATGACACGCAGGACGGCCCGGATGTGGGGGACGACACGGCCACGACCGAAGATGACGTTACAGGCTCGATAGAAGTGCGAAATTTCAGCGCGCTCGCAATCGACCAACTCTATAGCTGCATGGGTGACGGTGCGTGCGCGCTCCAGGGGGCCTTTTCTCCGGACGGTTTGGTGCCCCCGGGTGAGAGTGAGGTATTCGAGTTCGCGGTCGGAACGTGGAATCTGTGCGCAGTCTCCGACGCGGAGACGTGTGTGTGGTCGGAAGAGATCTTCGTCGTGGAGGAGGAAACCGCTATCTGGCAGGTCGAGACTTTCGGCGGGAACTGGGACGAGACGACCTATGCCTGCGAGTAGGGCGTTCGCGCGATAGTTCTCTCGTAGACGGACTTCCTGAACGGGGCCCGCTGGGGGTGACAGGACCGATTGGGCACCAATCGGGGTGCTTGTCGATTATAGCTTCGTGCGCGATTCCCGCGGTAAGCGGTCTGCCAACGCGAGATTGCAGTCGAGATCGCCTCCGTGAATATTGCCCGACTTGGGCTCCTCGGCGGGCTCGGCCTCGATCTTCGTGGCGATGATGGAGCCCTGCCTCGGGGTCCGCGCCAGTGCGCCGTCTCGAGGGTGCCAGACAGTCTGGAAACGGGGTGCACTTCGGTGCCGTTTCCCGCGTCCGGGTGCAAGCGGGCTCGTAGAAAACACAGGTAGTTAGGCCCGTGCATTCCATTTCGGGACCAGAGAGTCGCTGGTTACTGCTCGCCACCGCGACCACCCTGGCACCGTTCCATCGGGCGTAGCCTTGGTTCCCAGCTCAGTGCCCATGTGTCCTGGATGATGACGGGCCCGTGACCGCACGGGTCGGCGTCGTGGGGGGGCGAGTCCGGCGCCACCCCCCGTCATCTACAAAGCCGCGATCCAGGGCTCGATGACCGCGGCCACCTCCCGCATGCCGTCGGCGTTGAAGTGGCAGCAGGCGTCGAACCGGAGGGCGGCGACGTCGTGCGCGGAAAGGGCCGCGGCGAGCTCGACCACGGTGGCACCGCGGGCGCGCAGATCCGCGACGAGGGCCGTCTGTGAGGGGGGCGTCTCCTCGACCGTGGTGGCGAGCGGCTGGTGGAGCGGCGGCGCGACCACGAACAGGACGGGGAGGTCGCCCGCGAGCGCGAGTGCCGCGTACGTCGTGCGGCGGAGCTCCTCCCAGGGGTCCTGCCGCCGGTCCGTGTCCACGCCGGCAAGCCAGGCGACCTCGACCGCGCGCACGCGTGGGACGAGCGCGGCGAGGAGCGGAGCGGGAGGCGGCGCCCCCCCGAGGTTGTACGCCGTGTCCCCCAGCCGCTCGTAGTGTCCGGTGCTGCCCGGCCAGAGCTCCCAGATCACGCCGTCCGCCGTGCCGGCGGGCAGCACCTCGCGGGCCCGCGCCAGAATCGTCTCCGCCTGAAAGGCCGGCTCGGCGTGGTTGCGGACGCACGCGAGGTCGGCGAGCAGGGGGCCGAGCGTCTCCTCGTCCCGGAGCCAGCTTCCGCCGAGGATGGAAGTCCCGAAGACGTCCACGGTGGTTCCGCCTCGACAGGCGGGCTCGCGCAGCCCGGCGCGGTCGCCGCTGGTCCACAGGACGACACCGTTGGACTCGCGCAGCTCGAGCCCCCACCGCGACCGGACGACCTGGGCGCGCGCGCCTGGCGGCGCGACGCGCGCGGCGAGCTCGACGAGAGCGACGGCGGCGAGCAGGCCCACCCCCAGCGCGGAGAGTCGGCGCCGCACTTCAGTGCCCATGCGCCCCGTGGTCGTGGCCCCCGCCCTCGGCCGCGTCGCCGTGCGCCGAGCCCTCCGTGTGGTGTCCGCTCCCGCCCGCGGCGTCGAACCCGAGCGAGAAGGCCTTGTCCCCGACCTTCGCCTCGAGCATCACCGGGCGCGTGCCGGCGCCCTCGCCTTTGCCGTGCAGCATGCCCGTCGCGGCGTCGAGCTCCAGCGGGATCGTCTTGTCGCCGTCCTTCACGGACCCGGTGACGTCCGTCGTGACCGACTGGCGCTTCGCGTCGGTCATGTAGAAGCGGTACTCGCCGTCCTTCGGCGCGTACTCGACGTGGTAGTCGCCCCACATGCTCACCACGCCGCCGTGGACCGAGGTGTGCTCGTGCTCGGCCATCCCGACGGCGGGGGTGGAGAACTGCACGCTCTGGGGCTTTCCGTCCACGGTGATCGTCACGACCGCGCTCGCGGGCGCGCCGTGCGTCAGGGTCGCCTGCGCGTGGAGGTGCTCCCCCATCGGAGTGAAGGTCACGGTCTGCGGGGCGCCGTCGCCCTTGAGAACGGCGGTGGCGCCGGCGTAGGCGGCGGTGTCGAGCGCCTTCTCGTCCTTGTCGGTGACCCAGACGAGCAGCCCCTCGGGCATGAACTTCGCCTCGAGGTGGACGCTGGCGACGCTCTTCACCTCGCCGCCGTGCGGCGCGGCGTGAGCGTGCGGCGTGGCGTGGTCCGCGGCGGGCGCGGGGGCGGTCGGGGCGGCGGGCGGCGGCGCCTCGGCGGGCGCGGGCGGGGTGGCCGGCTCGTTCGAGCAGGCAGCGAGCAGGAACCAGATCATGCGAACTCCGTGCGTTGGTTGCGGGCCGCCACGAGGGCCGCGAGCGCGGGGCCACCGTAGCGGAGGAAGACGGTCGGGGTGACGACCATGTCGAGCAGGGTGGAGGAGACGAGGCCGCCGAGGATGACCTGGGCGACCGGGGTGAGGATCTCCTTCCCGGGCTCTCCCCCGGCGAGGGCGAGCGGGATGAGCGCGATGCCGGCGCAGAGCGCGGTCATCGCGACCGGCACGAGCCGCTCGAGTGAGCCGCGCACGACCATCTCGGGCCCGAAGGCCTCCCCCTCCTCCGACACGAGGTGGATGTAGTGCGAGATCATGAGGATGGTGTTGCGCGTCGCGATGCCGCAGAGCGTGATGAAGCCGACCATCGTCGCGACGGAGAGCGTGGCGCCGCCGATCCAGAGGGCGGCGACGGAGCCGATGAGCGCGAGCGGGATGTTGAGCAGCACCTGCAACGTGATCGCGTGGCTCTTGAAGTGGGCATAGAGCACCGCGTACATGCCGACGAATGAGAGGATCGAGAGCAGCGCGATCACGCGCGCGGCCTGGCGCTGGCTCTCGAACTGGCCGCCGATGTCGAGGTAGTAGCCCTGCGGGAGCGCCAGGCCCGCGAGCTCCCGCTCGATGTCCTGCACCACGCTGCCGACGTCGCGGTCCTGCGTGTTCGCGCTGACGACGATGCGTCGCTGGCCGTCCTCGTGCACCACCTGGTTGGGGCCGGTGCCGGCACGTACGTCCGCGAGCTGGTCGAGCGTGAGGTGGCGCCCGTCGTCCAGCACGACGGGGACGTTACGGATGGCCTCGAGGTCGTCGCGCCAGCGCTCGTCGTAGCGGACGACCACGTCGACGGTCCGGATGCCTTCGAGGAGCTGGCCCACCCGCGCCCCGGCCAGGGCGGTCTCCACGTCCTCGGCGAACGCGCCCGGCGGGATACCGAACCGCTGTGCCGCGGCGCGGTCCAGCTCGACGTGGACCTGGGGGATGAGTACCTGCCGCTCGACCTGCAGGTCGGCGAGCCCGGGAACGCCGCGGATCCGATCCGCGACCGCGGCGCCGAGCTCGCGCAGGCGCGCGAGGTCCTCGCCGAAGACCTTGATCGCGATCTCCGCGCGCACGCCGGAGAGCAGGTGGTCGAGCCGGTGCGAGATGGGCTGGCCGATGTTCACGGCCACCCCGGGGATGAGCGCGAGCTTCTCGCGGATCTCGGCGAGCACGACCTCGCGCTCGCGCCCCTCTTCGGCGAAGTCGGCGTCGATCTCGGTGTAGTGGACGCCCTCGGCGTGCTCGTCCATCTCCGCGCGGCCCGTGCGGCGGCCCACGCTCTTCACCTCCGGGGTGGAGAGGAGGAGCCGCTCGGCGAGCGTGCCGAGGCGGTTCGACTCGGCGAGCGAGGTGCCCGGCTGCGCGATGAGGTTGAGGGTCGCGGTGCCCTCGTTGAAGGCCGGCAGGAAGCTCGTCCCCATGAACGGCACGGTCGCGGCCGAGAGGGCGACCGCCCCGGCCGTCACGCCCATGACGAGCCGCGGGCGGGGCAGCGCCCAGCGGAGCACCCCGCGGTCGAGCGCCTTGAGCTTGCGGACGAGCCAGCCGTCCGCGTGCTCCTTCACGACGGCGACCTTCGGCAGGAGGTAGAAGCACAGCGCCGGCGTGACCGTCAGCGAGACGATCATCGACGCGAGGATCGAGGTGATGTAGGCGACGCCCAGCGGGGTGAAGAGCCGGCCCTCGATGCCCGACATCGCGAAGAGCGGGATGAAGACGAGCACGACGAGGATGGTGGAGAACACGATCGAGTTCCGCACCTCCGAGCTCGCCTGCAGGATGACCCGCCCGATCGGGAGCGGGTCGGGCCGCAGGCGGTTCTCCTTCAGGCGCCGGAAGACGTTCTCGACGTCGACGATCGCGTCGTCGACGAGCTCCCCGATGGCGACGGCGAGCCCGCCGAGCGTCATCGTGTTCACCGAGAGCCCGAAGGCGTCGAGGACGAGCGCGGCGACGAGCAGGGAGAGCGGGATGGCGGTCAGGGTGATGACCGTCGTCCGGAAGTTGAGCAGGAACAGGACGAGGATGATGGTGACGAGGATCGCGCCGTCACGGAGCGCCTCCTCGACGTTGGCGATCGACGCCTCGATGAAGTCGGCCTGGCGGAAGAGCGTGATGACCTCGACGCCGGCGGGGAGCGAGGCCCGGATCGTGTCGAGCGCGTGCTCGACCTCCCCGGTCAGCCCGATGGTGTCCGCGCCGGGCTGCTTCTGCACGGAGAGGATGACCGCGGGGTGCCCGTTCACGCCGGCGTCGCCGCGCATGACCCCCGGCCCCCGCTCGATGCGCGCGACGTCTCGCAGCAGGGTCGCGCCCCCGTCCGCGTCGGGACGGATGGGCGTGCGGCCGATCGCCTCGGGGTCACCCGTGCGCGCCAGCACGCGGGTCATGTACTCTTGGCTCTTCCGCTCCAGGAAGCCGCCGGTCGTGCTGGCCTGGGAGCCGGCCGCCGCGCCCCGGACCTCCGCGAGGGACACGTCGCGCGCCGCGAGCTGGTCGGCCTGCACACGCACCTGGAGCTGCTCGACGCCGCCGCCGATGTTGATGACCTGGCTGATGCCGCCGATGGCGAGCAGGCGGGGCCGCAGCGTCCAGTCCGCGAGGCTCCGCAGCTCGGGACCGGGGACCGACCCGTCCGGCGAGCTCACGCCCACGAGCAGGATCTCGCCCATGATCGAGCTGATCGGCCCCATCGCGGGGGTGACGCTCTCGGGGAGCTGCTCTCCGACCTGCGCGATCCGCTCGGCGACCTGCTGGCGGGCCCGGTAGATGTCGACGTCCCAGTCGAACTCGACCCACACGACGGAGAGGCCCGGGGCCGACTGCGAGCGGACGCGCTCCACGCCCGGCGCCCCGTTCATCGCCGTCTCGAGCGGGCGCGTGACGAGGAGCTCGACCTCCTCCGGGGAGAGGCCGCCGGACTCGGTGAGCAGCGTGACGGTCGGCCGGTTCAGGTCCGGGAACACGTCGACGGGGAGCGTTCGCAGCGTCCAGCCACCCCAGGCGAGCACCAGCGCTGCGGCGAGCAGTACGAACAGGCGGTTCTGCAGCGAGAAGCGGATGAGCGCGTTGAACACCCGCTACCTCCCGGCCAGGCTGCGGAGCGCGTAGGTCCCCTGCACGACGGCGCGCTCGCCCGCGGAGAGGCCCTGCGAGACCTCCCAGACGTCTCCGGCTCGTCCGCGGAGGCGGACCGGGCGCGCCGCGAAGGACTCGGGGCCGGTCTTGACGAACACCAGCGCTTCACCGCCCGACTCGACCACGGACGCGTCGGGGACGACGAGCGCGTCGCGACGGGGGCCGGCGTCGATCCAGGCGGTGGCCGACATCCCGGGCCGGAGAGACGGGTCCTCGCCCTGGACCGCCATCGTGATGGTGACGTGCCCGGTCGCGGGGTCGACCTCCTGCCCCGCGTCGAGCACGACGGCGTCGAGGAGGGCCCCGGCCGGGGTCGCGACCGTCGCCGCCGCGCCGCCCGAGATGCGGGCGGCCTGCGCCTCCGGGACCTCCACCTCCACCCACAGCGCGTCGCCGCCGACGATGCGGAAGAGCGCATCCCCCGGCTCGACGTGGTCACCGGGGCGCGCCTCCGAGTGGGCGAGCCGCCCGGGCAGCGGCGCGCGGACCTGGGTGCGACTCCCGAACGAGGCCGCGGCACGCTCGGCGTGGAGGAGGGCCTCCCGCGCGGACGCCACGGCCTGCTCGCGCTGGAGCCGCTCCCGTGGGCTGATCGCGTCGCCCAGCTCCGCGGCGCGGGCGGCGTCCCGCTCGGCCAGGGCGAGCCGGGCGCGCGCCTCGGCGAGGGCCGTGTGGACCTCTGCCTCTCCCTGCGCGAGGGCGGCCCGTTCGCCGGCAGGGGCAGTCTCTGCGATCAGCGCGAGGACGTCGCCGGCGCGGACCTCCTGTCCCGGCGTCGGGAAACCGCCGTCCGGGGCACGCAGGAGCCCCGCGACCGGCGCGCGGAGCGTCGCGGTGGCCCCGGGCCGCGCGAGGAAGCGGCCCAGCGCCTCGACCTGCTCGACGAACACGTCGCGTACTACGGGCTGCGTCCGCACCTCCAGGAGGAACTGGCTCTCCATGCGCAGGGCCAGCGCCCCGCCCTGCGCGGGTGCGGCGGCCGCGGGCGCGCCGTGGTCCTCGCCTCCATGGGCGTTCACGCGCTCGGCGGCGACCGCGACGGCGACGAGAGCGGCCGCCGAGGCCAGCCGCCGCGCCCCTCTGCCGCGCCGGCCCGCGAACCACCCTGCGGCGAGCCCGACGAGGAGCGCGAGGCCGATCCCGCTCACGACGACGGGTACGCTCCAGCTCGCCGGGCCGTCGTCGGCGTGCTCGTGCGGCGCGCCGACGGCGATCTCGGGGACCGCGAGCAGGTCGGACCGCTCTCCCGACGTCACGACCAGCGCGCCCGCGTAGGCGCCCGGCGAAGGGAACGCAAGCGGCGCCGTCCACGTCCCGGCCTGCCGGGTGGGGACGAACTCGGCCTGCGCGGGACCGGGGCCGGTGAGAGAGAGGGTAGCTGTCCCCTCGGCGATCGGGGCGCTCGTCGCCCAGTCGGCGACGAGCAGGGTGGCGTTCCCCGAGAGCCCCTCGGGCGCCCGCAGCACCGTCTCGAATACCGAGCCCGACGCGGCCACGCTCGGAACGTCCGCGGCGGCCGCCGGGGCGGCCGCGGGGGCGCCGTGGTCCTCCCCGCCGTGGGCGAACGCGAGGTCGAGGGCGAACATCATGGGCTGAACT
>JBMOQZ010000136.1:0-2426 GCA_049322475.1 Myxococcota bacterium | reverse complement strand
CCGCGCAACACGTCGGGGCCCGGATCCCCGGCGAGCACGGCCTCCACGGCGCGCCGCCACGGGTCGGGCCCGAAGGAGCGCCGCCCCGCGAGCGCGACGGCGAGCGCCTCCCCCTCCTCCCAGAGCCCGGCGCGCGCGCGCTCGTAGCGGAGCACCGCGGCGCGGTCGCGGAAGAGCCCGGGCCCGCCCGTGGGCGTGTAGCTCGCCCAGGCGAGCTTCCCGAGCCGCTCCAGCACGAGCTGCGTGCGCCCCACCCCCGCGAACCGCTCGAGGCGCGCCACGAGCCCGGCGTGGCCGGGCATCACGACGGGCTCGTCCACCCAGCGCCGCCCCTCGAGCCGCTCGACGAGCTCGCCGCGGCGCCCCTTCGCGTCGAGCCCGAGCCGGCGGCACGCCGCGCGCAGCGCCTCCGCGTCGAAGGCGCCGGCGCACCGGTCGTCGGGGATCGCGACGTGGGCGAGCCCCGCCGCGACGAGCGCCGCGACGGCGCCCGCCACGTCGAGCTCGTAGCGGAGCGCCCGCACGCGGAAGACCGGCCCCTCGCGGGCGAGCAGGCGCGCGTAGAGCTCGCGCGGCGCGTCCGGGAGCGCGAGGATCGCGTCGGCGACGGCGAGCTCGCCGGCGGTGAGGAGGTGCCCCTCGCGCTCGACGGCGAGGCGCACGACCTCGAGCAGATCGGCGCCCGGGTGCGGCGACGGCGGGGTCGTGCCCATGGACGCGTCCTCTACCCGATCGGGCGACCGCGCCGGAGGGAGGGAGGGCCGCGGGCGATTAAGGCTCGGGGATGCAAGCCCGTCGCACGAAGATCGTCGCCACCCTCGGCCCGGCCACCCGGGAGCCCGACCAGCTCGTCGCGTTGCTCGCCGCCGGGGTGGACGTCTGCCGCATCAACTGCTCGCACGCGACGCCGGAGGGCATCCGCGAGGCCGTCGCGCGCGTGCGGCGGGCGGCGACCCGCCTCGATCGCGCGGTCGGCATCCTGCTCGACCTGCAGGGCCCCAAGATCCGCACGGGCAAGGTGCCCGAGCCGCTGCAGCTCGCCGAGGGCGACGTCCTCACCGTGGTGATGGACGAGGAGTACGCGGCCCAGGGCAACCGCGTCGGCACCACCTACGTCGGCATGGCCGGCGACGTGCGGCCGGGCGAGCGCGTGCTCTTCGCGGACGGCGCCCTCTCCGGCGCGGTCGTCGCCGTGCGGCGCGACCTCGACCCCGCGGAGGTCGACATCCGCATCGACGAGGGCGGCGCGCTCGGCTCGCACAAGGGCATCAACATCCCGGGCGTCTCGGTGAGCGCGCCCTGCCTCACCGAGAAGGACCTCGAGGACCTCGAGGTCGGCGTGGCCGCCGGGGTCGACTACGTCGCGCTCTCCTTCGTGCGCGAGGCCACCGACGTGCTGGAGCTGCGCGAGCACCTGCGCCGCCTCGGCTCGCCCGACATCCCCATCGTCGCGAAGATCGAGAAGCCGCAGGGCGTGGCCAACATCCAGGACATCCTGCCCGCCGTCGAGGGGATCATGGTCGCCCGCGGCGATCTGGGCGTGGAGGTCAACCTCGAGAAGGTGCCGGTCATCCAGAAGAACCTCATCGCCGCCGCCAACCGGGCGGGCGTGCTGGTGATCACCGCCACGCAGATGCTCGACTCGATGGAGCGCAACCCGCGCCCCACGCGCGCGGAGACCACCGACGTCGCGAACGCGATCCTCGACGGCACCGACGCCGTCATGCTCTCCGGCGAGACGGCCACGGGGCGCTACCCCATCAAGGCGGTCGAGACGATGGACCGCATCGCGCGCGAGGTGGAGAACAGCCCGTGGATGCGGCCGCCGCTCGACGAGGTCACGGTGCTCGCCGGGCCGTCGCACACGGTCGTGCGCTCGGCCTGCTACGCCGTCCGCGAGATCCACCGGCCGCTGATCGTGTTCACGTGGTCCGGCTCCACCGCGCTCATCGCGTCGAAGTCGCGCCCCCAGGCCCCGATCTACGCCCTGACGCCGAACCAGACGACGTACGACCGCCTCGCGCTCGCGTGGGGCGTGACCCCCGTGCGCGCGCCCACCGTCGCGAGCACCGACGAGCTCATCGCCATCGGCGAGCAGATCCTGCTGCAGCGCGGGCTCGTGCAGCGCGGGCAGGAGGTGGTGGCGCTGGCGGGGAACACGCCGATGAAGGGCGCCACCAATACCATGAAAGTTTATACGGTCGGACGCGCATGATCCGCTTGTCGACCTCCCCCTCCGCGCGCACGTGGGGAGGAGCGCCCGCGTGGGCGCTCCACGAGGAGGATTCCATGGCCGAGAAGAAGTCCCAGCCGACCAACCGTCCGACCCCCCAGGGCAACCGGCAGGAGGACCCGAAGACCCGCCCGCAGACGTCCGGGGACAAGACCCCGGTCCAGAACAAGAACAACGTCAAGGCCAAGAAGCG